>DALYIW010000131.1:6532-21487 GCA_031970155.1 Coleofasciculaceae cyanobacterium CTOTU46601 | reverse complement strand
ACGTACTGTACAACAGTTTATTGACCGATAAAGAAAGGAGGAGGGATGAGGGATGAGGGATGAGGGATGAAAAATTTTTGGAAGCATCTTTATTTATTGATGAGAAAAAATAAATCTTCATTATTTAAAGCCCCATTATTTATGGGCTATTCATCCTGACGCTACGCACCGTCGAACAGAGCAACGCTCGTCATCCCTCATCCTTCATCCCTCATCCTTACTCAATGACTCAGAGGCGAATTAGCCATTTTTTGGCCAAACACCTCATTGAAAACGCTGTTAGTTTGGATACAGACTTGGAAACTCTTAGTCAGACAGAGGCAGTCGAACAGAGCAAGTTAGGCACTATGAGCTACGCTCACAAACGTTGGAATGAAAATCTTTCTTCCCCGACTCCCGACTCCCGACTCCCGACTCCCGATTTTCTAGATAGATAGGAGTTTATACCCGTTTCGGCATTGCTAAACTCCTGCCGTGGTGCAGCTATTCTCCCGAAAAAGTAATTTGGCTCCCAACCAGCAATATGCAATCAACCATGTTAATCAATCAAATTCTTCTGGGTATAGTTGCCTTCATCATCAGCTTCTTACTTGGATGGTGGACAAATGCAGAGCAAGCACTGCTAATTGGTGTAATTACTGGCGCTGCTACATGTGTAGGAGCTGTGATTGTCGATAAAAGGCGAATTGTTCAAGAAAAGCTTAATAGAAATTCTCTCCGAAATCAGGTTCGAGAGCTTGAGGGACAACAAGCGCAGCTGAATCAATCTATATCTGCGGCAGCAGCAACTAAACAAGAAATAGGAGCTAGGCTCAATGGCTTACAATCCGAACAGAACCAGCTACTGAGCAGAGTCACAGGATTAAACCAGCAAAAAGAGGAACTCAATCAAGAGTTAGCCACTATCCACAGGCAGCTACAGGAAATCACAGGAGACTCGAACCATCTGCACACTCAAGTTCAAGTTCTTATTGAGCAGCAAACTGAGCTTAATCAAACCCTGGAAGTAAAAACTAGTGAAGTTGAGGCAATTGAAGCCCACAAGACTTCTTTACAAGCGGAACTTACTCAACTATCTGCTCAAATTGAGGAGCAACGCCGTCAACAGGAACAATTCAATCAGGACGTTGCGGCTTTAGAGCAGTTGGAAACGCAACTAGGGCAGATGCAAGCTCAAGTTGAAGCGTTTCAACGCCAGCAAATTGAGTTGGAGCAAACCTTAGGAACGAAAAGTTCGGAATTTGAGACGCTAAAAGCTCAAAGGACTGCTTTACAAGCTGAACTGACACAGCTGTCTGCTCAAATTGAGGAGCAACAGCGTCAACAGGAAAACCTCAGTCAGGAAGTTGCGGCTCTTTCTGAGCTTGAAGCGCGATCGCAACAATTACAAACAGAAGTTGAAACCCTGCAACAGCAGCAAATCGAGCTAGAGCAAAGCCTGGAAACAAAAACAACTGAAGTTCAGACGATCGAAACTCAAAAGTATTCCTTACTTAACGAACTCGCTGAACTGTCTGTTCAAATTGATGAGCAACAGCGTCAACAGGCAAGATTACATCATGATTTTACAGATCTCGATCAGTTAGCTGAGAACCAGAATCTACAAACTCAAGTTCAATCTCTCATCGCGCAGCAAACCGAGATCGAATTAACCCTCGACGCTAAAATCGCTGAAGTTCACGAACTCGAAGCCCAAAAATATTCCTTACAAGCCGAACTCGTTGAGTTGTCTGCTCAAGTTGATGAGCAGCGTCGTCAACAAGACGAACTCAATCAAGATGTTGGGGTACTAGAGCAGTTAACTGAGCGCCAGAATCTACAAACTCAAGTTCAAGCTCTCATCGAACAACAAACGGAACTCAATCAAACCCTAGAAGCAAAAATCGTCGAAGTCCAGACAATCGAAACTCAAAAGACTTATTTAGAAGCCGAACTCATACAGTTGTCTGCTCAAATGGAGGAGCAACGGCGTCAACAGGTAGAACTCAATCAGGATGCTACTTCTATAGGGCAGTTAACCGAACGCCAGAATCTGCAAACTGAAGTTCAAGCTCTCATTGAGCAGCAAACGGAACTCCATCAAATTCTCGCCGCCAATATTGCTGAAGTCCAGGAACTCGAAACACAAAAGCATTCCTTACAAACCGAACTTGTTGAAATTTCTGCTCAAATTACTGAAGCGAGTCGTCAACAAGAAGAACTTAATCAGAACATCGCGTCTCTAGAAGATAATGAATATCAGCTAACAGAGCGCTCCGATCATCTGCAAACTCAACTTCAGGCTTTCTTAGATCACGAAATTGAATTCAATCAAACTCTAGAAGCCAAAGCGGCTGAAGTTCAAGAACTTGAAGCACAAAAGACTTCCTTACAAGCCGAACTTGCACAGCTGTTTGCTCAACTAGAGGAGCAAGTTCGTCAACACGAAGGACTTAATCAGGCAATCTCGGCTCTAGAGGAGCAACAAACTCATGTTGACGCGCTTCAAAACCATCGAATTGAACTAGAGCAAACTATAGAAGCCAAAACTGCTGAAATTCATGCGCTCGAAACCCAAAAGACTTCTTTACAAGCTGAACTGACTCAACTATCTACTCAACTAGAGGAGCAAGTTCGTCAACAGGAAGGACTTAATCAGGAAGTTGCGGCTTTAGAGCAGTTGGAAATGCGATCGCAACAACTGCAAACACAGGTTGAAACCCTGCAACAGCAGCAACTTGAACTAGAGCAAACCCTAGAAGCTAAAACTACTGAAGTCCAAGCGCTCGAATCACAAAAGACTTCTTTACAAGCTGAACTGACTCAACTATCTACTCAACTAGAGGAGCAACGGCATCAACAAACAGGACTCACTCAGGAAGTTGCAGCTTTAGAAGAGCAAGGAAACCAGCTAACAGAACAACTAAATCACCTACAAACTCAAATTCATGCGCTTGAAAGATGGGAAGTTGAGCTGAATCAATCTTTATCTACTAAGACATCCGAAGTACAGACAATAGAGGCTACTTTCAATTCCTTACAAGCAGAACTCCTTCAACACCAAAACCAAACCTCAGAAAAACAGAGTCAACAGGAGGCGCTAGAGCGAGATCTAGGTACTTTAGAACAGAGGAAGTCCCAGCTAGAACTAGACTTAAACAACCTGCAAAGTCAAATTCAAGAACTAGAAAAGCAACGAACCGAGCTAGATGAATCTTTATCAGCGCCAACAGCAGAAAAACAGAACCTAGAAGCTAGTCTGAGTTCCTTACGAGCCGAACTAGAGCAACTGCAAACCCAACTTGCAGCGCAACAGAACGACAAAGAGGCCCTAGCTCAGGAATTAACGACTTTTCAAGCACAAAGACAGCAGCTACAAACAGAGTCAGACAACATACAGGCTCAAATTCAAATTCTTGAGCAAACCAGAACAGAGCTAAATCAATTTCTATCTTCTACTGAAACACAAAAGCAGCAACTCGAAGCTCAACTCAACTCCTTACATACGGAGTTTAACCAGTTGCAAAACCAAGTCTTAGAAAGACAGAACAACAAGACACAACTGGAACAGGAAGTAATCACTCTTGAGGAACAAAGAAGACAACTAGAAGCGGCATTAAGTAACTCTCCCGTTCAAATAGAACCAGTTCAAATAGAAGCAACACCCACTCCTGTAACTTCTACAGAAGACTTACTCCTCGATGACGACGAATTACCACCCGAATGGGCTGAGTTTTTAGCACGAGTGAATCAACAGCCGGCTGCTGAAGAAACATTACCACCTGAATGGGCAGCTTTAGCGGCGCAGCAGTCTGAAGATGCAGTTTCTGAAGAAGATTTAGCACTCAAATGGAGTGAATTCATGGATGAACTCACTAAACCTGATATTAAGCTTCTGCAAGCGATCGCAGAAGAAGATAATCCGGTTGCAGCGATCAAAAACATAGCAGAGCAAAACCAAACAACTTCTGAAGCGATGATTACTGCAATCAATGAACGTGCGCGAGATACTCTGGGCACTCCCATTATTGATTTAGGAGCTAATTCACCCGTCATTACCAATGAGGAGCATTTATCTATACTTCAGCAGCTGCTGACAGTGTACGCCTATTTGGACGAGTGATAGCAGCTTACAGGACTTACGCACGGGAGAGGGAGTCCTGGTGTAGAGAGTCGGGATTTGATCAGGCTTTCCCCGACTCCCGACTCCCGACTCTCGACTCCCGATTTCCTAAACCCATGACTTCGTTCAAATGCGTAAGTCCTAAGTATAAGCAGCAATGTCTGGCTTTCTAGGCCGAGAAACTGAAAAAGTAGTCAAGCTGACTGTATCAAGACATTGGTTTGAGAAATAGTTAAGGATTGTACTCAGAGAACTTCCCCACTGATGTCGTATCCAGTGGGGTTTTTTTACTGCTCAAGAGCTTAACCAGGAATGATCTCGGTTAGGTTGTCAGGATTTCGGTAAAGGTCTAACCTTGATTTCCATACCCTGTTATGGCGAGGTGTACTCAAGGATGATAAAACGAAGACTTCTAACTACGCTTTTACTGCTGGCTTCGTCTGTGTTGGCAGCTCCCATTCTAGCTGAGAACCTTGACCAGATTAGGCAGCTACAAACCACAAATAAGTGTGACAAATGTGACTTGAAGGGTGCCAATCTCTATGGGGCTAGCTTGGCTGCTGCCAGTCTTCAAGGTGCTAATTTAAGCAATGCTGACCTCCGACGTACTAACTTGAGTGAGGCCAACTTGATTGGTACTAACTTAAGTGGTGCTGACCTGACTAATGCTAACCTTCGGGATGCTGATTTGACTGATGCCAACTTGAAAGAAGCTAAATTGACCCCTTTAAGCCTGAATAGCGCGACTCTGTGTAATACAACCATGCCCGATCAAAAAGTGTCTAAACGAGATTGTGCGTTTTCTCCAAAGTAGTTGTTTGTTGTTTGTTGTTTGTTGTTTGTTGTTTGTTGTTTGAGGTTAGCAAATGCACTGATTACCCTTTGAAAAGCCCTAACGAACGTTAAGGAGCTCTGCTTGTGTATGTCAACGAATGAGTAATGTTCCCAAGTTTCATCGTAGTCGTAAAAGTCAAGCTTTACTATAGCCTCTACCTCGTCTTCAGCCTCAACTACAAGCTCTCGAATTGACTTTTTATTAAGGTTGCTGGTAAATGTTCCTACCCAAGTAGCCATTGCACTGTTTAAAAATCTTTGCATCACTTATAGAATCGGGGTTTTGAATCATATTTACCAGATCGGTTTGGGATCAGTAAGTTCATTTTCTCAAAATGACCTTAAACTGATCTTGACAAGTCAGGACTTATCCATGGCCACCACATTACGCATGGACACCAAAGTAGGAGCCGAATTGATGGCCCGGTAAAAGTCGCCGCCCTACAAATGCCCCTTCAAAAGGAAATTTGCGTAAGTCCTGAGATGATTACCAACCACCTCCGGCACCACCGCCTCCACTGGAACCACCCCCAAAGCCGCCACCTCCACTGGAACCAGCGCCGCTACTAAAGCTGCCACTGCCACTGCCACTGCTCCAACTGCGGCTAGAAGAAGAGGTAGACAGGCGAGGAATCGTTTCTTCCCACTCTATGTAATAGTCACAACAATGGCACTTGTCGCTAATCAGACGTGTTCCAGAGCTGTAATGTGTAGGGCGCTTGAGAGTTTTCCTGGCGTGCGTTACTGTCAATTCCTGGCAGGTAGGACAATTTCTAAAATGCGCTGAGTGTGACTCATAGGCAACTGTGTGGAATCCTAGTCCAGTTAGCTGTTGGCTACACTCAGGACATTTCCAACCCTCAAATCTGACACTGCCGAGTTTTTGAGCTACTTTCTCTGGTTTGCTTAGAGTTGATTGGATGATGGTATCTTCTACTTTGTTCATCGGCTTGTTGCAATTAGCACACAGGAAAAGACGACTGCTACCTCTAAGCCGCGAGTGTCCTTCCGGTTCAATCAAAACCCGACTACGTTTCACACAAGCCGCAGTCCCGCCTGCCAATACTAATCCACCTCCAACTAGCAGCAACCAAGGAACATTGCCATCCTCAGTCGGTTGCTGTAAGTTCTGTGAACGAGCGGAGGGTTGATCGTCCAAAGTTGTGTAGGGTTTGCCCGAAGCAATCGCTGTGGGCGTTGGTTCCTTGCTTACAGAGGACGCTTGAGGAGTTTCTAAGGCGACAACCAGCGCTTTGGTCCCAGCTAGAGTACCACTGTTAAAATCACCTTTTTTGTATTGAGGAGTGATTTGAGTGTTGATAATGTTGCCGACTTTGGCGTCAGGTAAAATTGCTTCGATGCCGTAACCTGTTTCAATTTCCACGCGGCGATCGCCTTTTGAAATCAAAAACAGCACCCCATTGTCCTTACCTTTCTTACCAATCCCCCAATAGTTAAATAGCTTGGTTGTAAACTCCCTAGGCGATGCCGCCGGAGCTGTTTCTGGTACAGTCACTACAGCGATTTCTGTGCCATTTTTACGCTCCAATTGAGCAATCATTTGATTGAGTTGGGTTTCTGTCTCATTGCTCAAAATTCCTGCCTGATCTGTCACCCAGGTGCCGTCTATCTGTCGAGGATTGGGCACATCCTTCACCTCAATGGCCAAACTTGCCAGCGGAAACAGGACAAATGCGATCGCAAATGAACTGGCTTTGACTAAGCGTTTCTGTTGAGTTCCTACAAGTTTCATAGCGTTCACCGTTTCTTTTCACTGTTCATATCTCTACAATCGGTGAATAGGCACAGAGATTAGTAGATCAGTAGGCAGCTGATTTAAAATTGATCTTGACAAACCAAAAACTCTATGCAATAAATGACAACTCTCAGAGCTTCTACGCCTGGACTAGCAAGAATTAAGCAAGCCAGAAAGGAAAAGGGGTGGAGTGTGGACAACCCTAAATGGCTTGAGGAAGCGAGTAGAGTTTTGGGGACAGACTGGGAAGCAGTAGGCTATCTAGCTGAGGGCATCTCAGAAGGGACTTGGAAGCGTTTTCTGGCAGGAAAGCGTCCCATCAATACGGAGGCGTTCAAGGCTTATAGTGAGGTACTGGGACTAGGCTGGGAAGAAATTAGCGATCGCGCTTGTGTGCAAGACTGGGGAGAAGCACCGGAGTCTGGTGTTTTCTACGGGCGCAAAGAAGAACTTGCCACATTAGAACAGTGGATTGTTAAAGACAAGTGCCGCTTAATCACTCTACTGGGAATGGGGGGAATTGGCAAAACAGCTTTAGCCGTCAAGTTGGTGGAGTCGCTTCAAGATCAATATCAGTATTTCATCTGGCGAAGTCTGCGCTATACCCCACCTATTGAAGAGCTCCTGACACAATTAGTCCAATTCTTTACTAGTGGGCATTCTTCCTCAACCAGGGGAAGCGTTAGCGCAGCGCAACGAAATACAACAGAGACTTTACCAGCAGGTGTCGGCACTCGATTATCTCAGCTGATTGATTGTTTGCGAAAGCACCGATGTTTACTGGTACTCGACAATTTTGAGGCAATTCTGGGAGATGGTGAGTCTCGTCCTCAAATGCCTCGCCACCTTACTGGCAGCTATCTTGAAGGTTGTGAGGCGTATGGTGAACTCCTCAAGAGAGTAGGAGAATCGCCACATCAAAGTGCGATCGTAGTAATCAGCCGCGAGAAACCTAGCGAAATCACGGCAATAGAAGGAAAATCACAACCCATTCGTTCGTTACAACTCAATGGTTTACAAGATGTAGAAGCACGAGAAATCTTAAAATCAAACGAGCTATGTGGAGAAGAACAATGGGAGAACTTGATTAGACTTTATCGAGGTAATCCTTTAGCCTTAAACATTATCGCCACACTTATCCAAGATTTATTCAATAGTAATGTCTCGGAGTTCCTGAAACAGAAGACCTTAGTGATTACTGGAATTACCGATGTATTAGCTGAACAGTTTAATCGTTTGTCAGGCTTAGAAAAGCAGATTGTTTACTGGCTAGCCATTCACCGTCAGCCCATTTTATTATCACAATTACAAACCGATATTTTATTTCCTGTAAAGAAATCTGAGTTAATCGAAGTGATGCAAGCACTGAGTTGGCGATCGCTAATTGAAAAAAGTACAGAACCCAATGAAGTTCTGTTCACCCTCCCTCCTGTCGTGATGAAGTACGTCACTAATCATTTTGTCGATCAAGTTTGCGAACAACTGTGTGAGGGAAAGCTTGAACTGATTAGTAGCCATGCTCTAACTATTGTGCAAGAATACAACCTTCAAGACTTTCCATTTCAACCTATCCTAACTTCAGTAAAAGCACAGCTAATTTCAGCCTTAAGAAGTGAAAAACGTCTGATAGAACACCTCAAAGCAATTCTCTCTATACTAGAAGGTAAGCCTGCACTAGAAGCTGGTTACGCAGAAAACAACCTCCTTAAACTGATTGCAGAACTAGAGTCGGGTTGTTGAACAACCATCACAGCCACCGTTGTATGAGCTACTGCATTAACCCAAACTGCTCTAATCGTCAAAATCCAAATGATTTAGAGTGTTGTCAAGCTTGCGGTACTCGACTACTCATCAATGAGCGGTATCAAAGTATCAAACCCCTGCGAATTGGCTCAGACTACAATAGTGAAGTCTTTGAAGTACAAGATTTCAGAGAGCCAGGAACTTCTAAAGTTTTGAAATGCTTGGCACCTAGATATCAAAATAGCAGAGTTGCTGAATTATTTGAGAGAGAAGCAGTAGCTTTAGGTTGGTTAACTAACCGACAGCATCATCCAGGAATTCCTAAAGTTGAGCCAGATGGTTACTTTGAGTTTGTGCTTGGTAATGGCTTTAGAACCTTAAGATGCTTAGTAATGGAGAAAATTGAAGGACAAAATTTAGAAAATTGGTTAAATCAAAATCAGTCAATTTCTCAAGAACAAGCCCTCAATTGGTTGGAACAACTTTTAGAGATTTTAGATATAGTACATCAACAAAAGCTTTGGCATCGGGATATTAAGCCATCGAACATCATGCTGAAACCCAATGGAAAGCTAGTATTAATTGACTTTGGTACAGTTGGAATGGGAGCAACATTAGTTCATTCCGATGGTTACACGCCACCAGAACAAATTTGTGGCGAAACCGTATCACAGTCTGATTTCTTTGCCTTGGGACGCACGTTTGTGTATTTGCTGACAGGTAGGCATCCCAGTGAATTAATTAATTCTAAAACCAATCAACTAACTTGGCGAAATCTGGCTCCAAGAATTTCAATTGGGTTAGCACAATTGATAGATGATTTAATGGCTTATTCGCCAGCTAACCGCCCTCGAAATTCTCAAGAAATTCGGCAACGTATTCAAGCCATTGCTAATAGTGACGAACCTGTAAAACTAGCTAATAATAAACCCAATTTAGTCAATAACAATACTTTTGAAATCACTCAATTTCCTACTAATATTACCAATCTGCCACACAAATCTATAGTCAATATCTGGTTAGTGGGTGGCGCAACTCTACTGTTAGGACTAGGACTAGCAGGAACATTGCTCTATCGGATACTTCCTTGTGAGATATTAGGACATTTTAAATCTTGTCCAGATGCCATTGGTGAACATTTAAGTTATGGAGAAAAAATATTAACTCCTCTTTCTGAAACACCAGAAAAGCAAAAGGGTGTTGAGGCGTTCCAATCTGGCAAATATGACAAAGCAGTTGATTGGTTAAAGAAGGCATGGAGTAGTGAGCAAGGTAAAAGAGATCCTGAAACATTAATCTACTTGAATAATGCTCGAATTGAGGCTCAGAAAGCTCAATCTTACACAATTGCTGTGGCTGTTCCTCTTGATACAAACCCTCTTGACAATAGTTCAGAAGGGTCTTACCCTGGCTTGGAAGTTTTGCGAGGAGTCGCTCAAGCTCAAGATGAGTTTAATCAACAGCCAAATGGGGCACGTATTAAAGTGTTAATTGCGGATGATGCTAATAACTCAGAGCAAGCTAAAAAAGTGGCTGAGGCTTTAGTTAAACAAGAGAAGCTACTCGCTGTTGTTGGTCAGTATACCAGTGATTCGACTTTAGCAGCTGCTGATATTTATCAAAAAAACCAATTAGTATTTGTTTCTCCTACCAGCACTTCAGAAGAGTTATCAAATTTCGGAAAGTCTCATCAACCTAATTTCTTTTTCCGCACAGTGCTGAGCGATCGCTTCACAGCCCAAGCTTTAGCCCAATATCTAAATAAACAAGCTAATCAGCAAAAGGCAGCTGTATTTTATAATCCTCGTAGTAAATATAGCAAATCTATCTTCAAGGAATTTAGTAGTCGTTTCAAGGCAAATGGAGGAAAGATTGTAGATGATTCATTAGGTAGAGTTTCGCCAGTAAAAGCTTTAAATCAAGCCGCAAAAAAAGAAGCTAAAGTATTAGTATTATTTCCCAATACTCAGAGAGGTGTTTGGAATCAAACTCTAAAGCTAATTAATACCAATGACTGCAAATACCTCGTAATAGGAGGAGATACACTCTACAATTCTGAAATCTTAGATGTGGTCAGCAAAAAAGCTGCACAATGCTTAGTAATAGCTGTACCTTGGCATAGTATGGACAGTCCAAACCAAGAATTTCCTCAAGCTGCTGAGAAACTGTGGGGAGGTTCAGTAAGTTGGCGCACAGCTTTAGCCTATGATGCTACTCAGGTTTTGATAAAAGCGCTACAGACAAAAAATCAATTAAGCCGTAAAACTCTACAACAGGTATTAGCTAATCCAAATTTTCAAGCTAATGGAGCAACTGGTACAATTCAGTTTCACTCAAATGGCGATCGCAACGATCAAGAGTCTAAACCCACTACCAAATTAGTCAAATTAGTAGTAAACAAACAAGGCAATCTTATGTTTGTTCCTTTAGACACTATGCCTTATGTAATTAACTCTCCTCCTTAATCACCCTTTCCAGTTGCTCAACCAGTGGTGCTAAATTATTCGTCACCGTATCCCAAACAATATCTAAATCGATTGAGAAATAAGCATGAGTTAACCGATTTCGCATCCCAACCATAACTGCCCAAGGAATACAAGGATGTCTCACCCTACATTCCGCTGAAATTCTCCCCGCCGCTTCACCAATAATTTCTAAATCTTTAACGACTGCCAACACCAACATCCTATCGTTAGCTAAATCCTCTCGACGCTTTCCCGACATGAAACTCAGAGCCTCTCTAGCTGCATCCTGCATATGGTGCAAGCGAGTTAAATCATCAATTGCTGTCATACTGCACCACAGCTTCAGCCATTACTCTGTCTCGAAAATAGATACTTAACTCATTAGGAGTTCTTAAATCTATCTTTCTCCCTTCTAGAAGTTCTGAAAGTTCCATTTCCATACTGACTATCTTAAAAAAACCCGGAGTTTTCCCTGGCTCAAACTCCACTAAAAAATCAACATCACTTTCCGGTGTAAAATCATCTCGCAACACTGAACCAAATAAAGACAGTTTGCGGATATGGTGGCGCTGACAAAATTGGGCAATTTCTTTCTGGGGAATTGCGATCGCTAATTTTTTAGTTCCACTCATTCTTTCCCCCTTCAGTAACATCACTGCACTAAGCTTTGTTTTAATGTCCAGAACATTTCCCGTTATCACAACAGGCGCTCAATGCGGCGGAAATCTCGTTCTATCTCTGCCCAAAGTGAGCGATTATGGGGGTCAGTATGTAATGCTTTTTTCAAGAAAATTCTTGCCTTGTCTAGTTGCCTTTCGTTAACCAGATGCCGTCCCCAGGTTTGATAGGCGATCGCTTTCCACTGTCTGACTTCTGGATCTTGAGGAATACGTTGGGATAAACCCTCTACTAATGCGATCGCCCTAGCAAATCGTCGGCACTTCAGTAGCTGCTGCAATTGCTCATAGGAAGTCAACTTTAGCTGTTTTTCTAATGCCGACAACGGGGGATAGCACTGGGCTGATGGTGGCTTGCGAGTTACCTTCGTAGCGGGTGGTGGACTCTGCGACACCTTGCCATTAAAAGATTCACCAGTAGCAGTAACCGTCTGGGATGGGCTAGACACCTCATTACTGCCAGACGGCTTAATAGCATTCAGGAGTATCTTGTAAGCCTCAGTTAACTCAATAAACTTGTCTTGAGCAAACTTGTCTTCAGAGTTGACATCAGGATGACACCGACGTGCCAAACGCCGATAAGACGCCTTGACTTCAGCAGTGGAGGCTCCATACATTAAACCCAGTAAGCGATAGCAATCAGCCAGATTCATTGAAAGGAAAAGCACTAATGAACTGAACCGCCAGAGAAAGGGCACCGTTAGCACTTGTAACTTTCCCACTGCTTTTAGCTGTGAGAAGCTTGCTTCATCTAGATTTCAAGAACCCTACTTGAAGCAAAACCTACTTTATGTGCCCTACAGCGAAAAAAACAGTATAAAATGTCTGCTCTACCTTTATACGCAGAAGATTTTACCCAAGCAGGGATTTTTTCTGAAAATCCATACTCTCTCTTCTCTAGGTTCTGGCGTTACGGGGAGCAATTCTAGTAGATTTCCCTGGAGTAATTGTAGCGTTGCTGTAGAAACGCCCTACTTGGACGTTTCTACCGACAGTCATCTCACACCTGAAAAGAGCGAGATTATTGGCTAGCCTGACTTTGATGTACTCTCGCCGCTAAACGTTGTGGGTTATAGCGGCAGATGAATTGCACAAGACTGGTAAAGGCAGATTCAGAGGACAACCTTACCCAGCTTGTCTATCCTACTTGGGCTTTGTCTTCAATCACGCGGTCAATCAGTCCATACTCCAGCGCTTCTTGAGCAGACATGAAAAAGTCACGATCCATGTCTTTTTCAATCTTCTCAATGGATTTACCAGTATTTTGGGCGTAGATTTGGTTAAGTTGATGCCGGATTCGCAAAATTTCTTTAGCTTCAATCTCGATATCTGTGGCTTGTCCACGCGTCCCGCCAGAGGGTTGGTGAATCATAATCCGCGAGTGAGGCAATGCTAGCCGTTTGCCTTTCTTACCCGCAGCCAGTAGGAAAGAACCCATAGACGCGGCTAATCCCACACAAATAGTCACTACATCGGACTTGATGTGCTGCATGGTATCGTAAATTGCCATGCCTGAGGTGACCGAACCACCGGGGGAGTTGATGTAGAGATAAATATCTTTGCCTGAATCTTCAGAGTCCAGATAAAGCATGATCGCGATGATCTGGTTGGCAATTTGATCGTCTACTTCTTCACCCAGAAAAATGATTCGTTCCCGGTAGAGGCGATCGTAGATGCTAATCCACTGGGTATACTGGTCTCCCGGCATCTGGTAGGGAACTCTAACATCTCTAGAAATTGGCACAATTCACTCCAATTCAATACAGACTAATGGGTTAAACGCCAAGAAAGCAGGCGGACAGAGAGTGGAAACATCGTCTTAGGAGACAGCGACAGGAAGCGAGTCAGCAAATTCGTTGCTCTCTAGCACTCGGTCAATTAGACCATACTCTTTAGCTTGCTGGGGTGTCATGTACAACAGCCGATCCATATCCTTGGTAATCTTCTCTGGGGTTTGACCCGTGTTGCGAGATAGGATATCAATCATTGTTGCTTTATTTGCCAGCACTTCCTTAGCACGAATCTGAATATCCGTAGCTTGACCACGGGCATAGCTTCTAGACTGGTGCAGGACGATTGAGGCATTGGGTAAACTAGCCCGACAACCTTTTGTCCCTGCCGATAACAGCATCGCCGCCATGCCCATTGCTGAACCAATGCAGATGGTGTGGATTGGCGGCTTGATGTAGCTCATCGTGTCACAGATAGCAAAGGCTTCGGTTTCAAAACCAACGGGTTCGCCCTCATAGGAGGTGCCGCTGGAATTGATGTAAATTTTAATTGGCTTTTCCGGGTCAGAGTATTGCAAGTACAGCAATTGAGCCACAATTAACTGAGTTACCCAAGGCACCAAGGGCAAACCCAGATAAACAATCCGCTCGTTGAGCATCAGCGAGGGTAAATCGGGTGGCGGTGTCCGGTAGGTGGTATTACCGTAGTAGTAGGGGGATTGAACAGCCTGAATAGGTATTTCCATAGTGTTTGGGGCTGCATTAATGGCGCTATCTTTTAATAACATAGTAGCGTGTGGTTGAGCCTGCCTGGGGCGGTTCTTTGAGATGCTTCTACTGTCGTTGTTGCAGTGATTAGTTTTGATTAGTAATTGTGCGGTTATTTACCCTTGTTTTGTGCGGTTATTGTCCCTTGTTAATCCTTGGTACTAGCGTATTGATATGAAGTTGCTTGTATTCCTTATTGCTTGTTCAGGAGTCTGATGAGATGAAAGTTGGTTTGCACCCTGCCTTAAATGATGCCCATGTTGATGCCAATCAAGCGAGTAGTCAGCGTCAGCTGTCAATTGGAATTAGTGCGATCGCATCGGAAAAAGACCGTAATGTTCCGCTAAATTTATGCTTGGTTCTCGACCATAGTGGCTCCATGGAAGGACGCCCTCTGGAAACCGTGAAAAAAGCAGCAGTAAATTTAGTTGAGCGACTTAATCCAGGCGATCGCATCTCAGTAGTAGCCTTCGATCATCGAGCGAAAGTTCTTGTCAAAAATCAAGTAATTGAAGACCTGAACGCCATCAAAAAACAAATCCAACACCTCTCAGCTGATGGAGGAACAGCCATTGATGAAGGTCTAAAACTGGGAATTGAAGAAATCGCCAAGGGCAAACAAGATACAGTATCTCAAGTGTTTCTACTAACCGATGGCGAGAACGAACATGGTGACAACAATCGCTGTCGGAAATTAGCAGAACTAGCTCCGAGCTACAAAATAACATTGAATACTTTAGGCTTTGGTTCCAACTGGAACCAAGATGTTTTGGAAAAAATAGCTGATGCTGGTGGTGGCACTCTCTCTTATATCGAACGCCCTGAGCAAGCAGTTGATGAGTTTGCAAGGCTTTTCCAACGTGCTCAATCGGTGCAGCTG
>DALYIW010000131.1:0-6521 GCA_031970155.1 Coleofasciculaceae cyanobacterium CTOTU46601 | reverse complement strand
CTAATGCTTATTTGCTAATGTCTTTGATGCCAAATGTGCGCCTAGCGGAACTCAAACCAATTGCACAAGTAGCACCAGAAACTATTGAACTCCCCGTACAACGAGAAGGAGAGCAATTTGTGGTGCGACTGGGAGATTTGATGACCGATGCCGAGCGAGTTATCTTAGCTAACCTTTATATTGGTCAAATGCCAGTGGGTCGTCAGGCGATCGCAAATCTGCAAGTTCGCTACGATGACCCAGCTTCAGGCCAAGAAGGCTTACTCTCCTGTGTCGTGCCCATAGAGGCAGAATTTCAGGGGGTTTACCAAAGTACACCGAATGCTGAGGTTCAGAAGTCAATCTTAGCTTTGGCCAAGTATCGGCAGACTCAAATTGCTGAAGCGAAATTACAAAATGGCGATCGCTCTGGTGCCGCAACGATGCTGCAAACTGCGGCAAAGACAGCGCTGCAAATGGGAGACCAAGGTGCCGCTACTGTGCTGCAAACTAACGCCACTCGCTTGCAATCTGGAGAAGAACTGACAGAAGCCGATCGCAAGAAGACCCGGATTGTTTCTAAAACTGTTTTGCAGGAGTAGTTAGGTTGTTGTTTGTTGTTTGTTGTTTGTTGTTTGGGGAAAATTTATAATCAACTGTTCCATTTTTATTAAATAACCAACAACCAATAACCAATAACCAACAACCAACAACTAACACATTCAACTTTTTCTTTTCTTATGAGCTTTCCAGGTACCGCCGTAGACGTAGAAAGGATTGTTCTGGCTAATTGAAGACCAACAGCTAGCGCACACAAAAACCCAATTACCTGAGTCGTCGTACTGTACCCGATAAAGAACCGATGCCAGCAAATGGCATCGGTCACAGGATTTGATGCGAATTGAACGCCCCATGAGTTCAAGCAACAACAGACGCTTGAGGACGAGCAAAAATCATCCGACCCGCTGAAGTCTGTAAAGCTGAGGTCACAACTACCCGTAGTTCGCCACCAACGTGGCTACTTCCCTCTTCAACAACAACCATCGTGCCATCATCTAGATAGCCAATTCCTTGGGCTGGTTCTTTGCCCTGTTTGAGAATTTTCAGGTCAATATTGTCGCCTGGTAGATAAATTGGACGCAATGCCTGAGCTAAATCGTTAACATTCAGAACTGGCACCTTCTGTAAATTCGCAACTTTGCTGAGATTGTAGTCGTTGGTTAAAAGTGTGCCATTAATTTCCTGAGCAAAACGAACTAACTTGGCATCTACTGTTGAAATGTCTTCGTAATCAGCTGGGTGAATGATTAGGCGATCGGGGTAGGCTTCTTGCATCCGATTGAGGATATCCAAGCCGCGCCGTCCCCGGATTCGCTTCTGATCGTTAGCCGCATCAGCCAGCTGCTGCAACTCCTGCAAGACAAACTGCGACACGATGATTTGACCCTCGATAAAACCAGTATTGAGCAGTTCTTCAATACGACCATCAATAATGCAGCTAGTGTCTAAAACCTTAGTAGGAGCAGGTTTGAGCGTACCTTCTGCTACCAATAAGGTTTCCATGCTGTTGGGGTTAATCAGTCGCAAGAAGGCGCGACCATGGCTATCTGCCAGATTGACACCTAAAAAGGCAAACATTACACTGCCTAAAATTGCTGTCAAAGGCTTAATAAAGCCAAAATCAAAGGGAATCGGCAGCAAGAAAATCGGTGCCAGCATCAAGTTGGCTAACAGTAGTCCCAGCACCAAACCGACAGCCCTGGTCAAAATTACCTCAATTGGCATTTTCCGCACTTGCGCTTGGAAGCGCCGATAGGCAACCTGTACAGTTAACCCAACGGCAAACCCAATAATGGCGGCAAAGGTAGCTGTAGTCCAGCGTAAAGCCTCTAGATTGGTGACCTGCTCTTGCACACGCAATGGCAGCAATTCAACACTGTCGAACCCTATACCTGCCGCTGCTAGGATGAATAAAAGAATGATGACAAAATCAAGCATTGTTCCGATCCAAGTAAATTGGTAGCAATTCCTTAAGGAATTTAATAGACAAAAAGTGATACGGCAATCAAACTCATTATATCTTTCACCCTCTTTCGTTTTATTACTCCGATAGGCTTAGATAAACTTGTTAATTTTTCCGTCTAACTCGAAGATTTTTGGTAATTAGAGTTCCTGCTCTCGACTGTACCATCCACTAAAGGCTTTACCTGTCTTATCGTTCGCCAGCCTGGAAGCTCCGCTGATGAGGGCTTGGCTGTGGCACATATACAGCTTTAGAATTCTCAAAAAAGTAATGTAATTCATAAGTGTTAATCAAATATTAAAGATTAGCTTAATTATTGAAGTCTGGCGACCAAAAGAACGTGTTAAATTACTTAAACAATTCTCATAAAGTTGTCGGTTCTGTAACTCCCAGTGCCGCTTATGTTCATATTCCCTTCTGCCGACGGCGGTGCTACTACTGTGATTTCCCGGTTTCTGTAGTGGGAAAAGCCAGCGGCAGCACTTCGGGGACAATTGAGCAATATGTTGAAGTGTTGTGTCAGGAAATTGAAACGACACCAACTCATGGGTGCTCTTTAGAAACCGTTTTTTTTGGGGGCGGGACGCCTTCGCTTCTAGCCGTTGAACAGTTAGGGCGCATCCTGGATACGCTAAACCAGCGCTTTGGGATTGCTGTTGGGGCTGAAATCTCAATGGAAATGGATCCAGGAACATTCAGCTTAGAACAGCTAAAAGGATACCAGAATGCAGGGGTGAATCGAGTTAGTCTGGGTGTTCAGGCATTTCAGGATGAACTGTTGAGCCTGTGTGGGCGATCGCATAACTCTATTGATATCTTTGCAGCGATCGAGCTACTCCAACAGGTAGAGATTTCCGACTTTAGCTTAGATTTGATTTCCGGCTTACCTTACCAAACGTTAGATCAGTGGCAAGCCTCTTTGGAAGCTGCCATATCAATTGCTCCTACCCACATTTCCTGCTATGACTTGATCGTCGAACCCGTCACCGCCTTTGGACGCCAATATGCTCCCGGTGCCAAGCCCCTACCAACAGATGAGACGGCCGCCCAGATGTACCGAGTTGCACAGCAAGTCCTCACTCGTGCTGGTTACGAGCATTATGAAATTTCCAACTATGCTTTACCCGGTCATCAGTGCCGTCACAATCGAGTGTATTGGGAAAATCGCCCGTACTACGGTTTTGGCATGGGCGCAGCCAGCTATGTTGATGGGCGTCGGTTCACGCGAGGACGTACTAGGCGCGAGTATTATACTTGGGTGCAACAGCTGATTGATGCTGGTGGTGTTATGGATTGTCCAGAACTCTCAGAATCTGATGTTTTGTTAGAAAACTTGATGCTAGGGCTACGTTTAGCTGAAGGTCTGAGTTTATCCACCCTGATATTGCAGTTTGGGGAAAAGACCTTAGAACAGATTTGGACAAGTTTGCAGCCATACTACCGCAATGGCTGGGTGGAAATTGTCGGGACAGATGGAAAAGTCATTGCTGTGCAAAATGACCAAAAACTGATGATGACTGGGCAGCTGAGACTGAGTGACCCAGAAGGGTTCCTGTTTTCCAATACAATTCTGGCTGATTTATTTAGCCAGTTGAGTTAGGCAGTCGGGGAAAGCCAAAGGTTATATCACCAAGACAAGGATGAGGGATGACCCATTACCCATCTATCCGGAGTAACTGGCAGCGGTCGTGTATTAAGTATAGATATATCTAGCGACAAGCCCGCCTCCAACATGATTAAGTATTACTGGATGAACCAGGCATCTGGGCAGAAAATCGTGAGGCTAATGAATCAACATGAGATTGCGGCACTAGGGGCTTCTCTGCGACAAATCGATCAGAGCCTATTAACCCCAGCAAAGGAGGAGGGCGCTACCAGAATTTGGTACCAGGGTGGAGAGCCTTATTTTGACGTATTTGTGGAATTGCGCCAAGGAAAAATTGAGTGGTTTCAGTTTACCTGGCGTGGCAAATCTCTTTCATGGAATCCGCAGATTTCTGGCTGGCAAACTGGGATGACTAATGAAATGCGGTCAGACGATGTTGCTTTTTATCCGGCCAGTAAACTGATTGAGAGCGACAGGCAACCCGATTGGGAGTTCATTGAATTAGCCCGTGCAATTTTGCAAACCCGTGCTGGTGACGAGATCTTCGACAAGATACTGGCACTGTTTAAGTAGGAAATTTGCTTGGTTCTAGTTGTTCGCCCTCTCTAGGATTAAGTAATCTCTTGACACTCCCCGCCCTCCTATGTGCGGGGATTCTTGGTTCGCGGACTCGCCGTTAGACAAGGGTTTTACGGCGCTTTCCGATAAAGTAAACGCATAGCTTTGCCACCAGGCAAAGTGCGATCGCAATCATCACCAATAATAAATAAAAGCAACGTCAACGCAGTTGCTGGTTATTGGTGGTTTGTTGTTTGTTAAAAAATACAAATAACCCCAACAACCAACAACCAACAACAATTCTGCCACTTCTGCAATAATGACTATTTGTGTCAATTCAGGGAAAAGGAGGGTATTTATATGGCCGGTAGCAAAGTTGGTGCAGATTTATGGATCAGCGAGTATGTCACACCTTGGGATATCTATGTTCACGGCGTAACAAAAGTTCTGGCTTACAAAAAAACTGCCTATCAGGAAATGTACATCGTTGAAAGCGGTGCTTATGGTAAAGGGCTAGTGTTGGATGGAAAGTGGCAATCTTGTACGGGTGACGAGTTTCTCTACCATGAACCTCTGGTACACCCAGCCATGATTTGCCATGGCAGCCCTCGGAATGTTCTCGTCTTGGGAGGTGGTGAAGGAGCTACCGTACGGGAAATTCTGCGCTGGAAGAGTGTTGAGCAGGTGATGATGGTGGATATTGACGGTGAGGTGGTAGAAGCTTGCCGCGAACATATGGAGGAGATGCACCAAGGTGCTTTTGAAGATCCACGAACTAAGTTAGTCATTGGTGATGCTCTCGAAGTTTTAGACACGACCGACCAGAAGTGGGATATCGTCATCTCAGACCTTTCTGACCCCATCGAAGAAGGCCCATCGTTTCAACTGTTTACCAAAGAGTATTTTGAGAGAGTTCAGCGGGTTCTGGCACCGGGAGGCTATTTTGTAATACAAGCTGGACCTGTTTCACCCGTTGAACTGACCCTCCATGCTCGTTTGGTGCGTACCCTGAATGCAGTGTTTCCTAATGTGCATTCTTACAGTTCTTACACACCCAGTTATGGCTCACCGTGGGGATTTGCTATTGGTTCAGCAGAGGCGATCGCAACTCAACCCGATCCTGCAACTATCGACCAACTGCTTAATGAAAAAACCACTGGTGGCCTTCGTCTGTTAGACGGCATCAGTGTCTTGGGAATACTCCAAACTCCTGGTTATATCCGTAATGCGATCGCCGAGCAAACTGAGATTTATACCCTCAAAGAACCACCGAAATTCTTTGGCAAAGGTGCTCTTGGGCAATAAGTTTGATTTAGAACTAGCTTTAGCTAGTAACCTCAAAAACTATTTATTACCAAGACTTGCGCTTTCTTGACCCGCTAGCGTTGCCGAAGGGTCAACCTTTGAACCACCATCTGTAGGGGCGTATAGCTATACGCCCCTACCCGTTTGTCGTGTCTGTGCCTAAGTCCTAATTACTACGTCTCGCCTGAGTGGGTTGATGCTTGCCCTACTCAGGCTTTTTGAGCGGTTAAAATTTAAGATTTGTAAAGATTTATAGCTAGATTTCGATTATTTGTTGCGAAATATAACAAGTTCCAGGAAGCCTAGCTGTATCACGGCGTACAATTGCCTGCATTACCCAGTGGCGAGAGCCGAATATACCATAGAACTTGCTCATGCGGCCTAATGGTCTGCCCCTCCAGTCCCTAGCTTTAGATCCTGCGATCAACACTCATTTTCTGACAGTGGCACCAGACACCCCACTAGTCGATGTCTTAGCACTAATGAGTCGATTTCGCAGTTGCCTGTTGCCGGATAGCGATTTAGCCACAGACACTGATGAAATACAAATAGATATCAATACAATTTACTGTGTTGGTCAGGAAGGAGAGACAATTTTTGACCTAGCTGATGCTGCTGGTGGTTGCGTCTTAGTGACGGACGAATCGCAACTAGTTGGAGTATTCACAGAACGAGATATCGTTAGGCTGACTGCTGCGGGTATTTCCTTAGGAAACGTCAAAATTGCCGATGTGATGACGCAACCACCTATTATGCTTAGAGAATCTTCATCCCATGACATCTTTACAGCTCTAGGACTGTTTCGCCAACATCGGATTCGCCACCTCCCAATTGTGGACGAGCAAGGGCAACCTGTAGGAATTGTCACTCATGACAGTATTCGCAAATCGCTTCAACCCGTCAATCTTCTAACGCGGCTGCGGTATGTGAAAGACGTTATGACTACCCAAGTAGTTCAGGCTCCAGTGACGGTCTCAGTGCTGGAATTAGCCAAGCTAATGACAGAATATCAGGTTAGCTGCGTGGTGATTACCCAAGAGCAAGGAGCTG
>DALYIW010000130.1:0-21589 GCA_031970155.1 Coleofasciculaceae cyanobacterium CTOTU46601 | reverse complement strand
CTCCCTTGTCTCCCTTGTCTCCCTTGTCTCCCTTGTCTCCCTTGTCTCCCTTGTCTCCCTTGTCCCCCTTATCTACTATCTTTGACTGCAACTTAATTCAATTGGCTACTAGGGCGCTATCATGTTTCGCGAACTCCAGCGGCCATTGCGTAAAACAATAAAATGTCGTTTGGGGCGACTAATAACTCCTTCCCGCTCAAACCGATTCAGCAGTCGTGTTACCGTTACTCGGGTTGTGCCAACTGCTTCGGCGATCGCTTGATGAGTTAGCTGTAGATCAATCAGCTGTCCTGAGGTGACTTGCCGGCCAAACTTGCGCGCTAACCAGGCTAACAGTTGCTGCAAGCGACACTGTATCCGTTCATTGCGAACAATACTCAGTAGTTCTTCTACTTGTTGAGTATGCAAAAAGATAGCATCTAACGCTTGGGAACACTGTTGAACAGGAATGTAGCTCACTTCTACACTCGTCAAGCACTCAATTTGATAAGGCTGAATCTGAGATAGAGGTTGACCCACCACATCTCCAGGTCCCCAATATCCTAAAGTAGTCGGTGTACCTTCCTCACTCCATGTCAACGTTCTAACAGCTCCCCATGTAATTTTCCATAAAGTATCTGGTTCGAGTGGTATCAAGTCGCGGCGGCTGAAGGTACGCTGCATCAGATGAGCAGAAGAACCAATGGTATGAGTTGGAAGAGTCATAGTAAGCCTGGTTTTACTCAGTTAACAATTAAAATTGAATCGGTTACTGAAGTAATGAAAACAGAAAGTCACTACCGCTGAATTAAGGATGATTCCTTATTGGTTCCTAAATTATGATAATCAGTTTTACATTTTTTTTCGAGATTAAGTAAATTTTTTGTGCTTTACCCAACAGTCAAGCTACAGCTTAACTCATAAAATTGAAAGAAACCCCCCTGATGGGGATATAGAGTTGATTGCTCTTAGAGAGCAGCTCCTATTAGGTTCTCTGTTAACATTCTCTGCTAACATAAATTGTTGACAAAATCTATTGATTTTAATATTTTTTAAACCCTTAGACATCAGGGAAGATACATTCAAAATTGTGTGCTTGTTATTGTCGAGTAGCCCTAAATACTGGAGGAACGATGCACTTAAGGCAAAGGAAGCATCAGCAACATCGTCTGTGCATATACGTTGAGAGATGTAGATTACTTCTCAATCAGCATCAATTTCTGTAGGCGCTTCTTCCTGTTCAGCAATTATGTCAGAATCGCAAGCTACGCAGTACCACCCTACTTCTGAATCTTCAGTCAATTGTATTTGAACTAGATCAGCGCCGCATATGTGACATTTTGGTGTATTCATCAATGGCTCCGTAGATTGTTCTTGGTTTTTACCCTTAATAGGATGCACTTATATCTTGACAGACAACAATACATCTCCCCAAAGATATACTTTTATAAAACTTATACTTATGAAAGTCAGAATTATCTCCCTACTCCCTACTCCCTACTCCCCTCGCATCCGAGTATGACCCTTTAAGATGCTAATGTGAGTTTAAGCACTCTTTTCCTGCTCAAGTTTAATCTGAGAAAAAATCCAATAATACTTTGAATTATTGCTAGGCTTAAACTGATTTTGTGTAGCTTCAATACTGACCAAGTTGTATCGAATATTTTCTGCATAAATAGTCAATGTTACTGTCAAAATTTCTAAAAATTCAATCAGCCATTGACAGTCTGACTCTGGTTCATCTTCATAGTATTGGATTAAATCAGCAATACAATTTTCCAAATGAACATAACTAGCTTTACAAATCAAAATTATCTTCAGAATTATAATTGCCAAACTTAATCCTTGATTGTGAGTTACTAACCAGGTAAAAATAAGGGAAGGCTTTCCTCGATCTTGTGTTATTAGGTATTCTATCAAGTGATTACAGGTAAGCAATAATAGATGATTATCCCATTTTTTTTTATCATACTTGTTATAAATTTCTTGTAGGTATTTATTGATATTGATTTTTAATACTTCTAGAAGTTCAAAATCATCTAATGAGAAAAATAAATAAACTATCAAATTTTGCTTAAAATTGTAATAGAGCAATCCTGTCGTTTGTTTTAGGAAAATATTAGCAAGATTTGCATAGCTAAAACTCCCACGCTTGCTTAATAACTTGTGAATTAAATGTAGAACATCATCACCTAAAACTGTAGGATTATTAATGTCTCTAGCTGAGGCCGCTACTAAATTAGAACGAGCTGTATACATAGCTAAAGCCAAGTTAAACCGCTTTTTTAGCTGCTGAGATACAATTTTTGCTGCTTCTCTCTGTTCTATAGAGTTTTCAGTATCTAGAGATTCTGAAGCTAATAAATAAGAAGCATAATGGTTACTCCATTTTCCTCGATTTTCATATTTAGATAAAAATAAGTGAAGTTCTTGATAGTCTTCGCTTTCTATAAAATTTATAAGCCACTTTTTTAAGCGGCGTTTATTCAGAGAAGTAGAAATATCATTTTTTTTTTGTGTTTTTGCTGCCCCTGAGAAGAGTTCGATTAATTTTTGAATAGATTTATGATTTCTTGCCGCACTCCAGTTATTAATTAAAATATAGCAAGAGCGTTTTAATGTATTTCTAAAGGTATCTTCTTGATTTTGAACAACAATGGTATACAAAGCTTGACCGATGTTTACAGGAACTACACCTGTCTGGGAAATAAATAATTTTTCAAAGTTGTCTAACACCCACTCTGGTGTTTCCTTATTCATTTTGGCTAAAAAGAAATTACAGATAGTGTCTTGAGGTCTGGAAAACTGATTGTCCATTTCTGAACAACTAAGACACTCACCCTGAGGAATAGATGGGGCATTTTGAATACCCTGAAATTTTGTTTTTCTATTATTAGTTTGATGTAAAAAATCTCGGAATTGCATCTCCTTCTCAAAAAAATTGTTTAATGATGTTTAAATTTAGCTGAAGAACTTGACAATATAAAATTTTAATTAAAATGAGCAACAATAAAATTTTTTCTGAAGAAAATTAATAAATGAAACAAATCTTCAAATAAAGGTTTTAAACCATTTCAACTGAAAAATAGCCCCAAAGTACTACAAATTCTACCTTAGCGCTCCTCTTAGGAAGGAAATAATTGAAAAATTAGACAAGGGGTGGACTAGGCCGTGTGTATACAAACAACCAATAATTAAGAACAATTCACTATGAATCCACTAACCGAGCGAGAGTTGCTTCCATGACGGCTGTCGTTTGACCAGAGACAGTAAACACCAATGCCTCTCGATAGACTCGCTGTGCCGCATGATATCTATAATTAGCGGCACCACTGGAAACGATAACCGCCGCGTTAGCACATCGTTGTGCCAGGTTAATTGCCCAAGCCCGCAGTTGCAGTTGTTCTTCCCAAGGCTGGGAGTTGGGTGGCAAAGCCTGAATCATGGCAGTTTGACAACGATGGAGTTCTTGGTTAAGAGAATCCAAGGCTTGCTTGATGAAGGGTTGTTGCTTGGTAGTTGCCGCAGATTCTAAGATATCGAGGCCTGCTCTTGCACACCCTAAGGCAGAAAAACCGTGATACAAAACATTCTTTTTATCGTTTTGGTGAATTGCACCTGCTGGTTTAACAAAGACTACATATTCTTCTGGTAAGAACCAATTGGTGAGAGTCGCTGTAACGGTATTGGTGGATGCGATCGCACCGAGTTCTATTGGCTGGCTGACTACAATTGTCCCCCTAGCCTCCTGAACTGTCTCAACCAAAGGCACCATCCCATAAACTGCCCGACCATCAGGAAGTGCCGCACCCACGATAAAATCCTTAAAGAAGCCAAAACCCGTTACCCAAGGCACTTCTCCTTGCAGCTGATATCCGCCTTTTACAGGAATTGCCTTGACTGGGGGGTCACCTTGTCGTCGTAGTTGAGAAAATCCTACACCAACTAATACCTGACCAGTACTCATATAGGGCAGATACTGCTGCTTTATGGATTCATTTTCGCTGTTGGCGAGCATTTCAGCTGCACTCTGATGTTGGGTTTGCAAGAATGCCAAAGCAGCAGAGTAGCGTGGTACTAGCTGCTGGAAGCGGCGATAGGTTTCTTCACTAACGGCGGCACCTCCCCAAATTGTGGGAACCTTGAGAGCAAGCAAACAGCGATCGCCCATTCCTCTAAGAGCACTTCTCAACGCTTCTGGTTCGCGATCGATCTCTGATGCCAAGGGAGCAACCGACTCCCGGAGATAAGACTCGGCAGACTCTAGCAACGTTTGCTGGTCATTTCGGTGATTATTTTGAGTAACACCCTGGTTTTCTGCTGTCAATGACTTCTCAAGAGCATCCGACAGGAACGGTTGAATTTCCAACTCCTACCCCTAAAGTTCATCTATCACTTTCAGTCGTCCTCTTCGTACAGCGTACAGCAAACGCTTAATTAAGTCTTTATCGTATTCGTTAATGGAATCTTTTAAGAGGATTGTCATTAAATCAGAGCAGGCTGAGAGGGATATGCACCCGTTTGTCGTTGCCTGAGTATATAACTGAGCGATCGTCGAGTTGAAGGGGGAAGCTTTGCACAAAATCGAATTTTCCATAGTCAGATTTTATCCAATTTTTTTTTGTGAGATAATAAAATGCTCTCTTTATATTTCAATTAGAGAGCAAGGAAAGTTAAAAAGTGTAAGAACAAGAATGATTTAATCAAACTCTAGTGAATAAAAGTGAAAAATTAGGGAAAGAAGAGTAAAGAATCAGGGAAGCTTGATAATCTCCTCGCTCATTTTCCCTTCAACCACCAATGAGTTGGTAGAGCGCCTTTTGTGCCATTTTTACTCCGGTGCTTGTTTACCCAAGCTGAGGGAAGCAAGGGCACAAGTAACCTATTTGACATTGAACTTGCAGGGTTTGAACAGACAAGATGCCTATCCCACAAAAGTTTTTACAACAATTGTGACAAATAAATGTAGAACAGCTTAGCGCTCCTCTTACTGAATCGATGCTATGGAGACACTTTCTTTTCTTTAGCCAGCTGTGTACTATTCACAAAATATTCACATTCGTATCTTATATTACAAATAAAGACTAGCCTAGAGATTTGAGTAGTAAGAGTTGGTCGTTATAGTGGGTGCATCAAAACCCAGTTTTTTTCACAACGTGAAGTCAATCATTATGTCATTAAATTAGTGCCATTTAGGCAACTACAAGCAATAATTGCTCAGCCTTTCAAAAAATGAGTTCTTTTGAATACACAGTGAGTGCATCTCAACTCGTAAGCCCGCTTCTAGCTGAGTATGACAGCTATAAGTTGCTGGGCAAAAAGAACATCCACAGAATTAAACATGATTAATCCTGACTTTCAAGAAAACCAACCCCTGATTATCGTTGTCGATGATCTCAAGATGCACCGAGGGATGCTGCGCTATGTTTTGCAAAAGGATGGGTATCGTGTTGTCGAAGCCAATAGCGGAGAAATGTGTTTAGCCCTGTGTCAGCAGCTAAAGCCAGATCTAATTCTTATGGATGCCCTGATGCCTGGAATGGATGGCTTTACTTGCTGTGCCCAACTGCAAAATCTTCTAGGTGATAATTGTCCTCTCATTTTGATGATTACTGTTCTCGACGATGAATTATCTGTTGCCAAGGCTTTTGATGTTGGTGCAATAGATTATATTACCAAACCAATCCATTGGGCAGTACTGCGTCAGCGAGTACGTTACCTGCTTCAAGGGCAAATTCAACCCGTGCGTCTGCTCATAAAACAGCTAGAGGCTGCTAATCGGGAATTGCAACATCTTGCCTCTGTAGACGGCTTAACTGCAATTGCCAATCGTCGCAGCTTTGATGAGTACCTGTATCGGGAATGGGAACAATTAGCCCGAAACTCCCAACCACTGTCTCTGATTCTAGTTGACATAGATTTTTTCAAGGTTTATAACGATACCTACGGGCATCTTGCAGGGGATGAATGCCTCAGACAAGTTGCTCATACCATCTATCAGGTAGCCAACTATTCTGCTAATTTGGTAGCCCGCTATGGGGGTGAAGAATTTGTCGTGATTTTGCCGAATACGGAGGCAAAACAAGCTGTTCATGTAGCAGAGTCAATTCGAGCTGAAGTAAAGGCTAAGGCTATAGCCCATTCTAGTTCTTTGGTTAGTGAGTTGGTCACACTCAGCGCTGGGGTTGCAAGTGTTATTCCTTGCTGCGAATCATCAGCTGAGGAGCTTATTATTGAGGCGGACAAAGCTCTCTATCAAGCGAAAGGAAGAGGACGCGATCGCATTGTCTGCTGTTGTAACAACTTAGCAGTTTGTTGAACTCAAATCTCTCTTGGGAGGCGAGAGTAGGAAAGAGAATTAAATCTTTGAGGAATTAAATACCAAAAAGCATTTGAATCTGTTTTCGTATCCGAATAAAAGGAGTTTCGTCCGAGACTCCTTCGTCGAGTAATCCTAAATTTCGTAGCGCTTGTTGACGTTCAGATAATTTTATAGCAATCTCATCGGCTAACTCCTGATGAGCGATCAAAAGTTGCTGCAAATCATTGCGGGATACCACAAAAAGAATTGAATCTTCTAAAGTCCGAACTGTTGCTGAGCGAGGAGTGCCCAAGAGTAAAGACATTTCACCAAAAAACTCTCCAGCATGAATCGTAGCAATATATTTCTCAGCTCGTTGAGAAAAGACTTCTACAGAGCCAGTCAGAATAATATAAAAAGAATCTCCAACGTCATTTTCTTGACAAATAATCTGCCCTGCCGGAAAAAGTTGTCGATAGCCGTACTCAATTAATTGCCGCAACTCTAAATCCGTACAACTTTCAAAGTAAGTTACCCGCCGTAACAAATCGCGAAGAGTCCAGTTACTCAGTGACTGGGGAGCTGGTTTCTTGGATTCTGATAAAGAGGTTTTATAGGGGCGAACTTTGCCCTTGCTTCCCTCGGCTGAGCTATCTTTATCCAACCAAGCACCTAGGGCTTCGATATTGTGGATATTCACATCTCTTTGTGGAAAAGGAATTTCAATACCCCGGTGACGGAATTCATGCTCGATCCGAAAGTGTAAAGCACTTTTAATCGGGTCACTATTTTCGGGTTCATCTATCCAAACTAATAGCTCAAAATTTAATGAACTATCGCCAAAACTTTTAAACCAAACTCTAGGAGAGGGATTATATAAGACGCCAGATTCCATCCGGGCTGCGGCTAAAAGTGCCTCTGTCACTAATACTGGGTCAGTTCCGTAAGCCACTCCAACTGGAATATGAACACAGCATTTTGGGTCTTGATAGCTCCAGTTAATAATATTATTTTCAACAAAACGAATATTGGGAACGATAACACAAACGCCATCGATAGTACGAACAATAGTAGACCGTATAGAAATTTTTTCTACGGTTCCTGCTAACTTATCAACTTCAACAAAGTCTCCCACTTTAATCGGTTGTTCAACAAGCAGTGTCAATCCACTAATAAAATTACTAGCAAGATTCTGTAGCCCGAAGCCTACCCCAATACCTACAACGCCAGCAAAAACAGTTATAGAACTGAGATTAATACCAGCAGCTTGAAGAACAACTGCAAACCCCAAGGCGGCTAGTAAGTAGTGAATGAATGCGGCAACAGCTTCTCGACTTCCTCGACTCATTCCCATCCTTCCCAGCAAGCTTCGCTTAATCCATTCACTGATAACGCGAGAAATAAAGAAGACGGCTACAGCTAACAGAATTAGTTTCGTAATTGAACTGAGTGATAAATGCTTGTCTCCAATAACAATAAGTTCTGCTGTAAATAGATGAGATAACGCTTTCCAGATTTCCTGAGTTTGCTTGACAATCCAATTCATCAGTCAAATACCTTATGAGTCAATTTACTACGGAGTTTTTTATCGACTTATTCCCTACCAATAAGGCGTTTATGACTGGTACATTCCAATGCAAGCCAAAATGCCTAACGACTAAAGTCGCGGCTACACAAACCAAGTCCGCCTGCGCGGACTTTTAGAGGACTTACGCCAAGAAGGTTTCTAAAGTGCTAAATGTAGGGGCACGATATATCGTGCCTTTGCCAGATATGATGTCTGTGCGTAAGTCCTGTTTTAGTGATGCAGCTAAGCTACCGCGAGAGTTTGTATAGCCCCAGACTAACCGTCTGCATGTGTATGTTTGCAAAAACGGGTGTTCCCTTAATGACTGAGTTAGCTTCTATTTTAATGGCTTTTATGTATTTATTTTTCTGACTTTAAATTTAATATCAATTTAATATTTATTAAAGCATATCCAACGGCTGTTGTTGATTCTTTTTTCAGCTTTACTAGAAGGTCATTTAGCTGTTCTTCAATTTTTATAGACCCTCTCAATATTGTTGATAATTTATCTATTACCCGTGTAAGAATCAGGCGATATTGAATTTCTTTAATTTCATCTTGCTCTTGTTCTTTGACTAGAGCATGACTTCTTAAGTGTCCAATTTTATCTAAATTATTTGTCTCAAGGACGGCGAGAATATCATTACAGACTTCCTGAATTAATTGAGTGGTTACATACTTCATTACTACAGGCTGCATCGTGAAACGTGCTTCACGGTCTTCTGGGCTTTTTTCAATTAGCGATCGCCTCAAGAGAGACTCCAGTGCTATCAGTAATTCTGAAAGTGACACGGAAAACCATATATCAGCTTGTAATTGGGAAGAATCTACTGGCTTTCGTTCAATAGCAAGCCAATACATAATTTCTTTCTCTAGTTCTGACAATCGCTCAAACTGCTGAGTTAAAAGTTTGTTAAGGGCATCGCCAACCACTAATGTATTCTGCAAGAGAAATTGAAAAACATCGTTATTAAATAACTCTTGAATCGTGGCAGCAACTATCTTTAACGCTGCTGGATTGCCTCCATATAGCAGAATCAGTGCTTCTAACTCCTTAGGGGTGTGTGAGAAACCTTTGGCTTCTAATATTTTTATGGCGTCTTCTGTCTTCAAGCCCCCTAATGGTAATGAGCGAATTGGTACAGCTTCTCCTTCTAGTAAGACCATATCCTGAGGTTTCTCGCGACTGGTTAGCACTAGGCAGCTTTGATGAGGCACTTCTCCCACTCGTTTGAGTAGTTCCCCATAATCCTGATATTCATCTCGATAGTACCCAGCCGGTTGACCAGGACGTAGAATCGTTTCTACCTCATCTAGCACTACCAGACATCGATTCTTTCGTAAATACTCCATCAGTCGCGAGATACCATCGGCGATAGTTGCAAAGGTTTCGGTTTGCTGCTCATCGGAGAGGAATTCTATTAAGTCTGCCAGAATCTGTTGGAGGGGTGGGGCATGGCGTAGCGATCGCCAAATAATATACTCAAACTGCCCCTGAATCTGTTGAGTTAGCTTTACTAACAAGGTAGTTTTGCCAATCCCGCCCATACCCAGCAGCGTCACCAGTCGGCATCGCTCATTCACAATCCATTGCTCTAGCGTCGCCAGTTCTTCGCTGCGACCATAGAAAACAGAAACATCCGGGGCTTCGCCCCAATCTTGGAGTCCAGTTGTGTTATGGTAGCCTGTCTGTAGAGGATAGGGTAAAGTCGCTCCTCCTGCTGGAAAGGGTAGGACACTTGCGCCCTCTCGCCCTACCATATGGGAAAACTTAGATGTCGTTTCTTCTAAGTCTGTTCCTGAGGAAGACTGAAGACTTTTGGGAACTCTCGCAACTTTGGGTGCCGTCTCGGCTTTACGTGAGTTTTGAGACGATACAACTTTTGCCTGCAACTCTCCTGGAGAGACTCTCACGGATTGCCCAGAAGATATTGCGCTAGTAAGCGATCGCTGCTTTAATGCTTCCTCTAGATGTTCCAAAAGATTCTTTTTTCTGAATGTCTCTCCTGGCTTGAGTATGCCTTCAGCCTGAAGTGCTTCTGTCAGTCGCTTGCGTAACTCATAGGCAACATATCTCGATAGGTAGTCAACCTCATAAGTCCTAGCTTCGGCTTGAGTTTCCTGAATTTCTCGGTAGGTTCGACCTTCTAAAGTCCCTCGAAGTACAATCCTATCGAGCTTATTCAGGCGTACTCCGGTTTTGTCAAAAACCAAATCCACCGCAAATTCTAAGGCTTGTTCAATATTCATCAGTCAACAAAAAATAGTAACTGCCAAACCCATGCACTAACCATGAGTCGGGCACCGCCAGCTTATCACCCTCACAATTGAGCATCGTGCAAGGTTTTGCTATCAGTTGGGCGATCGCTACCAGGAATACTATACCTAACCTTGACCACAAGTGAGTGCGATGAGACCAGCACTACCATAGCTTAAAGTGATCATTGGGAGGGATGAGGGATGAGGGATGAGGGATGAAGGATGAAGGATGAGGGATGAAGGATGAGGGATGAGGGATGAAGGATGAGGGATGAATAGCTCCATAAATTAATAATGGTGCTTTAAGTATTGAAAATTTTTTCTTTAACCTAATTATTGAACAAAGAATACAACTGATAACTGGCATGTTGTCGAAGTGGTATACGGTGCTATTTTACAGCTTAAAAGTATTTAATGAGCTTAAATACACTGGTAGACCGCTCGGTTAAAACTTGTAATGGTATTGGATGTGTTGACTGTGCTGAATTTTCTGAATTCTATGAACTAAAATTCTGAACTTATGAATTGCCATTTTCCTAGTCTATATTCAATTATAGAAATAAGAGTGTTTAACAGTTAATTGACAACCAGTAAACTTTAGTCAATTTTAGAGTAATCAGTCAAAAAACACACTCTATGCCTTTAAGGCTAGACGGAATATCGGAGATAAGTGGTAGCTTTTGTGTGGTGTATAGAGAGAGGGTGATTGTAGCTAGTTAGTTATTTCTATAACGCTGTACTAGCTGACATTAGACTTAATCTTTTTGGACAGACGAACTTCCAATTAGAGCGAGTCAAACTTACACAACCAACCCGTCAAACAACCTTCTGGATAGGTTCTGACGGATTCGCAACTACCAGTGTAGTGATGCACCTATGAGAATTGCTCAAATTGCTCCTCTTTGGGAATGTGTTCCTCCTTTCCGTTACGGCGGAATTGAGCTAATCGTCAGTTTGTTGACCGATGAATTAGTTCGGCGCGGTCATGAAGTAACGTTGTTTGCCTCTGGAGACTCCATTACAAAGGCTAACTTGAAGTCAGTTCATAACCAGGCACTGAGATTAGACGAAACGATTAAAGAGCCTGGGATTTATGAGCAAATGATCCTCTCTGACATCTATCAAAATGCAGATTGTTTTGATGTTATTCACTCCCACGTTGGATATCACGCTCTGCCCTACAGTACTCTAGTGAAAACACCAACCGTCCATACAACTCATGGTATTTTCACGTCAGATAACGAGAAAATATTCCGGCAATTTGCAGAGCAACCTTACATCAGTATTAGTGAAGCTCAGCGAGAACCCCGACTAGGACTCAACTACATTCATACGGTTTACAACGGGATCGATCCAGCGGTCTATCCTTTCCAAAAAGAGCCAACTCAACCACCCTATCTAGCTTTTGTGGGTCGCATCTCACCAGAAAAAGGGCCAGAAGGAGCGATTAAAATTGCTCATGCTCTCGGCTTGCCTCTGAAAATGGCAGGTAAGGTTGACTCAGTAGACCGAACTTACTACAAAGAGCAGATCAAGCCGCTTATTGATGGCGACCAAATCCAGTATTTGGGTGAAGTCTCTCATGCAGAGAAGGTAGAGCTGCTTGGAGGTGCTACGGTAACGTTGTTCCCGATTAATTGGCGAGAACCGTTTGGTTTGGTAATGATTGAGTCTATGGCAACGGGGACGCCAGTAGTAGGTATGGCGTTAGGTTCTGTGCCAGAGGTTATCGCTCACGGCAAGACTGGTTTTGTCTGCGACAGTTTGGAACAGATGATTGAAGCAGTTCCAGCAGCGATGAAACTAGATCGACAGACTTGTCGAGACTATGTGTTGAGCCGTTTTAGTGTTCAGACGATGGTTGATGAGTATGAATGGGCGTATCAGGCGGTGTCTACATCCCGTAGGGTATTGAGGTGAAATCCTCCCTCATTCAAGTCGTTATGCTTAGCTCCTGAGAGGGGGTCTGGGAGAAGAGCAATTATACTTAATCCGTTTTCCTAACCCCTTTATAAGTACACCCATTTTAGGGGTACGGCACTGCCGTGCCCCTAACCCGTACCTCAGACAATTGAAAAAGGATGACTTCTGGCTGAAAACTGAGAGCGATCGCATTAGTAGAATTTCTGCTGATGCCTGCGGGGACATCCGACTGTCTAAAAATGCAAGCATCTCCGATTGTATGTTGTGGTTCCCCTGTTGTTTAATGCCCAAAGCCTTACAGAGCTTGGTTTTCAGCCTTTTAAAATAGGTTAGAGATGCTTGCAAAAACGCCAGAAGCTAGACTAGGTAAGACTTAGAGAGGTTCTCTAGACTATGGAAAAATCAGGATTTGGCAAAGATTTAACGGTTGGAGTGGCTCTGTTTGGGAGATGCTTGCAAAATCTGCTAGGAGCAGTTATGCTGCAAGGGTTTCAGCAACTGCCCTGCTCTATCCTTTGATGCCGTAAGGCGTTGAGCACCTTCAACCGACCGCATCAACGCCTTGTCAGCAATCAGCTGCTCTATCCTTTGATGCCGTAAGGCGTTGAGCACGCTCTTTTTTGGAATCAGGGGAGGGGGTAAAAAACCTGCTCTATCCTTTGATGCCGTAAGGCGTTGAGCACGAATGATTATTGAACGTGTCAACGAGAAAGATGAGGCTGCTCTATCCTTTGATGCCGTAAGGCGTTGAGCACGAGTGAAATTGAGCGCTATCAAGATATCAGCCAAAAGCTGCTCTATCCTTTGATGCCGTAAGGCGTTGAGCACTTTCGGATTACACAATAGGCGAAGTTAATCGGCTCCTGCTCTATCCTTTGATGCCGTAAGGCGTTGAGCACTGGTTGCGCCGTCCGGCTTCTGGAATGAGTGCGGCGACTGCTCTATCCTTTGATGCCGTAAGGCGTTGAGCACTTTTCCGATTGCGCTGTCATCAATTGGAGTTAACTCCTCTGCTCTATCCTTTGATGCCGTAAGGCGTTGAGCACTGGTGACAGACTACCTGCCCTGAGAAAAAGCGGCTCCTGCTCTATCCTTTGATGCCGTAAGGCGTTGAGCACCATCTAACAGCGGCACACCCCAGTCGTTATCAGTCCTGCTCTATCCTTTGATGCCGTAAGGCGTTGAGCACAGACAGTGGGCGATCGCACAAAATCACAGTGGAGTAGCTGCTCTATCCTTTGATGCCGTAAGGCGTTGAGCACTGGTGGATGTTGTATCTAGCTTTTCTCCCACGTACCTGCTCTATCCTTTGATGCCGTAAGGCGTTGAGCACGTAACCCGAAATCGCAAAGCTTATACACGAAAGGTCTGCTCTATCCTTTGATGCCGTAAGGCGTTGAGCACTGCCGAGGCAAGCGAAGCCTCAATACTCCGTTATTAACTGCTCTATCCTTTGATGCCGTAAGGCGTTGAGCACGAGCGGATGGAATTAGAAAAAATTGCAGCTGAGCGCTGCTCTATCCTTTGATGCCGTAAGGCGTTGAGCACAAGGACAGGGAGCTGTCCGAGGAACTGCAAAACTATGCTGCTCTATCCTTTGATGCCGTAAGGCGTTGAGCACCCCAGCCCCTTGAACGGAATCACCAACGCAACCCTACCTGCTCTATCCTTTGATGCCGTAAGGCGTTGAGCACGAGAAGGAGCGAGGAAAATGGCGAGATAAATCAGCCTGCTCTATCCTTTGATGCCGTAAGGCGTTGAGCACCAGTACTTACTTAACAATCAAAAGGCAGCTGCTGACTGCTCTATCCTTTGATGCCGTAAGGCGTTGAGCACGGCTAATTAGTGCTCGCTCCGAGAATGAAACCGTGCTGTTCTATCCTTTGATGCCGTAAGGCGTTGAGCACGCGATCGCTCCTGGGCTTTCTGGTTTTATCGCAACGGACAGGCAGGTTCTTACCTTAGATGCCCTTAGGCGTTGAACACGTTTCCTTTGTTTTGTCAAGCGATGGAAATAGTACTCAATAAAATTCCTAAAATCTTATTAGCATTGCCCACAGGATAATTACTTAAATCAATGGAGACAAGTTTTCCTTCTAATTTCAAAAACTTCCAAAGTTCTCCCGTTGTTACTACTCCATAAATGGGTTGAATATCGTTTCCTTCCCGTTCATTAAACAATTGTGCTGCAATCATTTCTGCAACACATTGCCCTAAGCCAGCTTTAATATTATCGTTTTTGGCTTCTACAAGAGTAATTACCGGAGCCTTAATAAATAGCTGTTCTGGAGAAAGACTGATTATAAAATCACAAATTCCATTTAATCCTTTTTCAAAATCTACGTTAAAGTCTATACCTGAAAATAAGCTGATTTGATGGGTTGAGCGTCTCTTCATCTCCAGTAGTATTGGAGCAATAATCATTTCAGAACGAGCTTTTTCTGTACCAATTGCTACAGCTAAGGGGATATTATCTTTGAGGTTAAAAGCCAGATTTTCGCTGCATTCAACCTCTGCAACATCGGCAAATAAGTCAACTGTTTCGCTAAGAGTTAAGCCAAAGGTTTTTATCAGCTCACTCAGTTTAAAGTCACTGTAAACCATTGCCTTTGACTGATGCTTATTTAGTGAAAATTTAGACGAGTGCTGGTTCTGGCAACGCCCCTTGCATCTTGCTTAAAAAGTTAATCAAGTTCTCCAATTGCTGTTCAGCCTTCAGGACAGCTAAACCACGCACGGTTACCTTACCGGGCGAGAAGACAAAGCGCGATCGCATATGTTCCGGTAAATTCTCCTTGAGCAGATTCCACGCTGGTTCCTCCATCGGTGTTTCCAGAACAACGTTTTGTTTGTCCTCTGGTTTAATCCGACTAAACCCTAAGGACTTGGCAATCTGCTTGAGTTCCACCACTCGCAGTAGCTGATTAGCCGCGGTGGGAATTGGGCCATAGCGATCGCTCCAATCTGCTGCTATCTGCACTAACTCTTCTTTGGAGGTAGCAGAAGCCACAGCCCGATAAGCACTCATCTTTTGGTCTAAATCTGGGATATAGTCAGCTGGGATAAAGGCGGTGAGATTAAGGTCAATCTGAGTATCATCCACCTTAGGAATTTCTTGGCCTTGAATCTCTCGAATCGATTCTTGCAGCATTTCCATGTAGAGATCAAAACCAATCGCTTCCATCTGTCCTGACTGTTCAGCACCCAAGAGATTGCCAACGCCTCGAATCTCCATATCTCGTGTTGCCAACTGATAACCTGAACCTAGCTGAGTGAACTCCTGAATCGCTCGTAAGCGCTGCCGAGCTGGTTCTGTGAGTACCTTCTGCTTCGGGTAAAATAACCAGGCGTGAGCTTGAATACCCGCCCGACCAACTCGCCCCCGCAACTGGTACAGCTGGGCTAAACCAAACCTCTGAGCATCCTCAATCAAGATGGTGTTAACTCTGGGGATATCCAGCCCTGATTCAATAATGGTGGTACAGACTAAGACATCGGCCTCACCAGTACTGAAGGTGAGCATGGTTGATTCTAGTTCTCCTTCATCCATCTGACCATGAGCGATCGCTAATCTTACCCCCGGCACCATCTCCCGCAGCTGCGCGGCAACTTCTTCGATCCCCTCAACTCTGGGCACTACATAGAATACCTGACCCCCTCGGTCAAGTTCAGTACGAATGGCAGTCCTTACCGCTTCGGGATCGTAAGGAGCAAGATGTGTTTTAATCGGACGGCGTGAGGGTGGTGGCGTCGTAATCAAACTCATTTCTCGCACCCCTGACAAAGACATATAGAGAGTACGAGGAATCGGTGTTGCTGAGAGAGTCAGGACATCTACTTGAGTTTTGAGGGCTTTTATTTTCTCCTTCTGGTTAACACCAAATCGCTGCTCTTCATCTATCACCAATAGTCCTAAATCTCGGAAGGTTACTCCCTTGCCTAGTAGCTGATGCGTACCCACAACAATATCTAATTCACCTGTAGCAAGGCGTTGTTGAATGTTGCGGCGTTCCTCAGCTGTGCGGAAGCGATTGAGCAAACCAACATGAACTGGGTAGGGTGCAAAGCGTTCTTTGAGTGTGTGGTAATGCTGTTGAGTGAGGATAGTTGTTGGGGCGAGGAAGGCAACTTGTTTACCAGCTGTGACGACTTTAAAAATTGCTCGAAGTGCTACTTCGGTTTTGCCAAAGCCGACATCCCCACATACTAAGCGATCCATGGGGCGATCGCTTTCTAAATCTCGCTTGACATCCTGCACTGCCTTTAGCTGATCGGGTGTTGCTTGGTAGGGGAAAGAATCTTCTAATTCCTGTTGCCAAGGTGAATCATGTGGGTAGGCATAACCCTGTCGTTGCGATCGCTGAGCATACAATTGCAGCAGATCAACAGCAAGTTTCTTAATTCCCTTACGGACGCGATTCTTGGTCTTTTCCCAAGCCTTGCCAGACATTTTGTTAAGTTCTGGCGGACGTTCTCCGGTAGCCCGAAACCGAGAAAGTACCCCCAACTGATCAGCGGCTATCCGAAGTAAGCCATCGGCGTACTGTACCACCAAATACTCGCGGGTTTCGTGGTTGATGCTCAGACTTTCCAGCTTGAGAAACTTACCAATCCCATGGTTTTTGTGAACTACATAATCTCCCTGCCGTAGCTTATTGGGATCAACCTGTTTCGATGCCGCGCGGCGTCGCTTGCGGACGTAACTGGGAGTCGCTAGGGTATGTTGTCCAAAAAATTCGCGGTCTGTGACAACCGCGATCCGAAAAGTAGGTAAGATAAAGCCTTCTAGTTCTGCCAATCCAGAATATTTCACGGCTACCGGAGTGTGCTGAATTTGTAGCTTGTCAATTGCTGGGTAGTCGCGGGGATTGGGCACGAACTGGGCAGGGCAGTCGTGTTCTTGGAGTAGGGAGACAGAACGACTCGGCTGGGCGGAGACAAGCCAGATGGCAAAATTGCGATCGCGTTCCCCTCGCAGCACCTCTGAGAGTTTGGCAAACTGGTGTGGCGTTACGGGCACCGGACGGCTGGCCAGATTAATTGGGTTAGAAGATTGGGCACTTGCCAACGTTCTACCCTGCGAACTTTCCAATCCTTCAACTACCAGTTCAGATAAGTACAGCTGCTTCAAGTGTTCAGCTGTCGCTAGGGAATCCTCAAAGGTGCGATGAATTTTTGGGAAGGGTGGGGTGATTGCTTCTAGCTGTTCTTCGGCATGTTCAAAAGCGCGATCGCTATGAGCACTACATTGATCCAGCTCATCAATTGCAACTAATGTATTTTCTGGCAGATAATCCAGTAGTGATGATGGGTGGTCAAAAGCGATCCCTAGAAAACGACGAGACCCTTCTGGCGGCTGACCAGCATCCAGAGCCTCTTGTTCCTCTGGTGAAAGGTAGGATTTAACTTGTTCTGCTTTTGAGGCGCTCAGAGACTCGGCAATAATGGAACCAAAATTAGTAGGCGTTAGCACCAATTGGTTAATTTTGTCAAGCGATCGCTGAGTAGCTGGGTCAAACTCTCGAAGCTGATCGAGATCATCACCAAACCATTCCAGACGTACTGGCAATTCTGCGGCAACCGGAAAAACATCAACAATATCGCCGCGCCGACTCCACTGACCTTCCATTTCCACGAGAGGAACGCGATCGTAACCCAGCCGCGCTAACTTCTCGTCAACCGACTTAGAGTTCCAAGTCATTCCTCGTTTGAGAGTCAGGCAGTAAGGCGTAAAGGCATCGATCGGCGGCAGGTGAGGTTGAAGCGAAGCTTGAGTAGCAACAATTGCCAAATTGGTCAATTGTCTTTTATCAATTGTCCGTTGTTCTTCATCCCCTAACCCCTGACTCCTGACCCCTGACTCCTGACTCCTAACCAAATCTGCCAACACTTGCATTTGCCCCCAAGTCATCTCAGATTCTGGGTCAAATGGCTCGTAGGGCGATGCTTCAGAAGTTGGGTAAAGGTGGACTGTATCCCAGCCCATCGTTTCCAGTTGTGCTGCCCAGCGACTGGCTTCCTCCAGTGTGCTACAGACCACAAATAAGTTGTGTTGAGAGGCTTTGGCTAGGGCTGAAGCCACCAATCCCTTCGGTAGGCGAGGGATACCATTGAGCTGGAGAGACTGGTGCCGCTCAAGCTTGGCGAGAAGTTCAGTTGTGAGCGGCGATCGCCCAAGGAAGCGAATAATCGAAGAGAAAGCCATGAGTTCTGGAAACCCTTAACTCGTTCTGACAAGAAAATAGTATGGTATCTGCTTATCTTCCTCATTTTAGAAGGCTGACTAGAGTGTGAAGCAGTGAGGGCGCTAGAGTAGTGGGGAAAAGCTGTTGTTTTTCTCGCTCGTTGGGGTAGAGGTGTTATCTCTTGCACCCCTACTTCCTGCAACTAGAAATACTAGGTTTGAATACAAGATACTAAAATCGTTAGGTGCAATTCGCCGAAGCTACGGCAAAAGAATGTTTTCTTTCTCTGTTGAAATTCTAATAGTTCTGTTACTAATCGTCGCCAACGCCATTTTTGTGATGTCAGAAATGGCTGTTGTTTCAGTTCGGAAGGTGCGGTTGCAACAAATCGCTAATCAAGGGAATGCTAACGCCCGCGTTGCTCTGCAACTAGCTAATGACCCCAATCAGTTTTTGGGCACTGTTCAGATTGGGATCACGCTCCTGGCTATCCTGTCTGGTGCTTTTGGCGAATCGGTATTCTCCAAGCACTTCGCGCCTCTGTTAAGTTTGATCCCTGGGCTAGCGGCTTATAGTGATGCGATCGCAGCCACATTAGCTGTTTTAGTCATCACCTATCTAACCCTGGTGATTGGCGAACTAGTCCCCAAGCGACTGGCGTTAAACAACCCCGAACGCATTGCCTCTGCCGTCGCAGGTCCGATGCAGATGTTATCTAAACTGACCTCTCCCGTCGTTCAGCTGTTGAGCGCTTCGACTGAGATGGTACTCCGGCTGTTGGGCATCAGGCCATCCACAGAACCACTGGTGACAGAGGAAGAGATCAGAACCTTAATCGAGCAAGGCACTGAGGCCGGAACCTTTGAGGAAGCCGAACAAGACATGCTCAATCGGGTATTCCGTTTAGGAGACCGACGAATTAGCGCCTTGATGACACCGCGTCCCGATATTGTCTGGCTTGACCTAGACGACTCCGCTGAAGTGAACCGGAAAACGATGATTGATAACCCTCATTCTCAATTTCCGGTCTGCCAGGGTGAACTAGATAACGTGCTGGGCATCATACATGTCAATGATTTGCTATCTCGTTGTCTTACCAATGAGCCACTCGATTTAACGACCACCTTGCGACGCCCCTTATATGTTCCAGAAAGCACGCCTGGGTTGAAAATTTTAGAGTTATTCAAACAATCCGGGACTCACGTTGCCATAGTCGTTGATGAATATGGTGTAATTCAGGGATTGGTTACACTAAACGACATTTTAGAAGAAATAGTTGGAGACATCGTATCTATAGATGAACTCGACGAGCCACAAGCCGTGCAGCGTGAGGATGGTTCTTGGTTGGTAGATGGAATGTTACCAGTAGAAGAGTTTTTTGAACTGTTTGAAATCGAACAATTACCAGTTTCTCAAAGAGGTAATTATCACACAATGGGGGGTTTCGTCGTCACACAGTTAGGGCGTATTCCCAATGCTGCCGATCATTTCGAGTGGCGGGGAATGCGCTTTGAAGTCATGGATATGGATGGCAACCGAGTTGACAAGGTACTAGTGTTGCCTGTGGCACCTAAGACCAGTGAACCAGCAAATGAAGACTAGAATCAGGCAGTTAATAGGAGGGATGAGGGATGAAGGAGCAAGGAGCAAGGATGAAAAGCCCCATAAATAAACTAAAGGTGCTTGTACAGAAGGATGACCGATGTTGGATGAAGATTTATGTTTCTTCTCATAAATACACGTGCTTCCGAAAATTTTTCATCCCTCATCCCTCATCCCTCATCCCTCATCGGGTTTCTGGCTAGGAATTTTGTCTTCAGTCGGATTCTGAATAGAATCATTAGCAGGAGAAGGACTGATTTCAAGTAACGGTGTCGATTGAGGTTTTTGAGGATTCTGTTGTGACTCAGTAGATTCTACCTGAAGACTCTCAATTTCTCTTTCCAATTGCTCTCGTCCCTGCTCGAAAAAGTCCTGGGAAGGGTTTCTGATTTGAGCCAATACTGGAACGCTTAAGCCAATTGTCGTAAGAAGAAGTGTAGTGATTGCAACTCTGTCAGTTTTCATAACCTTCCACTTTCTACTTGTCTAATACACCCAAAATTGTTATTAGTTGTTTGTTGTTGGTTGTTTGTTATTTGTAAGAGAAAAAATACTGGCTCATCTTGATAACCAACAACCCAACGACACTTCGACTGGCGCGACTGCTGCTCACGGTTCCGCTGAGGTCACCGAACGCGCCGAAGTCCGAACGGGCAAGCCAAACAACCAACAACCAACAACCAACAACCAACAACATTACTGCGATCGCGTCGGCAGAGGCTCAGGTCTCACGGCTAATGTTACCTTCTGTTCACCGCGTTGTAGCTGTATTTGCAGCTGGCTACCTACCCCATTGTTTTCCAGCACTCGCTGAATTTCCTCAGCTTTGTTAACAGGCTTATTGTTAATGGACTCAATGACATCTCCTGCCTTGATTCCGGCTTTATCAGCTGGAGAACCTTTAACAAGACCAATAATCAGAACTCCTCGATCTGCCGCTAGGCGAACCTTGCGATTGTTCAGCTGTTGCTTTACTTCAGGAGTGAGGGTGACCATCTTAACACCCAGGTAGGGATGTTCGGCTCTTCCTTTAGTAATGAGTTGTTTGGCAATCCGTTGGGCGGTGTCAATAGGGATAGCAAAACCAAGTCCTTGAGCACCGCTGATAATAGCAGTGTTGACACCAATTACTTCCCCTCGTGCATTTAACAGAGGCCCTCCGGAGTTACCAGGATTAATGGCTGCATCTGTCTGAAGAAAATCGATACGCTTATCAGAAACACCAATATCGCTACCGGAACGAGACGTAGCACTGATAACGCCGACTGTTACACTTTTCTGTAAACCCAGAGGATTACCAATTGCGATCGCCCATTGACCAGGTTCCACTCGATCAGAACGCCCTAGAGTAACCGTTGGCAAATTACTAGCTGAAACCTGAACAACAGCTACGTCACTCGCTGGATCTTCCCCCAGAACCCTACCCTCTAAAGTGCGACCATCGGAAAAGGATACTGTCACTGTATCCGCCTTATTAACAACGTGAGCATTGGTCACAATTTGACCATTAGAACTGATCACAAAACCAGAGCCAATACCCTGCCTAGTTCGCTCAGAAGGTGGAGGGGGTTCCACGTCACCATAAAAACGCCGAAAGAATGGATCGTCCATCTCTTCTGGTAGCTGGCTTCTCACCGTTTGAGAGGTATTAATTTGAACCACCGCCGGTTCCACTTTCTTGACAACTTCAACCACAAAATTTGTATCGCTGGCAGTTGGTACAAGAGGGCGATTGGTTAGCCCAGCGGCACCAGAGGCGCCAGGAATCTCGTT
>DALYIW010000129.1:0-21637 GCA_031970155.1 Coleofasciculaceae cyanobacterium CTOTU46601 | reverse complement strand
CAGCTGAGTTATTTGTTGATAGTTGTTGATAAAAAAGTACAAACAACAAACAACAAACAACACTTATGATAGAGGGCTTGCACTCCCACGAAGAAACATCCATCACCAACTTTGGTGGAAACGTCAGCTTTGTGCCTAAATACAGGTACAAACCACACAATGAAGCCCAGGTACTTGACCTGCTCAACCAGCACGCCTATGGTAAGGTTCGTGCGATCGCATCCCTGCACTCCTGGAGTGATGTTGCACAGTCTAATGATGTCATCGTTGACATGAGCAACTTTGACAGCGTTGAGATAGCAACAACCGAAGATGGCCAGATTCAGGTGACAGTGGGCGGAGGATGCGTCCTCCAAAAACTCCTCGATACCCTACATAGCCAAACAGACTCAACCCTCCCCTCTATAGGTGTCGTCAAGGTACAAACCATCGCCGGGGCTGTATCGACAGCCACTCACGGTTCCGGCAAGCACAGCCTTTCCCACTATATGGACTCACTGCGTGTGGCGGCCTATGATGCTGACGGAAAAGCGAAAATCTATGAGTGGAAAGATGGATTAGAGCTTCGTGCAGCCCGATGTGCACTTGGGTGCATGGGCATAATCCTGTCCGTCACGTTTCGGTGTGTCCCCAAGTACCATGTCGAAGAGATTGTCTCCTCCTACCAAACCTTAACGGAGGTGTTAGCCCAGGAAAGTGAATTCCCCTTGCAGCAGTTCATGCTCGCCCCTTATCTTTGGTCGTACTTCGTTTATCATCGGCGGGTAACTCTGACAAAGCCGACTACTTTGGGTGAGATAGTAAAAAACACACTGTATCGTACATACCAAAGAATCGGCGTTGACATCCTATTCCACGTCACCATCAAGACGCTACTGTCTGTGGGAAGCGCTGACTTAATCCGGGGGTTTTATGAAAAGATCTTTTCCAGCATCGTTGTCCAGGGCAAAAAGGTAGTAGACGACAGTGAGAATATCCTTACCGCACAACACCAGCTCTTCAAGCATCTTGAGATGGAAATATTCATCCCCGCGAGGAACATTCTCAAAGCAACAGGGTTGGTGCGGTATATTACGTCTTTCTTCGCTGGTATCTTGGAGACGGTTCCTGACGATGTGGCGTCTGATCTCAATAGAATCGGAATGCTCGAAACCCTCATCAAGCATAAGGGGAGCTACACACACCACTACCCACTATTTTTCCGACGGGTGCTGCCGGACGATACGTTGATTTCTATGACCAGTGGCTCCCATGAGTCGTACTATACAATCAGCTTCTTCACGTACCTGGAGCCAAGGACTCAGTTTTATGAGTTTGCAGATTTTTTGGCAAGCAGCCTCACCCAGCTGTATGATGCAAGGCTGCACTGGGGCAAGTACTACCCGTTAACTAACGATGAGATTGAACCCATGTACCCGCACTTGGAGGAATTCCGCCAGAGATGTCAGAAGACAGACCCTAACAGCGTGTTCCATAATGATTACACCAAGCGGGTACTAGGCTTTTTGACACTCCCCGACCTTTAGGCAGGGGAATTCTTCATGCACAGGACTTACGCATTGACACCACGTATAGTAGGGGCGAATGGCGATTCAACAGGAAATTTGCGTAAGTCCTGATTCAATGACCCGACTTGCTGCAATAGCAGTGATAGGACTTACGCAAAATGACCTTTGAAACGCCATATGTAACCAATTGGGTTTAAACTTGCCACATTTGAATTTCTGAAACTACGTATTGGTAAGGCTTTCAAAATCCAACATCCAACATCCAAAATCCAAAATGGTATTATTTCGAGGTGCCCTCTTCCTATTGCGGACAAATTGAGCTGTCCTTATCGCCTCATCTACCGCAGCCTATTAAGTTTTCTTTCCTTCTCTACCAGACAGCAAAGCCGAACGCTATTTCGAGCAACTGATGGAGCAATAACCGATGGGTTAGTAGCTCTAATCTATGCAAAAGCTAAGAATTTTCAATGAAAAATAGACGGCTTTCTTGGTTGGAGAGTGAGTATTTATACGCGTACTAGCGTATACTAAAAAAACATTAAAGAATTCAATCAGCTAAAAGTTTGGAATCTCTGAGGACATGGAGGCAGATCTTCATTTCAATCTGCTCTGTTCTACTATTGCTGATTCCATTGAAAAGGCAAAATTTTTGCCCTGCGATCGCTCAATTGTTCAAAGTCGGTACTGTCACACTGTTAAGTCACTGTTCCATGTCAATTACCAATCTTATTCGTTTTAACAACTTGCGGGGTGATATCTTCGGAGGTGTCACGGCTGCCGTTGTATCGTTACCCCTTGCCCTAGCTTTCGGGGTTGCCTCCGGGGTCAGACCAATCGGTGGTCTGTATGGTGCCATTTGCGTCGGCTTCTTTGCAGCGTTATTTGGCGGTACTCCTACGCTGATTTCTGAACCCACTGGCCCCATGACTGTGGTGATGAGTGCGATCGTAGCGGGACTCACAGCCAACAATCCAGACAATGGTTTGGCGATGGCATTTACCGTTTAGTTCGTTTGATCTACCGTTCATTTACCTCAGTTATGGCAATCACCAATCTCATCCGGTTTAATAACCTCAAGGGCGATATCTTCGGCGGTGTCAGGACTGCCGTTGTCTCATTACCCCTGCGGCGGACTCTATGGGGCAGTTTGTGGCGGCTTTTTTGCCGCCCTGTTTGGCGGTATCCCAACGTTGATCTCTGAACCGACCGGGGCAATAACCGTAAGCCCTGTCTATAGGTTCTCGTGCAACACCTGTGTTGTAGGGGTGAAGCGCCTCACTCTTACTCTCTTTAACTCTTTAAAGTTCATTTAGTTCATTTATTGCAATACTCCTCATCCGAGGAGGCACAAGGAGGTATTCGTGGATTTTTTGTCCTTGTTTTTAATGGACTTCGTTAAGCAGTTGCAGTCCCCAACACTCGGGTTTTTGATTGGTGGTATGGTCATTGCCGCCCTTGGTAGCGAATTGGTAATTCCAGAGGCGATTTGTCAGATCATCGTCTTCATGTTGCTCACCAAAATCGGTCTGACCGGTGGTATTGCGATCCGCAATTCCAACCTGACGGAGATGATTTTACCCGCAGCGTTTGCTGTAGCAGTAGGGATTCTTGTTGTATTCATCGCGCGCTATACGTTGGCCAAGCTGCCGAACGTCAAAACCGTAGATGCGATTGCGACCGGGGGGTTGTTTGGTGCTGTGAGTGGCTCTACCATGGCTGCCGCTCTGACGCTACTGGAAGAACAAAAAATGCCATACGAGGCATGGGCTGCCGCACTCTATCCCTTCATGGATATCCCAGCGCTCGTAACGGCGATTGTGGTGGCCAACATTTATCTCAACCACAAGAAGAAGCGTAGGGCAGCAGGTGAATCTCTCAGCAAGCAGGAGTCTCTCAGCAAGCAGCCCGTTGCAGCAGGCGATTATCCCGCTCAGCAAGATTATCCCAGCAGCCGGCAAGAGTATCTCAGCAAGCAGCAGTCTGCGGATAATCGGGTCAAAATATGGCCGATCGTGCAGGAAAGCCTCCAGGGTCCTGCCCTATCGGCAATGTTGCTCGGCATTGCTCTTGGCCTGTTCACCCAGCCGGAAAGTGTCTATAAAAGCTTCTACGACCCCCTCTTCCGCGGCTTGCTTTCGATCTTGATGCTGGTCATGGGTATGGAGGCTTGGTCAAGACTTGGCGAACTACGTAAGGTGGCCCAGTGGTACGTCGTGTATAGCGTAGTGGCACCGCTGGTGCATGGGTTCATCGCCTTCGGTCTCGGCATGATTGCCCACTACGCCACAGGATTCAGCATGGGCGGTGTTGTGCTCCTGGCCGTCATCGCCGCCTCCAGTTCAGACATCTCAGGTCCGCCCACGTTGCGAGCCGGGATTCCGTCGGCCAATCCCTCCGCCTACATCGGTGCCTCCACAGCTATCGGTACACCCATTGCGATTGGCTTGGCAATACCGCTCTTCCTCGGGCTTGCCCAGGCGATAGGCGGCAGCTAATCCCAGACGGGTCGCAGTCTGTCGGCGCTCCCTTGACCCGGCAGACCAAGTAGATCAACATACAAGATCAATATACGGTAAGGAGGTAACCAACATGGCCAAGCCAGCCAAAAAGCTCGTCATCGTCACGGAAAAGATTCTGCTGAAAAAGATCGCCGATATCATCGAAGAATCCGGGGCAACCGGTTATACGGTTCTGGAAACCGGCGGTAAAGGCAGTCGCAACGTGCGCTCGTCGGGACAACCTAGCGTTTCTGACACCAATGCGAATATAAAATTCGAGGTGATCACCCCGGATCGGGATATGGCCGAGAATATTGCGGATCAGGTCGCAATAAAGTTTTTCCTCGATTTTGCGGGCATGATCTATATCTGTGACGCGGAGGTACTGTACGGGCACAGTTTCTGTGGACCAGACGGCTGTTGAATCGAGACGACGTAGGATTGCAGGTTCGATGAATCGACGAGGCGACCTAATGCGTCAGAAAACTGTCTGTCAATCGGTTGCCTCTAATTCAAATAAGGTTTGAATCGTTTTTACCACCAAAACCTAACCCATGTTTTTGAACCATACAATTACAGCTTTAAGTTCTGGGATGGCATCCCTAGTTGCCCCCATGCCCTTGTTGGCAACTGTCGAGGCAGAAAATTCACCGATTGTTCTTACCGGGGTTCTGCTGAGTTTGGTGGTGATTTATCTAGCCAGTAAACTCGGTGCGGAAGCGGCTAAGCGATTAGATTTTCCGCCAGTTCTGGGTGAACTGGTGGCAGGAGTCATTGTCGGGGTGTCGGCATTACACCTGGTAATCTTTCCCGAAAGTGGACTATTAGCCTCTGATTCGATAGTGATGACGATTCTGCAATGGATTAATCATCTATCTCCCGCAGCCCTCACGAGTGTATTTGAATCCCAAAGTGAAGTGGTTTCAGTGCTGGCTGAATTGGGAGTGATTATTCTGCTATTTGAAATTGGCCTGGAGTCGGATCTCAGGCAACTCAAGGAAGTGGGATATCAAGCCACCATCGTGGCTTGTGTGGGAGTGGCAGTTCCCTTTGCCGCAGGTACAGCTGGCTTGATGATGTTATTCCATGTTCCCGCGATTCCAGCAATTTTTGCGGGCGCTGCTTTGACGGCAACGAGCATCGGGATTACGTCCAAAGTGTTGTCTGAATTAGGGCAGCTTAAATCCAAAGAAGGTCAGATCATTGTTGGTGCTGCGGTTATTGATGATGTACTGGGAATCATTGTCCTGGCTGTTGTCGCCAGTTTAGCCAAAACGGGTGAGATTGATGTTGCTAATGTCATCTACTTGATTGTGAGTGCAACAGCGTTTCTACTCGGTTCTATTCTGTTGGGTGGCATCTTCAACAAAACCTTCGTTGCGATCGTGGAGAAACTCAAAACCCGTGGCAATATTGTCATCCCGGCATTTATCTTTGCCTTCTTCATGGCATTTCTGGGCAGCGCGATTCATCTAGAAGCGATTTTGGGTGCTTTTGCCGCTGGCTTGGTTCTGGATGAAACCGATGCCCGTAATGAGTTAGATGCACTGGTGAAGCCGATCGCCGATCTACTAGTGCCCATCTTCTTTGTAACGGTGGGAGCGCGGGCTGATCTGGGTGTACTGAATCCAACAGTGCCTGAGAATCGTGCTGGACTTTTGATTGCCGCATTTTTGATGGTAGTTGCCATTCTCGGCAAGGTGGTGACGGGTTGGGCGGTGTTTGGTCAGCCTGGAATTAATCGACTTGCGATCGGGGTTGGCATGATTCCACGGGGGGAAGTCGGGTTAGTGTTTGCCGGAATCGGTTCTGCGAGTGGGGTTCTGGATAAGCCGTTGGAGGTATCCATTATTATCATGGTGATTTTGACCACCTTTCTGGCACCGCCGTTTCTTCGGATCGCCTTTGGTCAGCCAGTGGAACCCCCAAGCAAAGGAGAACCTTCGAGCGAGCAACCCATTTTAGTGGGTAAATAGCCTAACCTACGTCGTGAGGTTGCTGGGGGCGATCAATGTACCATGAACGCCACAGATAGCGATCGCCCCATTACCAAGCTCTCGCCTACTGAGATTTAGACAGGACTTACGCAAACACCATCGTGAAAGCCCCTTCCCCCTCCTATTCTGGTCAAGGTTTAACCGGATTAATTGGCTTGTTCGGCGAAGATGGGGTCCTTGGAGTTGGCGTCGTTGTTGCCGGTGGGTTCAGTGGTAAGGTTCTTGGATCAAGCGGTACGGAACTTGGATCGATGCTTTGTGGAGGTGACGGTGCAAAGCTAGGAGACAAGTTGCGGGGGAAATCTTCGGCAGCAAGACAACTATCGAGTGCTCTAGGGAGGCCAGCGTCAACCTCGCGACTGATACCAGTAACGCACTCAGAAAAGCGACCAGGTAGAAGACTACGGCGGCAGTATTCAATAATTCTAGTTGCCTCCGTTCCTCGGCTGCGATTGGTGATGTCAAACACACATCTACCTAATTCCACAGGACGCCTGACTCTTGTACAAGCAAATAGAGCATTATCCTTGAGTGTGGGTGAGATTTGAGCAATTGTCACAACACATCTAGATATCTCCTTGGGATTGAGCGCGTCAGCACAAGCTATGGATGCCGTGTCTGGAGAAACCGTCGCAAAACGTATTAACTGGGCTGTGCAGATTTGAAAATCAGTAAAGGCGTTGGCAGGACGGCTGGGAATTGCCAGGGTGACAAGACTCGCGATCGCAATTTGACCAGCACAGAATTTGAAGATACGCCCAACAGAGGGATTGTTATGGTTCGGACTGCTTTGGTGGTTGTGCATGATGATGGTTTTACACCGAGAGGTTGTACCAAGTTGCTCCTCAAAGCCGTGTTTTTCCTTGAAAGTTAGAACCTTTGATGGTTTTCTCCGACTTTCTAAGGTTTCAACCTTCCTGGGTAAAACCAGAAGGTATCACGACCTAATGCAACTTTGTATCATAGAATATGCTACTCGGCTGGAGGCGTCTAGCTGCGATCGCCAAGTTGCTGATTGTCTACAATGCATGGGTTGACCCCATACCTGCCTCCGAGATTTCCCTTTACCTGGTTTCTCAAACTTATCCACACAAGGTCGATACAGTGTCACAATAGACTGAAAAGACTTACTAGGTACTTAATCATTTAGGTATCTCTGTCTTCTGACATCTTGCACCACCCTACCCACCGCCAGGGGTTTAAACCCCTGGCTAATAGCTCAAGTCCACTTAAGTGGACTGCAATCCTTGCCCAGTATGTATTTAGTCCTCTTGAGAGGACTTTGGCTATGAGACAGGGGTTTTGAACCCCTGTCGGGTGATGCGACTAGTGCAAGATGCTAGTCTGATCAAAAAAGTCTAGCCGACAGTCGATCGCATAATTAAACATGGAAAAATCCTCAGCCCAGCGCTTAATTCTAGTTCTGGAAGATAACCTCGATCATACCCGCCTAATCAAAGACGCACTGAATGAGAACTCGTTACAGCATCAGATTGTCGCGATCGCAGATGGTACCCAAGCGATGGACTTTCTGCATCATCGGGGAGACTATGTGGATGCTCCCCGTCCAGACCTGATTTTACTGGACTTGAACTTACCAGGAAAAGATGGCAGAGACATTCTGGCAGAAATTAAGGCTGACCCCCGACTCAAGCGGATTCCCATAGTGGTTTTAACCCTTTCTGCTGCTGAAGAAGACATTTTTAGAAGCTATGCACTCCAAGGCAACTGTTATGTCATCAAATCCACCGATGTAGATCAGCTATTCCAGATTGTCAAACATATTGAAGAATTTTGGTTTGGAATTGTCACTTTACCCGTAGAGTAAAAGATTACTTAATCAGAAGTTTTATTAAAAAACACTACATTTTCATATTAAAAATAAATTTTTCAATCGTTTTTGTTAGCTAGAAACCATTGACTTGAGGGTTGAAAAAATTCGGATTTATTTAAGAATTTAATTCTGCCTATTAGTACTTTCATGCGATATGCTGCTAACTAAAGGTTAAAAAAATCTAAAAACATAGTAATTAGTGGAAAATTGAAATTCATTCATCAATAAAATAACTGCTGTATAAATTACGTCTAACGTAGCAGCGGTAGAGATTCTGACTCGACGCCAACCGAGTGGAAAAATCGACCTCAATAAAGATGAACGGGTCGTAAAATTCACGTCGAGACAGCTGTTATTGTTTCGTTTTGGATTTGTGGAGAGCAATTATGGCAGGTATGAATTTAGAGACGCACGAAATTAATTTAACCAGTTTGAAACAGCCACAGATTCATGTGCTGACTCAAATCCAACCTCACGGCGTCTTGTTGGTTCTGCAAGAACCTGAATTAACGGTATTGCAGACCAGCCACAATACCTCGGCGGCATTTGGCATTGCTCCAGACGATATTTTAGGTAAAACACTGGATGATATTCTAGATGCCTATCAAGTAGATCGTTTAAAGATAGGATTGTCATCTGAAAATCTGGATTTAATTAACCCCACAAAAGTTTGGGTGAGACGAAAAGGAGATGATTACCTAGTGTTTGATGCGGTTTTTCACCGCAGTGCCGATGGATTTCTTGTACTGGAATTAGAACCTGCTCTGACTCAGGAAAACATCCCATTTTTAAGTTTTTATCATCTAGCTAGAGCATCAATTAACCAGATCGAAGGAACCTCTAACCTCCAGGATTTTTGTCAGATTATTGTCCGGGAAGTCCGTAAGGTCACTGGGTTTGATCGCGTCATGCTATACAAGTTTGACGAAGATGGGCATGGTGAAGTGGTTGCTGAAGAGAAACTCGACGACATGGAACCCTATCTAGGGTTGCACTATCCAGAGTCAGATATCCCTCAACCCGCGAGGAAAATGTTCCTCTCCAACTGGATTCGAGTCATCCCAAATGCCCACGCTGAACCAGTTGCACTTTATCCAACCAAGAACCCAGCGACTAATCAGCTAACTGACTTAACTCTTTCTATTCTCCGAAGCCCCTATTCTTGTCATATTGAGTACCTGCACAACATGGGAGTTGGTGCATCACTGACTATTTCCTTGATGAAAGATCAGAAGCTTTGGGGGCTGATTGCTTGTCACCACAAAACACCTAAGTATGTACCCTACGAATTGCGGAAAGCTTGTGAATTCCTAGGACGAGTTATCTTTGCAGAAATCTCCACCCGTGAGGAGGAGGCAGACTACAACTATCGAATGAAACTGGCGCAGGTTCAATCGGCGTTGATCGAGTACATGTCTGAAGCGGATAACTTTGTTGATGGATTGGTTCAGCATGAGCCGAATTTGCTGGATTTGGCAGATGCAAAGGGAGCTGCTATTTGTTTTAATGGGCAATGGACAACCATTGGTCGGACGCCGCCTGAAGAGGAACTGAATTACTTGGTGCAATGGCTGGCGAAAACCGTAGATGAAGAGGTGTTCTATACCGATTCTCTGCCGTTGATTTACTCTGATGCCGAACGGTTCAAGGATATCGCTAGTGGTTTGTTAGCTATTCCTATTTCCAAGCGGAGTTTTGTGTTGTGGTTCCGTCCAGAAGTACTCCAAACGGTCAACTGGGGTGGTGACCCGAATAAGGCTTACGAACTTAAGGAATCTGGCGGTGATATGCGTCTGTGTCCCCGTAAGTCCTTTGAGTTGTGGAAGGAAACGGTAAGTCTGAAGTCTCTTTCGTGGAAGCAGGTAGAGGTTAAGGCGACGCTGGAATTGAGAAAAGCGATCGTTAATATTGTGCTGCGGCAGGCAGAGGAACTGGCTTTACTGGCTCAGGATTTGGAACGTTCTAACGCAGAATTGAAGAAATTTGCCTACGTGGCATCTCATGACTTGCAAGAACCACTTAATCAGGTAGCCAACTTTGTGCAGTTGCTGGAGATGCGCTACAACGATGAGCTAGATGAGGATGCAAAAGAGTTTATCGGCTTTGCTGTGGATGGCGTCAGCTTGATGCAGACACTGATTGATGATGTTCTAGTGTATTCCAAGGTAGACCTGAAAGGGATTGAGTGGGAACTGACCGAGGTAGAGACGGCGCTAAATCAGGGATTGAGCAATCTACGCGGACGAATTGCCGAAACGGGTGCCAAGATTACCTACGATGCCATGCCAACTATCGTGGCGGATGGAACCCAACTCATGCAACTGTTCCAAAACTTGATTGGGAACGCCATTAAGTTTCAGAAGAAGGACGAAGCCCCTCAGATTCATGTGGGAGTGCAGCGGCAGGAAGATACCTGGTTGTTCTCAGTTCAGGACAATGGGATTGGGATTGATCCACAATTTGCCGATCGCATTTTTGTGATCTTCCAGCGTCTGCACACCCGCGATGAGTATCCGGGTTCCGGTATGGGACTGGCTATCTGCAAGAAAATTGTGGAGTGCCACCGAGGCCGGATTTGGGTTGAGTCTGAACTGGGCAAAGGTGCAACCTTCCATTTCACGATTCCAGTAGGAGGACGCGATCGCAATCATGCTAGTGGAAACAAGAAACAAAACCATCTTGTTGGTCGAAGATAACCGAGGTGACATCCGACTCATTCAGGAGGCACTAAAAAAAACAGCAGCCCAGTGTAAGGTGGTAATTGCCCGCGATGGCATGGAAGCGATGGAATATCTCCGACAGGATGGGGAATTCGCAGGTGCAGTGCGCCCAGATCTGATCCTGTTGGATCTCAATCTACCCAAGAAAGATGGACGGGAAGTCCTGGCGGAAATTAAAGCTGATCCGTCTCTTAAGCACATTCCCATCATCGTTTTGACCACCTCTCGCAATGAAGAGGACATCTTCAAGAGCTACGATCTACATGTGAATTGCTACATCTCGAAATCGCGGAATCTTAATGAGTTGTTCAAAATAGTTCGAGGGATTGAGGAATTTTGGTTGGAAACTGCGACTCTGCCGTCGAAAACAACGTAGGCAAACCTGTACTCAACATCCTGCTGGTTGAGGATAACTTGGCACAAGCCCGCATACTACAGGAAGTTCTTAAAGGTACGGTTCTCAGTCGCTTTAAACTGGCACATGTTAAAAAATTAGAAGAAGCGCTCGCACAACTCAAAGCTGATAACTTTGATGTGATTTTGCTCGATCTAACCCTGCCGGATAGTTATGGGTTAGCCTCTCTAGACTCCCTAACCCAGCACGCCCCGACGCTACCCATCGTCGTGTTGACCAATACCAACGATGATGAACTTGCTGTTCAAGCAGTCCGACAGGGGGCCCAAGACTACCTGGTCAAGCGGCATGTGAATCAGGATATTCTAGTGCGATCGCTGCGTTATGCGATCGAGCGCAAACAGGGAGCAGAAGCTTTGCGAGAAGCTAACGAAATCCTGGAATTGCGGGTTCAGGAACGTACCGCCGAACTAGAGACAGCCAATGAATTACTCAGACAGGAGATTGAGGAACGTCAGAAAATTCAGCACAGGCTAGAACTAGCTCAACAGGCTGGTAAGATTGGCACCTTTGAATGGAATATTCAATCGAATCAAGTCACCTGGACTGTAGAACTGGAAGCCTTGTATGGACTGGCTCCGGGGAGTTTTGAGGGCAGAGTCGTTAACTGGCTTCAAGCCCTTCATCCGGACGATCGCGCTAAAACTGAACAGGAACTCTGGCAAGCTGTCAAGATTGGACAAGGACTAGATACTGAGTTTCGCGTCATCTGTCCGAATGGAGAAATCCGCTGGATTGCTGTTAAGAGCAGCCTTTTCCACGACCTGATAGGCAAACCCTTGCGGATGATTGGCATCCACATGGACATTACAGAGAAAAAACAGCTCGAAGCGCAGTTCTTGCGAGCACAACGCCTGGAAAGCCTGGGAACACTTGCCAGTGGCATTGCTCACGATCTCAATAATGTCTTGACACCAATTCTGGCAGTAGTTCAAATATTGCCGCTTAAATTGCCTGAAATCAACGAGCCAACTAAGCAACTACTAAAAACCCTAGAAAGTAGCACTCAGAGGGGAGCAGCACTAGTCAAGCAAATTCTGTCATTTGCCCGTGGTGTGGAGGGCAAACGAGTGAGTTTGCAAATGAATCACCTGTTGTTAGAAATCGAGAAGATTATTCAACAGACACTGCCTAAAGCGATCGATATCTCCACAGATATTCCGGCTGATCTTTGGGCAATTACGGGTGATGCCACCCAATTACATCAGGTTTTTATGAATCTGTGTGTGAATGCTCGTGATGCTATGCCCAACGGCGGTATCTTGGAAATCACAGCTAAAAACCTGGTTATCACTAAGCAAGATGCTCGGATGCATCTGGATGCAAGTCCAGGTCTTTATGTAGCAGTTACAGTTTCCGACACAGGAACTGGCATTCCACCAGATGTTGTCCCTCGCATTTTCGACCCGTTTTTTACTACCAAGGAAGTTGGCAAAGGAACTGGATTAGGACTATCTGCTGTACTGGGTATTGTTAAGAGCCACGGCGGGTTTGTTGATGTGCAAAGTGAAGTAAATCAGGGCAGCAAGTTTAAGGTGTATTTGCCAGCCACCGAGTCAACAGTACCGTTAACAGCCGATGTTCTAGAACCGCTATTTGGTCAGCAAGAATTAATTTTGGTCGTTGATGATGAACCGGCAATTTGTCAGGTTACCAAAGCAACCCTAGAAATGTACAACTACCGGGTGTTGACAGCAAATGATGCTATTGAGGCGATCGCTTTATTAGCCCAGTACAAAGATAAAATCGATAGTGTCTTGATGGACATCATGATGCCCTCAATGGATGGTCTAGCGGCAATCACCCTGTTACGCCAATTCCATCCCAACCTATACGCAGTAGCAATGAGTGGCCTCAACTCTACAGAAGCTGTTGCTCAAGCTGAAAGTCTAGGTTTCCAAAGCTTCTTACCTAAACCGTTTGGCACACAGGAACTGCTGCAAATTCTGCACAAAAGAGTGCCACTGGGAAGGATGAAGGATGAAGGATGAAGGATGGATAGTCCCACAGATAATAGTGCTTGAAATATTGAAGATTTCTTTTTTCCTCATAAATAAATAATGGAGCTTGTACTCTCATCCCTCATCCCTCATCCCTCATCCATTGAACCGACTCTCTAGTCGCCAGGTACAACCTTTGTACTTGCCGCGATGCACAAACCAGCAATAAAAAAAGCGATCGCACCCAACACAGCAGCCGTCATCGGTGTCATCACGCTCAAGCTGGACTGAGGAAACACCACCCCAAATAAAGCCCCAGCTGCAGCACCTCCTCCAAAATACGTCCCCATGCTTAACCCCCCTCGCTGAGGCGGCACCAGCGACAAAGCAAAAGGAAATGCTCCGTTAACAATCAAACTGAAAGTCACGACTAAAACAGCTACCGCTGCCACAACAACCACCAAGCTAGGCATCAATGTGATTAACATCATTAATCCAATAGTTGCCCCAATCCCCATCAGCATCATGCGCCTGTTGCCCAGTTTGACCGCAAGTGCCCCAGCTGGCAGCGCTGCAACAGCTAAGGCGATCGCAATGATAAACATCACTCCCTCAATATTGCCACCATTAAATTGGTTGGTGACAACTTTCCGAAGTATCTGCATGAGAAAACTTGACCCCCATGCCGTACCAGCACCCGTGACAAAAATCAATCCCAGAGTCAGGAACTGGACGTTAGAAATCCCTATTGGAGATAACTCTGAATTTTCAGCTGCTAAGGGTAGTGTTTCTGGTGGATGTACAAACCGCAGAATAGCTGTTGCTCCTAGCAAGACAAAAGAACCCAGCGCAAAAGTAACACCTGGCCCCCATCCCAAAATTAATTTATTAGCAAAAGGCCCAAAAGCACTAATCAATCCACCACTCAAGATCAACAAACTTGCCGCTTGAGGTAATGCCTTGGGTGTCGCATATTGTCCTAACAGGCATATAGCTGGACTGCGAAACACCGTCATGGCCAAAGCCCAAGCGATTAGCACTACCAGCACTAACCAGCGGAGTCCACCCGTAGGATTGCCCAAGATGGCGATCGCAGGGATGGCAATATACAGCGCCGATGACAAAATGACGCCCAAGGAGATAAACGGAAAGCGCGTTCCCACCCAGCGCTGTCCTTGGTCGGATAAACTGCCCATCAATGGCTCCATTACCACCGCCAGCAGGCTTTCGATAATCAGCAAACTACCAGCTAACTCACTAGGAAAGCCAAACTGACCTAATAACTGAGGCAGGTACAAGCGATAAATAATCCAGCACAAAGTAATCGCTCCCTGCACAGCTGCCAAGCCAGACACTTGTAACCACAAAACTTTTAACTTCGATGAAGTAAGGGGTGAGGGGAATTCACCGGGGCTGTTGTTGGAAGGTGAGCTAGGGTTTTTCAACTCGAAACTCTTAAGTGTTGTTGGTTGTTTGTTGTTGGTTGTTTGTTGTTTGTATTGTTTGACACATAACTAACAACAAATAACTTAAGTCGGCGGGTAGTGTTCCTTCAAGACCTTGCTAGGATGTAGGCTTCCCGCCGACTTTGTGTGACTGGACGCTACTACCTATTAGTACTGAGGCACTGCCGGGTCGATTTCCTTACTCCAGGCGTCGATTCCACCTTTAACATTGATGCCTTCAATCCCCGCCTCTTTTAGGATTCCTAATGCTTTAGCGGAACGACTGCCAAACTTGCAATGGGCAATCAAGCGGTGACCGTTGACTAGTTCCCTAACTTTTTCAACACCCGCACCATTTTCAATGTCTGATAACGGCACGAGTACTGAGCCAGGAAGTTTGGCAATTTCATACTCGTTGGGATTGCGGACATCAAGCAGAACAAAATCATTTGCACCACTATCGAGTAGTTGCTTGAGTTCCTTGACAGTCATCTCTTGCATTTCTTTGAGCCGCTTCGCTTCTTCTTCTTTGGCTTTTGTAACACCGCAGAACTGATCGTAATCAATCAACTTCTCAATCACTGGGCGCTCTGGGTTAGGTCGCAGCTTCAGTTCGCGGAACTTCATGTTGAGCGCATCATACAGTAACAAGCGACCACTCAGAGTTGTTCCTTGACCTAGGATAATTTTGACAGTTTCTGTTGCTTGGATAACGCCAATAATCCCCGGCAAAATACCGAGAACACCTCCTTCGGCACAGGAGGGAACCATTCCCGGTGGTGGGGGTTCTGGGTAAAGGTCTCGGTAGTTCGGGCCTCCTTGATAGTTAAAGACGGTTGCTTGACCTTCAAACCCAAAGATTGAGCCGTAAACGTTGGGCTTGTTCAGTAGCACACAAGCATCGTTGACTAAGTAGCGGGTGGGGAAGTTATCAGTGCCATCCACCACAATGTCATAAGGTTCCATAAATTCTAGAGCATTCTCAGAACTCAGGAGATCATCGTAGAGGTCTACCTGGCAGTCCGGATTGAGTTCGAGAATTCGGTTTTTAGCTGACTCAATTTTAGGTTTGCCCACCCAGGAAGTGCCGTGAATTACCTGACGTTGGAGGTTAGAGTTATCGACAACATCAAAATCCACAAGACCAAGGCGTCCAATTCCTGCGGCCGCTAGGTACAGTAACAGCGGTGAACCAAGTCCTCCACTACCAATGCACAGAACACTAGCAGCTTTGAGGCGTTTTTGCCCTTCCAGTCCAACTTGCGGCAATATCAGGTGACGGGAGTAACGTTCGTACTCACCTTTGGTTAGCTGGATTTCATCTAAATTAGGATTGAGCATTGTCCTCGAGGTAATGCAGACATGACTTATATCCTAGCCAAATGCTTCTGGTATTAGTGAGTTTATGATTTTTCATTAAGTTCTCAATCTAGGCACCATGAGCTACGCTCACGACTAGCAAAATGAAAATCTTTCTTCCCCGACTCCCGACTCCCGACTCCCGACTCCCGACTCCCGACTCCCAACTCCCTATTCTCAAGACAAACTATGGCGCTACTGTAAGAATTTCTTCAGGTTGGAACTGGTGGTCATCATCAAGATTCCAGCTTTTGAGGTCACCAGCTAACCCTTGTTGTACGGAAACAATAATGTACGAGTATTGCTGCCATGCGATCGCGCGATCGAATTCTGAGGGCACCGCTGGATGGTCGATATGAGAGTGGAAGATGCCAATGATATCGAGATGGCGATCGCGTGCATTTTTTTGTGCCTGGAGCATTACTATCGGTGCAATACTAAACCGATTACGCTTGCTAGACTTACCTTGAGCTGAATCTATTGATTTAAAATCTCCACCTGCCTCTTCACCCCAGCTATTCTCTGTTGGCCAAACCTCAATCAGGGTTTTCACATCACCCCTCAAATGACCCAATAGTAATCCACAGCATTCCTCAGGATAGGTGCTTTCTGCATGGGTTTGCATTGCGTGAAGATGATGAGATTGAAGTTTTAACACAAGCCTTGCTTATTGTGAATGAAAGTACAGGGCTATCAAGAAGCCGAGAAACTAGGGTAGTGCATGAAGCTATTTAATATTGCACTTAATCGGAATGCTTCTCACCACTACACCCAGCTATTAATTATGAGTTTTGAGTTTTGAGTTTTGAGTTTTGAATTTTGAATTTTGAATTAATAAGACCAGTATTTTTTAACAAACAACCAACAACCCTTCGACACTTCGGCAAAGCTTCGGCAAGCTCAGCTACCGCTCAGTGCAGGCAAGCTCAGGCTTCTGCCGTGAGCGAGAGCTACGAGCTGCCCAACGGCCGCGCGGTAGTTGAGCCTGTCGAAACTCAGGAACCGCGCTCCTTCGACTAGCGCTCAGGCAACTCACGCCGAAGTCCGAACGGGCAAGCCAAACAACCAACAACAAACAACCAACAACAAACAACCAATTCTCAACCACTCAGTTTTGCCTTCACCATTGTTTGAATTTTCTGACCATCTGCTCGACCTTTCAGCTGTTGCATTGCTTGTCCCATAACCTTACCCATATCTTTAGCAGAAGTAGCGCCGACAGAGGCAATAATGTTATCTACGATCGCACTCACCTCTTCATCTGAAAGTTGCTGAGGCAAATACTCTTCAATGATGGCTAATTCCTGAGCTTCTTGGTCAGCGAGGTCATCTCGTCCTGACTGACGATATTGCTCAATAGAGTCACGGCGTTGTTTGGCTTGCTGCGCTAGTACTTCAAGTTCCTGACTTTCTGTAAGGCTTTCTTGCCCCTGGGGACGCAAGCTAACTTCTTTTTCTAGCAATACCTTTTTGATACTGCGAACCGTTTCTAGGCGGATTTTATCTTTAGCCTTCATAGCTGTTTTAATGTCTTCAGAGATTCGGTCTTTTAAACTCATAAACTTTTATTGGGTAATGGGTAATGGGTCATGGGTCAACTGATGTGCAGACAACATTGCATCATCCTCTTCCCAACCCTTTTTATAAATTAATTACATTTTGGGACTTATCGCACTCTCTCCTCCCCGAAATACATCTACCACAAACCTTCGCATTCCCGCCACAGTTTCTGGTTTTATTTCATGCCCGATGTCGAATTCAAGATACCTGACTTTCACTCCCAAAGCGATGAAACTATCTCTAGCTTCTTGAGCCTCAACAAGTGTGACAATCTGGTCTTTTCTCCCTTGCTCCATTAAGACAGGTGGAAAAGATTTTCTGGCAGTTAGCTTTGGCTTTGATGGTAAGTAGCCGCTTAAAGAAACTAAACCTGCTAATGGCAACATTAACCCTACATCCAAAGCCATTGCCGCACCTTGAGAAAAACCACTCAAAATTGTGGACTCTAGGGGAATACCAGTAGTATCTTGCAAAGACTTGAGCCAAATATCTAATTTTCACGGGAAACCAAAATTTCCAACTCATGGATGAAGATTCATTTTGACAGATCTTCAGCTCATCCCCCGACAATTCTGTTATTCAAGTTAGTTGTGATAATGTAATAAATTGTTGCTAGATTTCTTGCAAAAGTCCCTTTCATCAAGTTCTGGCGCTGCTCGTGTCGCCTACCCCACCATAAAATGCACAGCCTTTCTTCTCTAACTCCCTACTCCCTACTCCCTACTCCCTACTCCCTACTCCCCACCCTCTACTCCCTATTTTCAAGTTTCACAAATAATTCACAGTTGATGAGTAGTCTGTAATTAATAGTTCTGGAAGAAGTTTAGGGCCCTCTCTACTGTTTAAAGAGGGCTTTTATTTTGCAAGATTCTGACTAAAAAATAGAGAGATAGCCTTGACTTAAACTGGCTGCTGACTTGTCGTGCCAACCTCTTGCTTAGAGTCTGGTAGAGGTGGACGCAGACACAGATACAATAGTGGGCCAATCAGAGGTATCAGCGCTACCACCCAAAACAGTTGAGAATTTTTCAGGCCTCGCCGTGCCATATCATCCCCCAAAAGTGCTGGAAATAATAGGCACAATAGGCAAAAATCGAGGCTCATAACATGAATGAAGCGGCTGGTTTGCCACTGCTCAATAAAATTTCCCCAATCGCCTTTGAGTAAACCAAAACTCAACAAACCCAGTGTCCCTACAGTGAGAGCAACTCCCAGCCAACGAGAATCGAGTAATTTCAGGAATATGTTTTTAGAGCCAGTAAATTCCTGATTCGGTTGGCGCAGTGCCAGATAAGGCATGAGAGCAAACGCTCCCACTCCAAACGATGCTGATGCAAACATCCATGCTGGGATTTTTTGTTCTCTACCATCGATAAATACTAAGCAGGCATAAATTAGAGGCCAGATGCCCATGATGTTGAAGAGGGCAACAATCAATGGGTTAATTCCTTCCCACTTACCAATAGACAGGTTTTTAATCAGTTCTACTGTGTCGGGTTGATCGGGAGGGGCAAGGAGAAATGCATAAGCGACAAAGCCAACCCAGAGTAACCAAAATCCAACTTTTCTGCTCATAAGGAACCGTATTGACCAGGGACACTGCCATAGGTGATAACTGAATAAATGAATTCTAACTAACCAGGACTTACGCAAATTGCTGATTTAAACGCTACTGCTAGTAGTAGTAGGGTGGGCACTGCCCACCCTACATGTAGAGGTTCTGCGTAAGTCCTGTAATAACGTTAATAGAGAATCAGAATGTCTTCTTTTATCGGTCATAGCTTAGCTGCTCTCATGACATATTCTGTCGAAAAGCAACCTACATCACTCAAGAAGATATATTGGTTAGAATGGCTAATTGTCATTGCATCCGCACCTGATATCGACCACATCTTTCAGTCGCTACGTCCAACTGTTAATTATCAAACAATTAGAATTACTCACTCTTTTGCGTTGAGCCTTTTGCTTCCACTTGGTACAATTCTCGTGCTGGCGCTTTTAGGCTGTAAGGGACATTCTCTCATCACTCGCACTCAACAAGTCATCTTAGCTGGTCTTTCCCATCTCGCTTTCGATCTCCTGACAGGGGTTAATAGCTTACCTCTACTCTGGCCTTTGAGTACTGCAACGTTCAAACTTTCCTTTGGTCTGCTGCCCAGTGCTGGTTCTTTCAACCTATCTAACTATTATTTTTACCGAAATTCATTGATTGAAATGGGTGTTCTTGTTCCGTTAGTTTTTATTGCTTTCTTGATGAACTATGACAAAACTATTAACAGTTACTCAAAACTCCGTATCGGTGGGTTACTGTTAATTTCTCTCTGCTTTATGATTTGGGCATTTAGTCTTAATAGATAGAGTATGAGAGTTAGAAAAATTACGAAAATCTACGTTTCATACCAATATATAAAACTCTTTCCCTACTCCCTACTCCCTACTCCCTACTCCCCAATCCCTATTTTCAAGCTAGTGCTGGCGAACCCTACCCCTTCGCGCAAAAACCCCTCTTTTTGTGTATTTATACTCAAGCGGGTTGGCTCAAGGTATCAGTCAGATAATCAGCCGCTGCTTCTACTAAAGCGATCGCATTTTCATATATCATCCGAGTCGGCCCTAAAATCCCCACACTTCCCACCGGGACTTCCCCCTGGCGATAAGTTGCACTCACCAAGGCACAGGTACGCATTGGTTCTAAAGGATTTTCTGAGCCAATTCTTACTGTTACCCGACGTTGGGACTTCAGCGCCTCTGGTACTTCAAAGATTATCGGCCAAAGTTGATCTTGTTCCTCTTCCAATAGATGTAACAGCATCTGGACTTGCTGCAACTCAGAAAATTCTGGCTGACGCAATACCTCAGAGACGCCGCGAATCATAATGGGTGTGGGAACAGGTGCTATAGCGCGACGGGTCAACTCAGCTAGCAAAGTTCTCAGGAAATCTGCATACTGAGTAAATTCTCGGTCTAACTCGCTCCAATCTAAGGTAGCGATTTCAGCAAGCGATCGCTCCCGTAGCTTACTATTCAAAAAGTTAGATAAAATCTGTAACTCTCGCTCGACAATTGACCCATCTAGTTGAGCCTCCTCTGTTAACTTAGGCAGTTCCATCAAGACAGATTGCGTCTCATAGGAATCTGTTACCACAATTAACATCACTCGTCTTGGCTCTAGCTGAACCAACTGTAAATGCCGTAGTCGAGTGGTTCGATTTTGAGGCATCGTAATTAAGGCGATGTACCCACTGACAGTTGAGAGGATTTGCGTCGCATCTCGCAGAAGCGCCTCAAAACTCGAATCCTCTGAGCTTAAATGGTCTGTGAGTAAATGCTCAACTTTTCGTCCTAGGGCATCGGACGGTGTGATGAGTTTATCAACATAAATACGGTACCCAGAGTCAGAGGGAACTCGTCCTGCCGAGGTGTGAGGTTGATAGAGTAGCCCCGATTTTTCCAGCACACTCATGCAAGAACGAATGGTAGCAGGACTAACACTAAGGTCATACTCTGCTGCCAAGGCTTTTGAACCCACGGGTTCGGCCGTCGCAATGTAGTGACGGATGGTTGCTCGAAGAATCTGTTGCTGCCGCTTAGTGAGGCTAACTTGCAAAGACATTTGCTAAATAGCTAATCTTAATCAAATTTTAAACCGAATGATTGTTTCAGTCGTGTTTTAATGGTTGACTACACCTCTCGCCAACTTTAATCCGCATAAAGTCTGGCTGGAGTCGGTAATTTTCTGGCCACCAAGCGTAGGTTAAGACGATTTTAATTGGATAATTCACCAATTAAGTAGCCTACGCTACACGGATTAAGTAGATGCGTGGAGGCGATCGCAATAGGTATTGGTCTTAAGATAGCAGAAGAAACCCGTGAAGGTAATTAACACCGTGGTTTTGGTTAGTACTGAGGAATCCTGCGGTCTACGAGAAGTGAGTAAGCATCAATACCTCCCGCAACGTTTTTAACATTGGTAAACCCCTGCTGTGCTAACCAATGACACATTTGAGCAGAACGGCTGCCATGATGACACAGTACTAGGGTTTCGGTGTCTGGATCGAAGCGAGTCAGGATTTGGTCTGACCATTGGGTAAATTGACTCAAGGGTAGATTTTCAAAGCCTTCCAAATGTGCGATCGCAATTTCCTGAGTTTCTCGCACATCGATTAACTGAAGCCCATGAGGAACTTCAGACATCCGCGTAGCCAGTTGTTGCACACTAATTTGGGAAATGGGTTGACTAAACAATTGATGCGCCATCAGCTTTAATTAGGTTGGGTAATTGACCTTTGAAAGGATGAGGGATGAGGGATGAGGGATGAGGGATGAGGAATGAGGGATGAGGGATGAGAGTACATAAATTT
>DALYIW010000128.1:11454-21763 GCA_031970155.1 Coleofasciculaceae cyanobacterium CTOTU46601 | reverse complement strand
CTGAGTCACCGCCTGTAGTAAAAGAATGGATTACTCAACGTCCTAACTGGCTTCAGATACAAGCGAACGAAACTCTTCAAAGTATTGAACTAGAAAAACTCGATCCGGGTGAACGAGAAGCAATTTTACTCGCACAACAACTGAAAGCCGATTTGGTGATTTTGGACGACAAAGCAGCAAGACGAATTGCTTTGGAACGTGGATTAAGAATTATCGGACTTCTGGGTATTTTGAAAGACGCTGCCAGAGTTGGCTTACTCGATTTAGAGACAACTTTTGAACAGTTACGAGCGGTGGGATTTTGGGTTGCACCAAGTTTACTGGAACGATTGCTGAGAGAGGATTAGTTTAATCTCCCAACCACTTTACCCAAAGTTTTTCATCCCGGACTAACGGCTCGCTTCGCGATCATTTCTTCCTGCTCGTGCTAAGCAAACCCTTCATTGTACATCTAATGGTAGATAAATTACAGACAACTAGAATGTAAATAATCTATCTTAGAAGCATGGGGCAGAAACCAGAGAAACAAAAACCGTTATTTTCACAACTAATCACTCGTTGGGCGATACCGAAAGCATTTCGCTCAGCAACTGTGGCGATCGCGATCGCGGGTGCCCTCGCAACTGGGGTTGCCGCAATTTACACCCTCAACTTCGTAGGTCAGCGCCCAACCAAGGTACTTCCCTCCCCTAATAAAACTCCTATTCTCCGAGATGTTACGGCTTTAGGACGCCTGGAACCGGAGGGAGAAGTTATTCGAGTGTCTGCTTCAACCTCCTTGAATCAGGGAGCAAAGGTCGATCAGCTACTAGTCTCTCAAGGAGATGGGGTTCGTGCTAATCAAGTCATTGCTGTACTCGATAGCCGCAATCGCCTACAAGCGGCTGTGGAACGTGCCCGAAAACAAGTCAAAGTTGCCCAAGCTAATCTTGACGTAGTGAGAGCTGGAGCAAAAGCCGGAGCCATAGGTGCTCAGCAAGCTGCGATCGCTCGTACCAAAGCAGAAGCAACAGGACAGAAGAAAGCTCAACAGACCATCGTTGACCGTCTAAAAACTCAACTTTTGGAGACACAAAAATCTCAAGATGCCATAGTTAAAAGACTAGAGGCAGAGTTACGCACAGCACAAGAGGCTCAAGATGCCATAGTCAGGAGACTAGAAGCCGAGTTACGCAGTGTTCAAACAGATTTTGAACGCTATCAGCAATTAGCCAAGGCAGGTGCAATTTCCGCCACAGAATTGGACAACCGCAGACTGAAAGTAGAAACTGCGATCGAGAATCTCAGCGAAGCACAAGCAAAACGCAACCAAAACTTATCCACCCTCAGGGAACAACTCAAAGAAGCACAAGCTAACCGCATCCAGAACTTATCCACCCTCAGCAAACAACTCAAAGAAGCTGAAGTCACCCGCGATAAGACAGTAGCTGTACTGGATGAGCAAATTAACGAAGCCAACGCCAACCTACAACAAATTAAAGAAATTCGTCCTGTCGATATTCAACAAGCTAAAGCTGAAGTTGAAAGTGCGATCGCCGCAGTTAAGCAAGCTGAAGCCGAATTGGAATTAGCTTACGTGCGAGCTCCCATGAATGGTCGAATTTTGAAAATCCACACCCGCCCTGGAGAAACTGTTGACGCCAAAGAAGGAATTGCTGAACTGGGGCAAACTGACCAGATGCTCGTGGTTGCAGAAGTCTATGAAAGTGATATTAGTAAAGTACGGCTGGGTCAACGAGTTGCCATTACCAGTGAAGGCAAAGCCTTTGAAGGTGAAATCCGAGGTAGTGTCAGCCAAATCGGTCAAAAAATTGGCAAAAAAGATATTCTCAATACTGACCCGGCTGCTGCTGTCGATGCCAGAGTAGTAGAAGTAAACATTCGCCTTAGTCCACAAGATAGCAAGCGAGTTGCTAGTCTAACCTACGCCAAAGTCATCGTTAAAATCTTCCTTTAAAAATGAAAATACCTCTAGCCTGGTTACAACTGCGTCGTGAAAAAATGCGGTTATTCGTAGCGATTGCTGGCATCAGTTTTGCTGATATTTTGATGTTTATGCAACTGGGCTTTCGAGATGCATTATTTGATAGTGCTGTGACTCTGCATAAAAACTTACAAGGGGATATTTTTCTCATCAGCACCCAGTCTACGGCGCTAATCGCGATGAAAAGTTTTTCTAGTCGGCGTTTATATGAAACACTGGGTTTTGCCGGAGTCCAATCAGTTAGCCCGCTGTATTTAGATTTAGCTTTATGGAAAAATCCTCAAACTCGTGGTACTCGTAGCATTTTGGTTGTGGGGTTTAATCCGACAGAAAGCCTCTTGAATTTACCTGAGGTTAAAAGCAATCTGGACACGATTAAAATGCCTGACGTGGTTTTGTTTGATGATGCCTCTAGACCTGAATATGGCCCGATTGGTCAGTTATTTAAGCAAGGAGAAGATATTACAACTGAAGTTAAAAGCCGCCGCGTTAGAGTAGGTGGTTTATTCACGCTAGGGGCTTCTTTCGGTGCTGATGGGAATATTGTTACCAGCGATCTCAATTTTTTACGTATTTTTTCCACGAGAGATAAGGGACTGATTGATGTTGGCGTTATTAAATTGAAGCCTAATGCAGACCCTAAAGAAGTTCTCAAAAATGTGAAGCAAGAATTACCAGGGGATGTCAGAGTTTTATCCAAAGAAGAATTTATTGATTTTGAAAAAAATTACTGGCAAACCAGTACAGCTATTGGCTTTATTTTTGCCCTGGGTACTGGGATGGGATTTATTGTTGGTACAGTGATTGTGTATCAAATTTTATATACTGATGTTTCCGATCATTTACCGGAATATGCCACTCTGAAAGCAATGGGATATGATAATCGTTACCTATTGATGGTAGTTTTTCAAGAAGCGCTCATTCTCTCCATGTTGGGTTATTTACCAGGATGCTTCCTAGCTTTCGGACTATATAGCTTAACAAGAGCTGCGACAAATCTGCCTATGGTAATGACCCTGGCGAGAGCAGTAATGGTATTAATCTTAACCATTATTATGTGTTGTATTTCTGGTGCGATCGCAATGCGAAAACTCCAGGCAGCCGACCCAGCTGATATTTTTTAACTTTGTTAATCTATTAAAATGAGCATAAAGAGATTAGTTAATTACTCCTCCATCTATACCTCTTAATCTGCGTCTGGCTCAATCCCCAGTGTCCAATAGCTGCTTTGTAGTTGCTCCCACAGAGCATTAACTTGATGGTAAGACTCTTGCACAGAAAGCTTCCCGCGAGTTTGCAAATTGGTAATGTAGCTGACTCGTTGGGCAAATTCCTGTAGGTTAGCGTTGAATACTAGATCCTGTGGCTTGACTTGACCGTGGTAGGGTCTTCGAGGATAGAGAAATCTATCTAGATTTAATTGATTAAGCTGTTCCATCACTTTGGTTCTGTTTGTAAGTAAATTATTTCGAGTAACTACAGTTAGCTGACTGATAAAAATTCTGAAAGTTAAACTTTCTCGACTTTTAATTGCTTTTTCAAGCTATGTTATTTTCAGCATAAGCACCCTGAACAATATAATCAAATCTTATTTCTTTTGAAAGTGATAGATAAAAGTGATTAATTATTTATAACCAGGGAAACTTGTAGATGCAAGGTTAGATATGCTATACGGAACGCAATGAAGTGCTAATACCGCAGTTTTTAGAGCGATAAACTCTAGTTTTAAATAGGATTTTCCAAGTAAGGAGGATTTCAGATTAACTGTTTAAAGCAGAAAAAACATGAGTAAAAATAAAAGATAACTACTACGGAGTTTACTAACAGATAGTTGGTACAAGCAGTTAATCGTCAACCGTCAACATGAGAACACCCATAGGGGCGTATTGTAATACGCCCCTACATTAGGGAAATGACCTTAACTATTTAGTTGTTCTTTAAACGGTGGGAGAACTCCTATACTTGGTATTTTGTATCAGGCACGGTTCATGCTCAAAGCGGCTGAACTGCGAACATGACCATTTTGCGAAAAACGCTCTGCTAGGATTTGCTGATAAACTGCTTCGTAACCATCAGTCATCCGTTGCACGCTGAAGTGATTCACTACATGCTCTCGACAAGCCTCACGACTCAGTTGTGCAGCTGGAGCGATCGCATCTATACACTCTTCAACACTGTGACATAAAAAGCCCGTCTTACCAGGGGCAATCACCTCTGATGTCGAACCTAACTCCATCGCAATGACTGGTGTACCCGTTGCCATCGACTCAATCATCACTAATCCAAAAGGTTCGCGCCAGGTAATGGGAAATAGAGTTGCTACAGCCCCGCCCATCAATGCACATTTTTGGTCGTGGGTTGCTTCTCCCAAATACTCAATCTGTTTACCGTCAATATGGGGCTTGATGTCCTGTTCAAAATAGTCCACATCAACGACATCTACCTTACCCGCCATCTTCAAATGCCAGCCAGAACGTTTGGCAATTTCGATCGCTAAGTGTGTTCCTTTCTCAGGAGAAATTCTACCCACAAATGCCAAGTATGGGGGGTCTTGTGGTTTAGGAGAGAATTCGTAGGTACTTAGGTCAATACCGTTGTATACTGTAGCAACGCAGTTCAGGTTTAGTCTCGGTTCTCGCTGGGCATCAGAGATACTCACAAAGGGTTGACGGCGAGCATGTGTAAACAGTTTTTCATTATCGCGGGTAAAAACACCATGAAGCGTATGAACGGTGGGCGTTTTTACTAGATTGGCATAAGACAGAGATAAACAGCCCATGTGGGAGTGGATGATGTCAAACTCCGAAGCCTGTTCATAAACCTTACTCAATTGCAGCATTGCGTAGATATCGTATTCTTTGATGCTGGAATCTAGACGCAAGGCTTTAGGGTGAACAGATTCTAGTTTGGCCAGACTAATAGAATCTCCAGAAGCAAATAAAGTTACTTCATGTCCGCGCCTAACCAGTTCATCACAAAGCAATCCCACTACCAGTTCAATTCCCCCATAGGCTGGGGGCGGTACTCGTTCCCATAACGGAGCAACTTGAGCTATTTTCATGATTTTCCTCCTGCTGCCAACAGCGTAAAACTAAACCTTTAGATGTATTTTTCACTACTCTTTGGGGTTTAAGCATCTGTACTTAGAAGGAAATTTACTAAGCAATTTATAGTTGTGTAAAGGTCTCAGTAATACGGAAAACCGAAAAGCTTAGAGATTGTAATACGTGATATAAAGAAGAGTTAGTCTTCTTGTTTATTGTTGGTTATTGGTTATTCGTATTTTTTTACAAACAACTAACAACAAACAACAAATAACCAAGTCAGTCAGCTGTACCATAGAGATTCGATTTCTTTAGCCAGCGTCAACGCTTCAGTATTTTGTTGAGAGTCCAATAGTCTCGTGACATGACCTAATTTTCGTCCGGGGCGGGATTCGGTTTTACCGTACCAATGGACAAAAGTCTGGGGTAGATTTGCCAGTTTTTGCCGTTTGTCGAGGTAGTCACTCTGGGAAGATTCGTAACCCAAGAGGTTCACCATGATGGCACTGTCACACTTGAGGGCAGGACTTCCTAAGGGTAAGCCCGTAACCGCCCGTAGTTGCTGTGCAAACTGAGAGGTTTCACAGGCATCGAGGGTAAAGTGCCCGGAGTTATGGGTACGAGGTGATACTTCGTTCACTAATACCTTGCCGTTGGTGGTGAGAAATAATTCGATGCCAAAGACGCCGACGGCTTGTAGATTGTTGAGGAGAGTATGTGCGATCGCCTCAATTTCTGTCATAATATTTTTTATAATTCCGGCGGGTACGATTACCCGGCGACAAACTTGTTCCTCCTGCTGAGTTTCCACCACTGGATAAACAACCACATCCCCAGTAACAGAACGAGCCGCAATTACCGCCAACTCCCGCTCAAAGGGAACGAATTTTTCTAGTAGCACAGGTTTATGTCCTAGCTTTTTCCAGGTTTCCTGTAAGCTACTACTGTCTTTGACAATAAAAGTACCTTGGCCATCATAGCCGTGGCGTCTCGCTTTAAGGACGAGGGGAAATTCTAGTTCACTTAGGTTTAGTGGTTGTCCAAAGGCAGCGGAATGCCTGAAGTCCTGACTGCCAACTTCCCCCTCTAGTGTCATAAAATCTGGCTGTGGTAAGCCGATATCTTCTAGATAGCAGCGCTGGTCATACTTATCTAGTAAAGGCGCTAAAGCTTCCAGACGAGGGCGAAAGCAAACACCTTGCTGTGCCAGCTGCATCAAGCCTTCCAAGTTGATAAATTCGTTTTCAAAGGTGATAACGTCACAGCGAGATGCCAGTTGAGCGGTGGCAGTAGCATCATCAATCGGAGCATAGACTAGATCAGAGGCAATACTGACGGCTGGGTCAGTTGGATGGGGAGTCTGTATGATTAGCTCAATCCCCAATGACTCAGCTGCACCTGCCATCATCCAGGCCAGTTGTCCCCCACCAATTACACCAACACGTTTCATCGACATCCCAAAGAATCACGAGTCGTTACGCCCGTCTTAGAATTTACACCAGATGCGATCGCACAAAGTTCTTTAACTTGGGCACCGTCGAGAATAGCATCGCTGAAATCCGCACCCGTTATATCGACCTGATTAAAGGTCGAACGCAGTAAGATGCTTTCAGTGAAAACAGCATCACTTAAATCAGCACCTGTAAAGTTTACCTGATCAGCCATTGCACCCGTTAAATCTGCCCCGTGCAGATTAGATTGAGTCATCACCGAGGCACTAAAAATTGTGCCTCGCAAGTCAGCACCAGCAAAGTTAGTGAGTTCTAGATTAGCGTTAGAAAACTCAGCTGCCCGTAAGGTTTGACCTGAAAAATCCTTGGCTTTAAGTTCTGCATTGCTATAGGACAAGGGAGGAGGATAATATTTCGTGGCTTGTGCTAGTGCGGGGAGAGGACAGCACAACACAATAAGTGCCAACAGGAATGCAGCGAGTCGCTGAAAAATCATACTTAGCTAAATGGTAAGGCAATCTTGAGGAAGGATTTGATCCCAATCCACTTGCTAGTGTCGCATTGAAATGTTGAACCGCCAACCTTACCTAGGAGTGAACGTGTTGCACACGCCAAGGACGAACAGACCACTCTCTAGGTAGGATACTCTGGTAGAAGTTTTTCAACAAAAGTCATGCCACACTTCTTGTTAACTTGGCTAGTGACGGCTGTGTCATTGATGATTACAGCCAATTTAGTAGATGGCTTTAAGGTCAAAAATTTTGCTGCTGCCTTGGTAGCCGCTGTGATTATTGGGTTAGCCAATGCGATTATCAGACCGATTTTAACGGTTCTGACACTGCCAATCACAGTTGTGACCTTGGGCTTGTTTCTGTTTGTGGTGAATGCCCTCACGATTTGGCTAGCCGGTTCTATTACTTCTGGTTTTGTTGTGAATGGCTTCGTGCCTGCCTTGATAGGTTCAATCGTTCTCAGTATCGTTGCAACTGTAATTAATTTTGTAGTAGAACGAGTGTTCTAACTAGACTCTCATGCGCTGTATAGGGGTTCTTAGCGGGATTAGGTATACCAGGGTTGAGGAGGCACAATTTAGGAGATGGGAAATGATAGTACCTAACTCATTTGAGAAGCGCTATAGTACACGAACATTGGATGAAAATCTCTCTTCCCCGACTCCCGACTCCCTACTCACCACTCCCCGTTTTTAGATTAGGTGAATTAAGTTCAGTTGCTTCGTCCTCAAAGCCTAGATAGCCCCGTGGGGTAATCATCCAGTCTCCCTGAGTACGTGTACTTTGGTTACCAATTAAAACCACGGTGAGCATATCAATAGGCGTTTCTAGTAGTTTTTCCAGGGTGGTGAGGGTAATTTGTTCGTCTTGTCGATAGGCAGAACGAACGATCGCAACGGGTGTGATCGGGTCGCGGTATTGTAAGAAAATGGCGGTGGCTGTGGCAATCTGTTGGGTGCGAGTTTGCGATCGCGGATTATACAACGCTGTGACAAAATCAGCTTGGGCAGCCGCAACCAGACGCTTTTCTATTACCTCCCAAGGGGTTAATAAGTCGCTTAAGCTAATCGCGCAGAAGTCATGCATCAAAGGCGCACCGACTCTGGAAGCGGCTGCTTGCAGGGCAGTAATACCAGGAAACACTTGCACCCCTGGAGTCTTACCATCCCATCCTTGGGCACGAAGTTCTTCTAACACTAACCCTGCCATGCCATAAATTCCACAGTCCCCGGATGAAACAACGGCTACGGTTAAACCCCACTGCGCTAACTCAATTGCCCGTTGTGCCCGTTGACGTTCCTGAGTAATAGGTAGTGCTTCTATAATCTGCCCTGGATGCAGTACAGGGGTAATTAAATCAATGTAGAGAGAGTAGCCAATTACCGCATCAGCATAGGATACAGCGGTTTGAGCAGCTGGGGTCATTTGGTCTAATTGTCCAGGCCCTGTGCCAATGAGCAATAATTGACCAGTACGCCCAGTGTATTCTTGTTTGGATTGAGCGATCGCAACTGTTACTGCCCCTTTTGGAGAAGGGAGTTGGGAGTCGGGAGTCGGGAGTGGGGCGTGGAAAATTTGTTTCGGTACCAAGAGGGTTTGACATTGGGCGGCAAGAATTGCGGCAGCTTCAGCTACGCTAGGGGTTCCGACTTCTTGGTTAACAACCGCTGAGGGATTGGGGACGGTAACTTGACGGAGAACATCGGCGGGGAAGGTTTGTAAAGGCCAATGGTGTTCGCCCTTGGCGTTGGCGAAGCCCTCGCTACATAATTCCACTAACCCCACTTCCGATGCTTTAATATCTATGGTGGCAATTCCTGCGATCGCACCTTCAGCTAAGTGATTAGACCGACACACCTGCCTAATTGCTGTCTCAATCAACTCTCTAGATGTCCCGCGTTCACAACCAATTCCCACCCACAATACTCGTGGATGCCATTGAACTTTGGGAAAGTCAGATTCTGGTGAGAATTGTCTCTGGGTAGGGCTAATCCAAATCCTTGCTTTAGGTGAGGGCGATTCCTCGTGAGTCGTAGCGGTATATTCAGGAAATCCAAAGTGTAATGGATGTTCTTTAGGCAGATGATTTTGCCATAAAGTTGAGCCTGCTTCTTGAATTACTTGAACAGGTTCACCTCGCGCTACAGCTGCACTGACGCCCGTCCAATCTCCCTCCCCTCGCTGCCAGCCGAAGGGAACACCTAAAATATCAATACCCGGTAAGCCTAATCCAGCAGAAGCACCTGTTAAAACTGGTGTTGCTCCTAGTTGATGAGCGATAATCCTTGCCAGTTGGTCAGCTTTGCCTTGATGTCCACTACATAAACTGATGACAAACTGACCCTTTTCATCGACAACGACAACGGCGGGATCACTGGCTTTATCCTCTAGTAAGGGGGCAAGTAGCCGCACAACAGCCCCAGCTGCTAGACAGAAGACAAAGGCGCGGCTATTATACCACACTGAGGCGATATGTGATTTGAGAGAACCCTTGTAGACTTGAACAAGTTCAAGGGCACCTAAAGACTCTGGTACCCACAGCGTTGCACCAGCAGTTTGACACAGAGGTTGCAATTTTTGGGCAGCGGTGGGGGTAGTTGCGATCGCCACTAATGGCTGAAACTCTTCAAAAAGTAACTGACTCAAATTTCACTTGGTTAGATATAACTTAGTTTATTGTTAGTTATTGGTTGTTGGCTATGGGTTGTTGGTCAAAAAATACAAACAACAAACAACAAACAACAAACAACCAACTCTAGCGTGAGATGAGTTAAGCTTCTGAAACCAACTCTTGTTCAAGGGGACTCATTGCCGATGAGAAAGGCTCAAACGTTAAGCTTGCCTCTCCATTTAATCCCCGCAAAGCACGCACACGACTTTCAAAAAGTTTCTCGATTCCGTCTATTATTGTTCTAATTGCGTTAGGGTCGCACTCACTAAGAAACTCATCCGACGAAATTTTTTCTGCAAAAAACTCCTTAGAGCGTTCTATCAGGTGTCGCACTGAAGGAAACCCCATAGAGTTAACGATAAATGTAGCTATGGGAGAATTTTTTAAATCATATGTGGAATCCTGATTTCTGCCTTTTGTCAAAAGTTCTAGCACCTCACTTTCCAAAACTGTTTCGGTTTTTGAGGGACTTTGAATATCGGGGATAAAATCTTCCAAGGAAGGGGTTTTAATTCCTTGTGTTGGTAATTCTCCCATTAGAGTAGAAAGTGGTAGGTCTCGTCGTGCCAAGCGTGTTGACAGTGCCTCAATGATCGCGATCGAAACAAGCTTGCATCCTAGATACAGCTTTGCCACTTCTAGGTTTT
>DALYIW010000128.1:0-11364 GCA_031970155.1 Coleofasciculaceae cyanobacterium CTOTU46601 | reverse complement strand
TCATAAATTTTTCCATTTTCTCCAGCGACCTGCGATATTCAGCAACTTTATAAGAGTTGGCATTAATTAGATCGTGATTTGTTTCGGGTAATAAATTCCAAGTATTGTCTAAGAAATCTGCCGAATTGGGATAAGCAAAATTCTCCACGTCTCGGTTTGCTACCCGCACGCAGCGTTTCACTATTTCAATGATTTGGTCATCACTCCACTCAAAATTAAACTTATTATTAGCAACGACCAAACGCTGGTATAGTTTCTCGCTAGCACTTACGCCGGATGAGGATAAAGGACGAAAAGGAATCGTTGCTTCGATACAAGCCACGATTTGTGCGATCGTAATAGAATTTAAAACAGGCTCCAAAGCTCGTGCAGCAATCAACGCACTCAAAAATTCATTTTGCCCTGCCATGGGAGAAAGCACCTGACCAGGAGCAAATCCAAATATTGTTGAGACAATATCAAACATCAGTGAGTCAGGCTGTTCAGTTGCTTCTCGAATCACCAGCTGTAAATTGACTTCCTTAACAAAAGGAGCAATGTAACTGGCGATATTAAGACCTACACCCTGATCGACTTGCACATACACTAAATCATGAAATAAAGCAGCCAAGACTTCAATAGCCTGAGACCCACCCACCTCAAAAATATGCTCAGGCGTATGAAAATAACGCCATGGGCCGGTCATGGTTTGGACTATCAACTCGGTGATATTCTCAAGTTGAGTCGGCTCGACTTTGCCTTGTAGCTGTTCAATGGCTCGAACCAAACGGTCTTTGCAACGAGTGCGAGCAACTTCTAGATCCATCAGTACCACCCTATTTCCCGATCCAACTCATTCCTGAAAGACACGGACTTAGCAGTGCTCAGATAACGGACACTAACGACAAGTTCCCTAACACCAGGCGGCGAACGGAACTGTCGGGGCACTGCTGTTATCTAGTTACCTTACTGTAATCTGTTCCGGAACGCATCGTGAAAGCAACTCTCACAGGGCACCTTGGAACAGATTGTGCGAACCCGATGTGTAGGGTGTGATTTAGACCCTAATACCCTAATGTTGCAGATTTCAAATTTTACCAGCGATCGCTTATTTAACTCTAGGCTCCTGTGTCAGTTATTCAATTCACGCTGACAAAAATCGTGCTGATTCACTTGAAGTCACGAAATTCTAGGGATACTTTGATGGAATGAGCATCTTGCTCGTCCGACGGTACAGACAGGAATTGCAATACCACAAAAAAAGAAAAAACGCAAGTTCACCAGAGCATCTGTCGGGTCTTCAGCAACCATTAATATCAACCTACTTAAGCGGAGGCAAACCAGCATGGTACAACAACTACCAACTGAGGCAGCATCAGCGATTATCTACCCCGACAGTGACGGTCAACCAATGGCAGACAACACTAAACAATTCCGCTGGATTGTTGTAATTAAAGAAAACTTAGAAATCTTGTTTGCCGATGTCGCTGATGTATTTATCGCTGGAGATTTACTCTGGTATCCCATTGAGGGAGATAACAAGACTTGCCAAGCACCGGATGCCCTAATTGCCTTTGGCAGACCGAAAGGAGACAGAGGTTCTTATAAACAGTGGGAAGAAAACAACATCGCTCCTCAGGTAGTCTTTGAAATCTTATCTCCTGGAAACCGCCTCAAAGACATGACCAAGAAGCTCCAATTTTATGAGCGCTACGGAGTGGAAGAATATTACATCTATGACCCTAATCGAATAGATTTGGTTGGTTTACAGCGTTCTGGGGATAAGTTAAACGTGATTGAGGAGATGAATGGTTGGGTTAGTCCCCGCCTAGGGATAAGGTTTGAGTTGAAACCAGATACTCTGGAAATTTTCTCACCCTCAGGACAACGCTTTCTCACTCCTGTTGAATTAGATCAACTACGAGAGCAAGAGCGTCAACGTGCTGAGCAAGAGCGTCAACGCGCCGAGCAAGAACGTCAACGTGCTGAGCAAGAGCGTCAACGTGCCGAGCAAGAGCGTCAACGTGCAGATGAGGCACTTGCTCAACTCGAACAGGAACAACAGCGCTATCAAGCTTTGTTAGAACAGTTACGAGAACGAGGTATTAATCCAGAACAGTTGTAATACCAATTGGGTTGAAACTTGCCACATTTGAATTTTTGCAACCAGCTACTGGCAAGACTTTCAAAATCCAAAAAAACGCCTAACTCTCTAAAGTCAGGCGTGTGGCAAAAATTACACAAAGTTGGTCTGAAGCTTACATCCTTTTAGGTGTAGGAGAAACCCCTTCGCCCTCCTAGGCTATTTGTGGTTGATTGAATGTATAAAAAATACAAACAACAAACAACAAACAATTCTTACTTCTGAGACTTTAAACCCGGTGTTAACTGAACGTTAACAGCTGGCGACTGAGCACTAAGCACAGCCTGTTGCAGCATTGGGGTACGGGTGACGGAATTATTTGACAGCGTGAACAGAGGGTTCGACAAAATCCCAGCCAGGGTAGTTGCCACTAGGGTTAGGACCAAACCCACTTGCAAGGGACGCATACCAGGGAGGTTCCAGCGGATTTCTGGGTAATTCTTCACGGCGTCGGACATTTCTTGCGGTTCTTTGACTACCATCATCTTGACTACGCGGATGTAGTAGTAAATCGATACCACACTAGCAATGAGACCCAGCAAGACTAAACCGTATAATCCTGCTTGCCAACCTGCCCAGAAGAGGTAGATTTTTCCGAAGAATCCTGCTAAAGGCGGAATTCCACCCAACGAGAGCAGACAAATGCTCAATGCCAGAGTCAAGAGGGGGTCTTTCTGATACAGTCCAGCGTACTCGCTAATCTGGTCAGTTCCTGTGCGTAGCGTGAACAGAATCACACAGATAAAGCCGCCCAGGTTCATGAACAAATAAACCAGCAGGTAAAATATCATGCTGGCGTAACCGGCATCAGTCCCGGCAATTAGACCAATCATGACGAAACCAGCCTGAGCAATGGAAGAATAGGCTAAAAGCCGCTTCATGCTGGTTTGAGTTAGGGCGACGACGTTCCCCAAAATTAGGCTCAAGAAGGCAAGGGCAGTAAAGACAAAGTGCCACTGTTCTGAAACCAAGGGGAAAGCGGTAGTCATCAGACGAATGGCTAGGGCAAAACCAGCCGCTTTGGAACCGACGGAGAGGAAGGCCACGACGGGAGTGGGGGAACCTTCGTAAACGTCAGGCGTCCATTGGTGGAAGGGAACAGCTGAGATTTTGAAGGCAATGCCTGCGATCGCAAATACCAAAGCAATCAAAATCCCCAGAGATTGATGGGATTCTAGGGCTGCACTTCCTTCGGCGATCGCATTTAAGTTGGTTTCTCCTCCGGACAATCCGTATAACAACGAAACGCCATACAGAAAGACTGCTGAACTCGATGCTCCAATCAGCAAGTATTTTAATGCTGCTTCATTGGAACGCGGGTCACGCTTCATGTAACCCGTCATCATGTAAGAAGAAATACTGAGAGTTTCCAAGGAGACAAAAATCGTCACCAGCTCATTGGCTCCCGACAGGAACATCCCCCCCACCGTAGCGGTGAGCAAAATTCCGATAAATTCTGCTAAGGAAGTACCAGCCTGCTGCACGTAGCGAATTGACATTAAAATCGTTACAGCTGATGACAAGGCAATGATGCCGCGAAACGCTACACTCAGAGCGTCACCATTGAAGCTCCCTAAAAAGGCTATGGGGTCAGCAACATCCCATTGGTAGTACAGGGCGACTATAGAGGCAAGAAGACCTCCAATGGCCACATAAGAAAGTGTTTGAGCCGCACTTTTGCCAGAAATCAGGTCTATCAATAAAACCACTACCAGAGTAATAACGATAATTCCTTCTGGCAAAATTATTCCGGCATTCAGTTGGGCAGCAAGATTGGCAAAATCCATAGGTTCTATAGGTCTCGTCTATGGGTTAGATTCGGTATCAACTTTAGGTCGCTATCAATATTAACTTTCTTATCTTATCGGTGATTGTCACTACTTTGGGAGCAAAGTTTTTCCGGCTAACCAGGTGATCATTTAGAGGATAAATGGTTACAATAGGTGAAGTTACAGATTCTACTAGGACGTTGGTGACTGCCAATATCGTTTTTTGATCTATGTCCGTTTTGAAAAGGGAACTTAGTAGTCTCATGGCAGTAGACCGGGCATGTACCCGGAAACTTCAAATGAGATTCAATGGTACCCACCTGGTGAAACCAGGTCATAAACTGAGGTAAGACGGCGTTTCGGGGAATGTGTAACCATAGCATCCTCCTGTCTTGAAGGACTGGGGGATTTTTGTATAAACTCTTGTCGGCAATTTATTAGCTTTATCCCCGAACAAAACACTCTGAGGATTTTGTCTGTGTATCAATACATTCCAAGTGTTAGTTGAGGAAGCATTAATATACACTAATTGAAAACTAACTTACGCAACGGGTTATTTTCACAACTTCTTCACAAGTTTTGTCTAGGATGCACAAAAAGGGTGCTTCGGGACTAGTACAACGGAAAAACTTAACTAATGGGTGAAGTGTCTGACTAAGGTAATAGTCCCTAAGTTGTATTTCTGTAGCCAAAAAGCGTAGTTTTTAATAAAATCACATGACTTTGAGATTAGAAACATTGTTATCTGAGTCGCCAATTGCTACAACATTTCCCGCTGAGATTTTCAGGCTGGCGAATGGGTTGACCGTGATTCATCAACATCTACCCGCAACCCAGGCGGTGGTGGTGGATGTGTGGGTACGCGCTGGTGCGATCGCAGAACCGGCTGAATGGTCTGGAATGGCTCACTTCCTAGAACACATGATTTTCAAAGGTACTGAGCGCCTACCAGTCGGAGTGTTTGACTCGGTGATAGAAAGTCGTGGAGGCGTCTCTAATGCAGCAACGAGCCACGACTATGCACATTTTTTCATAACTACAGCAGCTCAACACTTAGACGAGACCCTACCTGCATTGGCAGACTTGCTTTTGCATCCTGCGATCCCCGAAGAAGAATTTGTCCGGGAACGGGATGTGGTCTTAGAAGAAATTCGTTCCTGCTACGACAATCCGGATTGGATCGGCTTTCAGGCACTGAGTCAAAGCGTTTACCAGTATCACCCCTACGGACGCTCAGTTCTGGGAACAGAAGTTCAATTGATGGGGCACTCACCTCAACAAATGCGCTGCTTTCACTCCACCCACTATCAGCCAGAAAACATGACAGTGGTAATTGTCGGTGGGGTCGATCAAGAATCAGCCTTGAATTTGGTAAATCGGTCGTTTCAGGATTTTCCTTCTCGCAATAGTGACCTAAAGTTAGAGGTGGAGGCAGAACCACCCATTACAGAAATTCGTCGTCAGGAACTGCGGGTGCCAAGATTGGAGGAGGCACGACTGTTGATGGCTTGGATCGGACCGGGTGTAGATCGATTGAGGGATGCCTACGGTTTAGATTTTCTCTCGGTGCTACTAGCAAATGGTCGGTCTTCTCGCTTGGTGCAAGAATTGCGGGAAGAACAGCGACTAGTGCATGACATCAGTAGTAGTTTCTCGCTACAGAGAGATTCGAGTTTATTTACTATCAGTGCCATCTTAGAGCCACAGCACCTAGAACAAGTAGAACAGACGATATGCGATCGCCTGCTTCAATTGCAGAGCCTACCCATATCACAAGCAGAACTCAGTCGCTACCAACGCTTGCTTTGTAATGACTATACCTTTTCTACAGAAGCAGCCAGCCAGATAGCTGGGATGTATGGCTACTACAACACCATTGCCACAGCAGAAGTATCCGTCACTTATCCTGAGCGAATTGGGCAGATTCAAGCATTAGATTTAATGCAATTGGCTCAGCAGTATCTTTCCCCTTACCACTACGCCGTTACAGTGCTTAAACCCTTAACTGAGGCTTAAAGGCTCCAGGTTCACCGGTTCGGTGCAGATAACGGCCAACCTCAAACCTTCCAACCTTCCACCCTCTAATCTTCAACCCACTACAACAGCTCATGCCTCAAAATCTGACCTCCTCGCAACAACAGCAGATCATCCATCGCCTGGTTCTGGATAATGGCATAGTTGTGATTGTTGTAGAAAATGCAGCGGCAGATATTATTTCTAGTCGTATATTTTTTCGAGGTGGAACTCAGAGGGAGCCACGAGAAAAAGCAGGGCTATCTCACCTGCTGTCATCTGTGCTGACTAAGGGGACCGAGCAACTGTCATCGTTGGAAATTGCCGAACAAGTTGAGTCAGCAGGCGCTCAACTCAGTGCTGATGCCTCTAGTGATTATTTTTTACTCTCACTGAAAACCGTTTCTGCTGACTGGCCACAGATGTTGCAGCTAGCTGGGGAGATTATGCGAAATCCTAGCTTTCCAGAAGCTGAGGTGGAATTAGAGCGGTCTCTAACTATTCAGGATATTCGCTCTCAAAAAGAGCAACCGTCTACCATTGCCTTTGAGCAGTTGCGGCAGGCAATGTATCAAGACCACCCCTATGCCCTCTCAGTTCTGGGAACAGAAGCCAGTGTATCTCAACTGAGTCGCGCTGACCTAGCGCACTATCATCAAACTTATTTCCGCCCCGACAATATGGTGATTAGCATTGCCGGCCGGGTGACGCCAGAAGATGCCGTTGAGCAGGTTAAGCGAGTGTTTGGTGATTGGCAGCCTACCGAGATGCCTGGGTCTATACAACCGTTGCCATTACTCACGTCCCAGCCTTGCCTACTCAGAACACCACAAGAAACGCAGCAGTCCATTGTGATGCTAGGCTATTTGGCCTCAGCTGTACAAGACGCCGATTACGCCGCCCTGAAGCTACTGAATACTTACCTGGGTAATGGTCTTTCTAGTCGCTTGTTTGTGGAACTGCGGGAGAAACGAGGGTTAGCTTACGATGTTTCAGCGTTTTATCCGACGCGACAGTCAGTCTCTAGCTTTGTTGTGTACATGGGTACAGCCCCAGAAAATACAGAAATCGCGATCGCAGGTTTACGCACAGAAGTCGAACGTCTTTATGCTGCCCCACTGAGTACCGATGAACTTCAAACAGCGAAAAATAAGCTACTAGGTCAGTATGCACTGGGTAAACAGACCAATGCACAGCTGGCACAGACTTATGGCTGGTACGAAACTCTGGGCTTAGGAATTGAGTTTGACACCCAGTTTCAGCAAGATATCAGCAACGTTACTCCTGAGATAGCTCAAGCTGCCGCGAAGCGCTACTTTATTGAACCTTATGTATCTTTAGTCGGTCCTGAGGCGGCGATTATCGCAATTGCTTAACGATTGAGGAACCATTAGACCTCAACCAATGTCTTCATTTTCTGAGAATCCCCTGACTGGTCATATGTAGACCTGAAATGGTACATAACTAACTATTAAGAAATCAGGAGCCGTTTCAGAAATGTTAAAACCAATTACTGCTGCAATTCTTACCACGTTAACTGCTGTAAGTATTGCCGCACTACCGAGCCACGCCCAGACGCGAGAGACTACCATCGAGAGGACAACGACTACCGAGACCCAAGTTGACCCTACGGCTCTTTATGACCTTAATCGCGCTAAAAATTTAGCACGCCAAGCGGCGGAAAGGGAGAACGGTGGTTTAGGTAACTACCGTGCCGAAAGCTCAATGCATGGTCCTGCATCCCAATCTCCTTTTGTAGACAATGGGAATGGAAGTTGGACTTTTACTTTCAAGGGGCGCAGACCTTACTCTGATGCTCCCTCTATTGAGAGCGTGGTCACCGTTTCTCAAGATGGCAGGGTAAACATAGACTATAACGGAGCGATCCGCTCTACTGCTAGATAAGCGATCGCAATTCACTGCCCTCTAACTTAATCTATTCTTAACAGCCGACGATCAACCGCATTTTGTTGTTGGTTGTTGGTTGTTTGTATTTTGTGGACATCTCCAGGAGACTCATACCAAGTTGCTTTCAAACATAGTAGTTTGGGAAGCAGGGGAAGCAGGGGGAGCAGGGGGAGAGAAAGTTACCTCTTTGAATGCAACTCGGTATCAAGGCGGTTGAAACCGTGCAGTCGCTTTCATCTTCCGATCAATCGCGGGGGCTTCCAGCTTCTAGAATCTTTGTGAATACACAGCTTCTAGAATCTTTGTGAATACATCTGAAAATCGCCAACTAGACTTCTTCTCACTCGCCGCTTTGCTGGTGTCTGCCCATTATGGACTAGGGTTTATTCTGGGAACTGCTGAGAAATCATTGACGTTGGGGGCAGGGGGCAGTCTCTACGCCGTCTGCCTGGGCTTAGGTACGATCGCTCTTTTAGGACTAGCGAAATTTTACTGGATACGAATAGAGCAAATCTGGACATTGCTGGGAAACCGCTACGGCAAGCGAGTAAAAATCCTATTGGGGTTCATGTCGTGGTTGTCGCTAATTGGTATTGAATCTGTACAGTTGATTTCTGGAGCCTTTATTCTGAAAGTTTTGGGAGTGTCAGTGCTACCTAGTATGCTAGTTCTGGCTATCTTGTTTGCGATCGCGTCTTTGCTGCCAGTAGAGAAAGCAGGCTTTTTATTTCGAGGGTTGCTGATTCTAAATTTCTTGGCGATGCTTTATGGGCTTTGGGTTTTGCATGGTTTACCTGTTTATTTGCGATCGCCTCTTGAATTCATTGGCTCACTCAAACAGGTAAATCCACCAGATTTAGTAGGCATCCCTCTGTGTACAATTCTGCTAGTTCTCGTAGATATGAAGTATCAGCAATTTTTTGTTCAGGCAAAGGATGTACGAAACCTCTATCAAGGCTGTATTCTGGCAGCAATTGTGCTCCTGTTGCTTGCTTTTTTGCCGAGTTCAGTTGTGATAGCCGCCCAAAATGCAGGTATTTTACCCGCTGGTATACAGGGAAAAGAAACGCTCCCCTTTATCTTGTCCTGGATTGGTGGTGGTGTTGATAATCCCTTAGGTATTGGCTTGATGATGTCTTTAATAGTTCCAGCACTGGGTGTTGGCAGCAGCATATTACGGATGCAGACTAAAACAGTCTTGGACTTTCATATTCTGCCTGCATCCAACTTGAATCGGCTGCTTATCACCACTGGAAATGCTTTCTTAGCTCTAATTGTTGCTTTGAGAGGAGGCGAGATAGTCAATCTGATTGTATACTTTTATGCTGCCTATGTAGCGGCCGTGTTTGTTTCTTTCGTTGCCTACTTGCTTGCTGAAACAGAACGCTATATATTCTCAAAAACCAGTGTGATGCTATCTTTGCTCATGGGCAGTATGTCGGCGGCTTCTGTGTTGATTTTCAATCTCATCAACTCCAATGCCGCAGTTTTTGGCAGTGTAGAGTTAAACATTATGGTAATGGGAATTTTATTTAGTCTGTTAGGTTTGTTAGTTGGTCAAGTGATAGAGAAATATTTCCCAGCCTCCAAGATAAAGGAAGAGATTGAAGGTAATGGTTAACTCATCCCACGCAAGCTTTTGACGTGGGACGCAAGAGTTATTGGTTGTTGGTTATTTGTTAAAGAGTACATATACAAACAACCAACAACCAACAACAAATAACTAAGTTGTATTAGGTCGGTTTGATGACGAACGGTAGTTGGTTAATTCGGTGGAGCGCGTTCAGTTTATTGGCAATTAGCTGGAGTGATTTACCCGTCGTTGCTAGTGAGGTGGGTTCAGCGACTCAAAATGTTGCTCAAGCAACACCTTTAGTGGTAGTCAACCGACCTATCCTGAGAACAGGTAGTCGGGGAGCTGAAGTATCTGAACTGCAAGCCGCGCTGAAATTGCTGGGATACTTTACAGGCGCTGTAGATGGTTTCTATGGAGAGAGTACCGCGATCGCAGTTTCTCGGTTTCAGCAAGCCTCAGGTTTAAAGCCCGATGGCGTCACAGGCCTCACTACCTGGGCGCGTCTGTTTCCCAGTACCCCCCAAGTCCAGAATCCCTCTCCAACCTCCTCACCTAGCTCAGCATCAGCTTTCCCAGTTCCCTCTACCCAGACCCCCTCACCTAGCTCAACATCAGCTTTCCCAGTTCCCTCTACAATTCAAACAACTAGCGATCGCCGCCCTAACCCCCAGCGTTCCACGCCTGCTAACGTTAGTGGAGCAGGAAAAAGCCCAAACAGTACAACGACTGCTGAAGAACCGTCCAGACGTAGTTCAGGCAACCGCTCAACCACAAATGCGGCTAACTCTCCCAAAGCACTTAACCCCCAGCCCACAGCTGTGGCATTGCCGATTCTCAGGCAGGGTATGCAAGGACCTGCGATCGCTCATTTGCAAGAACGACTCAGAGCGCTTGGTTTTTTCAAAGGTTCAGTAGATGGAGTCTTTGGAGCAGCAACCCAAACCGCCGTTAAAGCCGCTCAACAAAGCTTCAAGCTTACTCCTGACGGGATTGTTGGTTCTGCCACCTGGAGCGCTCTTCTTCGCTAGAAAAGTCAACCTTTTGATGTAGCTGATAATCTTTTCCTAGATAGATCGCATTGTGTTCTTTCAGCGGCTATCTTAGCTTTACCAACACTATAAATTAAATTTATCTTAAAAAAGAATTCAAAGACGCTGTTCACGCAAAGGATTCATGACATAAAGTCGGTCTGAAGCCCAAACTCATCCAATGTGTAGAAGTAACGCCGCCATCGAAGAGCAAGCTATGTATGTTTGCCTGTCTTTCTCAAACAACAAACAACAAACAACCCAACGACCAAGCTCAGGGCAAGCAAACAACAAACAACAAACAACAAACAACAAATAAGGTTTACCTACAATGAATACAGATAAAACTCATACCCCTGAAAACACCAATAATGGAGCCGGCAGACTGAATAAAATTGCGTATCGTGACGGCTATCTCTACAGTAAAGATGTAGAGCATGATATTCAACAACAGCACCAAGAACATCGTCCTAATCCTCATAGCATTCCCCAGCGTGACCGAATTGCTAAAGGTTTACTCTTAGGTCTTACTCTAACTATGCTAAGTGGTTTTGTTGGTGGGACTTCTTTCTTATTAGCACAGCATTATCGACAATCAATACTACCCGTGGAAACTGCTCCTGTACCTGCTGGAAGCCAGCCTCAAAGTTACCGATAGAAAAACGAGCGCATCCCTGGCGTTGCAAAGATAGTTTTGAGCAAGGACAAAAAATACCCCCTTTTTGTTTCTGGTTGTAGAGGCGTTTCGGTGAAACATCTCTTAAGGTTTGTGTAGATTACTAAAAAAGGGGGTATAAAACCAGATTTGGTAAAGATTTGCGGTTCAGATACCCGACTTTTCTGAGAAGTCGGGTATCTAGGCTTCAATCATTTATTCAAACGCTTAGAAATGGTAGGACTTACGCAAATTTCCTTTTGAAGGGCTATATGTAAGGGTGAACGGCCGTT
>DALYIW010000127.1:14059-21818 GCA_031970155.1 Coleofasciculaceae cyanobacterium CTOTU46601 | reverse complement strand
CAAGAGTCTTTAGAAGTTCCAGAACATCTGATACCTGAAGCTGAGATTTTGAACTTTACTTCTGAAGTAGCAGAAGGTGATATTTCACATCAAGAGTCTTTAGAAGTTCCAGAACATCTGATACCTGAAGCTGAGATTTTGAACTTTACTTCTGAAGTAGCAGAAGGTGATATTTCACATCAAGAGTCTTTAGAAGTTCCAGAACATCTGATACCTGAAGCTGAGATTTTGAACTCTACTTCTGAAGTAGCGGAAGGTGATGTTTCACATCAAGAATCTTTAAGAGATGAAGACTTCATCCGACAGGTTGGTGATCGCAGGTTTAAGATTCGTAGCTTTCATGTCTCCAAGGATGGATTTACTGAAGCAGAGTGTGAGGATAAAAATGCCATAAGTCCTCACAATGCTTCAACCTTACGGGTAGCGATTTCTGATGGTGCAACTGAAGGGGTATTCAGCAATATTTGGGCAGAACTTTTAGTAAATAGCTATATCGAAAATGGATCTTATATACTTGAATCTTATAACTTAAAGCTTATTCAAAGTGAGTTTGTTCAAAAAGCTTTTCAAATTATTGCTAGTATGCCTGAAACAAGGCATTGGTTTATGTATGAAAAGTTGGATAGGGGGACTCACGCCACTCTAGCTGCTGTTGAGTTTTCTGACTCTGAAACTATTCAAATATTAACCGTAGGAGACAGTTGTGTCTTCTGGCAGGATGGAGGCGGCATAAAAATGCTGCCAGAACTATCTTCAGAAGATTTTGGTGCTTTCCCAAACACTATCTGTCATCTCCCAAAGACCTGGCAAAACTTGAAGCAAAAAGTAGTAAACAAAGAAATTAAATTTAGAAACAACCTACCAATTCTTCTTTGTACAGATGCTCTCGCCTGTTGGTTGGTCAAAGAGCTAAAAGAGCAAAATGACTTTTCAGTTTTGGAAAAAATTTCTCAGTTCTCGGATTCCAACACATTTGAGGAGTTCATACAAGGACTACGCGAGCGCAAAGAAATCCGTAATGATGATGTAACTTTGGTGGTCATTGATGTCTTACCCCTCAATGTCTGAATACCGCGAGGTTTTACAGAACCCACGCTTAGCCTTTAAAGAGTCTGAACTACAAAATGCAACGGTAAAGCAAACACCTTTAGGTCTTCCTTCGCTAGTTTCTGGAGGTTTTGCCCTAACTGCTTGTCTGACTACTCAAACAGGTAGTCGCTGGGCTATTCGCTGCTTTCACAAAGAGGTTCCTGATCTTCAAGAGCGATATAGATACATCAGCAATTTTCTCCAGAATACAAATGATATTTTTTTTGTCAAGTTTAAATATGAACCGGAAGGCATTAAGGTTCGTGGCAGCTGGTATCCAATTGTTAAAATGGCTTGGGTTGATGGGCAATCTTTAAATGGGTATATAGAAGATAATCTAAGTCAACCATCGCGTTTACAAGGGCTTGCTGACCAAATTAAGCAAGTTAGCGCTAGACTTCACGCTCTTAAAATGGCTCATGGAGACTTGCAACATGGCAATATTTTAGTTCGTAATAATGGCAGCATTACACTAATTGATTACGACGGAATGTATGTTCCACAAATGCCGTACAAGCAAAGTAATGAGATAGGTCACGTAGCTTTTCAACACCCTGAACGTGGGCAATCATTCTTTAATGATAAAATCGATTGCTTTTCCAGTATCACTATCTACTTAAGCCTTCTTTGCTTAGCTACTTCCAGTGGAAAAGATATTTGGAATAAGTATCACACAGGCGAAAATCTGATATTTAGTAGAAAGGATTACCAAGACCCAGCCAATTCTACTTTGTTTTCTGAACTGAAAAAAAATTCTCATGTAGCTTCGCTAGTTAGCAGATTTCAAGAGATTTGTCTTAATCGTGTTGAAGATGTACCTTCTATTGAACAGTTTCTTAATTCCAATTCCAAAATCATACTACGGAAAGCATTACCAAATCGACGATTACTGCCTTCCATCTCTAGCCCAATAGCTATACAAGGGCAGTTCAACGTTTTTTCCGCAAGTCAGATACGGGAAATAGTTCAACAAGATGGAAACAAAATCACAGTATGTGGGAAAGTTTCTAAAGTTGATTATGAAACTTTTTCGGAAAAAATAGTTTTTATAAACTTTGTTAGTTCTCAGTATAAAACTGATAACTATCGTCCCTTTACAATTGTTGTATTTCCTAACTTATTAAAAAATTTTTATAAAGTTCAAAACCTACAATCTCCGAGTGACTTAAAGAGTTTTGAAAACAAATACTTCAAAGTCACTGGTCTTCTAGAACTTTACAAAAAGAAAAATGGAGATTACACTCCCCAGATATCTTTAGAAGATCCCTATCAATTAGTTGAGATTACAAAAAATGAAGCTGACAGGCTGCTTTCAGGAGTTGATACACCAACTACTCTAAATACCGTACCAACTCCTGTCCCACCACCACCCCCCCCTAAAAAACCTGCTTCATCTAGCTCATCTTCAACTGGAACCAAAAGACCTCTCCCTCCAAAGCCTGCACCACCACCGCAGGGAAGGCAACCTAATCAAGCACCAGTTCCATCTCAATCTCGCCCAACAGTCTTTACAAACACTCCACCTAAAAATACTACTGCCCCGACAAATACTCCCCCTAAAAATACTACTGCCCCGGTATCAACACAGCAGAGTAACCAATCTCCTACACCAACAACAAACACAACCTCACCTACATCCTCATCCTCTTCAGAAAAGTCAAAAGACTGTTTTGTTGTAACTGCAACCTTTGGCACACCCTATGCTGAGGAGGTAGTCAAATATCGTCACTTTCGAGATGAGTGGCTGAATAAAAACTATTTTGGTCGTCTTTTCATACACCTCTACTACTATGTAGGTCCAATATTAGCTCAGCTTGTTAGGAAAAACCCGGTTTTAAAGAAATTAATGACAATACTATTAGTAAATATCGCTAGGTTTTTGCCAAAAATTTGATTGAACAATATTAAGCTGTACTATCTCTTGCATTGCGTAATTTTGCGTTAATAAAAACTTGAAAGTGATGGTTAATAGCTAATGGTAGAAAGGCATTTAGCTATTAGTTATTACCACCAACCTGTCTGTGTAAACTTAAGTTATATTAAGGAAATCCAAATTTCAAAAACATTTGTTGAGTTATTCCTCCACGATCATCACAATCAGAAATTATTCTTAACCCAACAAACTATTCATCCTCGTCCCAATTAAATTTAGGACGCTCATCTGTAGATTGAGGTGGAACTGGGGGTGGTTGAGCGGCTACTCTCGAAGATTGAGGTGAAGCAGGTTTTACAGGCAGAGCAGCACTTCTTGGTGGTGGTGCAGGCTTTGGAGGAAGAGGCTTCGATGTCGGAGGCGATATATTTTTAGGCGGGTCTATTACTACGTTTTTTGGACTTTCTATATTATAGGTTTGGCTGCTTGACAATACTGGAATTGACTGTTCAGTTAGTCCGAGCAACTGGTTCACCGCACGTTGACCAACTTCACCGATCTGCCATTTTTCAATAACATCTTCATCCAGTAGCATCTTGAGCATCTTGATGTGGTGTTCTCTTTGAATTTGCTGCTCCTGGTTGAGCACTTGCAGGACAAATTGAATATCATCAGGACGTTTTGCAAGGTGCAGTGCAAGTAATCGTCCGTTACCTTGATTAAGTATGTCACTGTAAAAATCTATATTATTCTGCACAAGACGACGAGCAGATTTATAACGTTGCCCCTCCAATTGTTCGGCTTCGGCTTCTATTAGGAGCGCATCCTTAATCTCTCCTCTTTTTGTTTCTATATACTGATATCTTTTTCTGAATTCTTCAGGCAAAGATAGCGTGAGAGCGAAGTACTTAAGATGGAAGCAGGCATCGTAGACTGCTTTTTCCAAACTTAGGCTAATCTCCTGCTCGGCAGCTTTTCTTTGTGAAATCTCATAGTCACAGCTGTTGAAACGCATCACCTTGACGATCAATGGTTCTAGCACTTGGCGAACATCAGTTAGATTACGCTGTACAACCATCTCCGGATCGAGTACCGAACAACGAAACTTGACCTCAGCGTGGAAGTCGTAACCATTTGGTGCACAAGGTAGATTGCAGCAAAAACTCAACAAATGTTCGGTCATATCTACCTTGTAAAGCAGATTATATTTGCCCCGAATCATCTCCCATATAGTGAGTCCCCTTTGGCCTACTGTAATCGTGAGTAAGGGTTGCCCCGAACCAGATAAGACTAGTGCAGTCCCCGGTTCTGGGACTGGTGGACGCAGCGAACGACCGAGTTCTTCTCTGCTGAGAATAGGATTATACGTATCTGCCATCGCGTTACCTCCTGTGCTAGATACTCAGATATTTTTTGATTTTCGATAGAATCTTGCTGGCAGCATTAGGTTGTCCAACTGATGCCCATTCGGCGAGCATCGCAACAATACGCCTGCGTTCATTCCAGTCTCCTTGAGCAGCTAATGTAAAGATTATTGATCCCAATACTGGGTACAGTTTGTGTTCGGGGTCTTCATCTACTTGCTTTAACCAATTATGGAGTTCCTTTGATACGAGTTTACGTAACATGAGATTACCTGCTATTTCCAAATACTTCATATCTAGGGAACGCCGCAACAAGCAGCTTACTAAGTCTTCATACACTGACTCTTCCTTCGCAAGCCCCAGCAATGCAGGCAAGTTACCTTGATTGCAGTCTGTTGGAACTTTAGCAGAACACATCAACATCCAAAAGATTAGTAAACCCAACTGGTGTGGGACTGTTATCTTTGCGTAACTTGTCCAGAGGCGTAGTGCATTCAGGACAGTAAAAACTTTACCAATCTCAAAGAGATTAACTACACTTTCCGCTACTGCTAAAAATAACTCTCTTTCTCCCGATTGAGCGATCGCAAGTAGATCGCGCAGTGCGATATGGGGAAAGCGCAACCCAACGTAGCTGCCGTAGGCAACTGTGGCTGTCCAACGTAAGTTGGCGTTGTTAACTGTACTCCAGTGATGCAGCAACCCCAGCACCTGCGGGGCAAGCCCACTTTCAAATACTGGAATACTTAGGGCTAGTGCTACTAATCTTTGCAAACGTCGATTCTGGCAGTTTGCCCAAGGTAGCAACACTTTTTCCCGAACAAAACCAAAAGCATAGTTACTCAGTTCACCAACTGCTGCTGCTGCTTTAATCCGCACATCTAAATCGGAGTACGACCCTAGCTCATGCAACCATACAAGCAGCGGCTCACGCAAACGCTCATATTCTTGCCAAACGTAAGATAGAATAGCTGGCTGAAATGCAGTATTATCCAGTTCAATCAGTTCAACTGGACTACGCCCAAACTCAGTATTTTCATACCCCTGGACTAAATGAGCACCAATCTCTTTCAGCCGTTGTCTACGTTTTGTGTTAAATACTGTTTCAGAAGCAGATGCCTCTTCCTGCTGTGATGGCAGCTGGATCAGGGATTGTAAACGCTGACTTGCGTTGTCTACCGTTTGATATTTGCAACCATTGAGAACTGCCAGAGTAATCATGAAGACACCCTGTGCCAGGTTTGGATGTTTGTCGAACCAGGATTCAACTTGTTCGTCAGCAAGCAGACTGAAATGTGCCAGTGCGTCTTCAAGAGTAAACTCTTCACTAACCACCACCTTAGCAAGCAGTCCTGCCAACTGATCTATATGACCGGGCAGTAGTTTGTTTTTGAGGAATTGACGCACAGGCGCTGCCTGAATTAGGTGATAAGTATCAACCAGCCTTGCTTGCTCTTTCAGATACCAGGCTAGATGTTTTTCTAGGAGTACGTCGCTCTGCGGTAGTTTGCTCCAATTGAAAATATATCCACTAAATTCTTGTCTGGCAATCCTTGTACGACTGTCTATAGTGATGACAAAATAGCTATTTTGCTTTCTAAGTTTTAGAGATAGAGCATTCAGCACATAGCCATTTATTTTCTCTGCAATATCAGGTGCAAGAGTGTCAATCACATACGCTTGGTTCGTCTCGCATTCAAATGAGCTAAGGTTTTGTATTGCTGGGTTAATTTCAAAAATCTCGTCTGAGGGGAGGCTTGAAAGCAGGTGAATCGCAGTAGTTTGTTTTCCAAGGCTTTGCTCCCCCCACAGAATTAAAAGATGCTTCTCTTTTAAAAAGCGTTCTGCTAAGGGGTAGCTGGCTGTTTCAACGTAAACAGTACGTACTTTATCAATATTCTCAATTAATACTTGTCCTGCTACCTCTTTTACTGTTGCATCGTTAATAAAATCTCTCCCAGCTACAGAACCATAAATGCGTGCCTCCTGCTCTAAATAATTACCAATACGGCGATTATCGATATAAACTGTAGTGGCAGCTTTCAGCCATCGATGCAATTCACCAATATTTCCAGATTGAGCGCCATCGATTAAGCGCTCAAGTTCTTTTTCTGGATTAATGTGCTCTGATTCCTCAACCTCCTCGGTTTCAATAAAAGGCTGCGGATTAACCGATTCTTCTAATGGAAAATCTGGAGTAGAGTTATCACTCACTGGATTGACTTCCTAATATATTTTCACAAACACGGGATTGAAAATACCAGCGAAATTAGTGTAGTTTGATTTGGAGTCAAAGACATTTCAAAATAAACCTGTGCTACTTGTCCTTGTTTATATAATCTCGTCCAGCTACAGGACCATAAATACGTGCATCACTCTCTAAATAATTACCAATGCGGCGATTATCAATAGTTAGTTGTTCAGGTTTTCTTTCCTCCACCTTAGCTTCAAGTTTAAGTGGTTGTATAGGAGGCTGCAAACACTCCTGTTCAATGAATTTTTTAACACTAAGATAAACCTGACTTTTTTTGGAAGAAGGCTTAACTATGGAAATGTGATTCTGTGGAATGGCGATAGGCTTTACCTTTTCAATACCTGGATTAGCACTAGCTGGATCTACAACCAAGATCCCGCGCACAGGCTGCGCCTCATAATAAACTTTTGTGGCGATTCCCATCTCACGAACATTTTCTCGATACCACTCGTTAAGTTCAAGCAACTCAGGCTCGTAAGCTTTGAGTTCCTTAACGCTTACCGTAGCTCGTGCCAGAATGCGAATATTATCGATTAAATTGGCTAGATGAGAACCTGTGTGCGGAGTAGCCAAAAACACAATACCTCGGGTCTGCTCGATAAGCTCTTGCTTTTTAAAATTCTGAGCAGCGCTAAGCATCTTTTTCACCAGTAGTCCACCCATGCTGTGACAAATAAATATCAACGGGCGCTTCCCAATGTCACAAATTTCTAACCAATCGAGTAAATTACTAGCTTGGTGAAACAGTGGCATAGTTTTACCTTTCCAGTCAGATGCTGCCGCTGCATATCCAAATGACCAAATACCCAGGTCGGATCGTTCTTGTCCCAGCCAAAAAGGCCAACATTCCCGATCTTCCCGCTTTTCCTGCGGATGCCAGGTACTGAATGCATCGCCTCCCAGCCCGTGAATAAAAATCACATCCCCAATGCGATTAGAATTATCGTAACCTGAAATTTCAAATAAAGTATTTGGTTCCGTCATGCGCTAATTCTCCAGTTGAAGGCAGTGGATGTGAAGGTAACTTTCGCTCAATCCAAGGTTCATAACTCTTTGCCAGTCCTAAGCTAGCAAATATTTTATGAAGTACTAAATCAAAAATTCCACACCCTAAAGTGTCACACCTCTTGGGCAACTCTCCAGTTTATATTGTTGCCAAATTGTCGAGCGTCTCTATAT
>DALYIW010000127.1:13654-14015 GCA_031970155.1 Coleofasciculaceae cyanobacterium CTOTU46601 | reverse complement strand
ATACTTTGTCTCCCTTTTGAAGGCGATCGCACAAACTCCTGTAGAAATAAAGATATTGTGGAGGTTTGCCTCGCTCAGTTGATTGAGGCTTTTTCATCCTGTAATACTCTCACGAATAATCAGGTTTGCTTATCACGGCAAGTACGGGAAAGGTGCGGTTAATACCATAAAATCTAAAACACTTTGTATAAAAAACTACTTCTTCAGTGATTCATCATCAATTAGCTAGTGAGAATTCTCCCTGTAGGTGTATTACTTTTTAGGGTATTAAATCACTTCCTGTATTACACTTTATTCTCACTTTTACTGATTGAGAAGTCGGTGATAGGATTTATTTTTACGAGTGATATTAGTCACATTG
>DALYIW010000127.1:8718-13643 GCA_031970155.1 Coleofasciculaceae cyanobacterium CTOTU46601 | reverse complement strand
ATAATTTTAGTAACGCTGGGAAATCTCGCTTTTTTGCATCCCAATAATTTTTGTCGAAGAAATAATACCAGTGTTGTCATCTGCTAACCTTTAATCAGATCAAAGGCAGCGATATCAATTACCGCTTACACCTTGCCTCTACCAACAATTAGCTCTACCTCTGCGTTGACGACTTTCGATACGCTGAAACGCGGAATTCCGATTGACATTTATACGAAAAAGCGAAAGACACATCAACATAAACTTTCGCCTCCATTAGGGACTTTAAAATTGCGAATTCAGGGTAAAGGAAAGTGATTTAAGTCACCCTAATGACAGACTTCTATAAATAGTCTCTTGCTTGTCCTTGCTTGTTATAGCCTTTGTAGATTGGAGGGAGCCAGTAGAGCTAGGTTAATTGTTCATCGTTTCGTTTTCTAAGCAGGTACTAAGGAGACAAAAATTGCGACAGACCGAGACTAGATCTTTGCTCCATCAAAAGTGATATGGCAGGGTATAACGACCACTTGCAATTCGTGGCGAAGGTCATCGGGCGGTCAGACATTCCTGAGTCAGTTCGCATCGAACTTCACCCGCTAATTGAACGCATCCAGCAGCGACAAAGTGACCCCAACCTCTACTTAGCAGTCATCGGGGAGTTTTCCAGCGGTAAGAGTACCTTCATCAACGCATTGCTCCGTGATGATTTGTTGAAAACATCAGCTTTGGTAACAACAGCTGCTGCCACTAGACTGCGTTATGGTAGGAATCTCCAAATGGTAGTGCGTTTTAAAGCTCCTCAACCTCGCATAATTAAGGTCAACAGATATAACAAAGTTAAGGTTAATCGTCAAACCGGAAAAGTTACTGTAGCATGGCTGCCTTGGTGTCCTGGCCTCAAAATCCGCCAGTTCATTCATGTGGTCACGTCCGATGACGAAGTGGCGAAAAACGTTTTCAACGTTACTATCGCGCACCCAGCCCAGTTTATTGCCAATGGTATTGTCATCATTGATACGCCGGGTACTAACGCCACGAATCCCAAACACGCAGCAATTACACGCGATGTGGTTGAAAATGAAGCGGATGCGGCGATCATTATTGTGCCTGCAACAATGCCACTGACCCAAACTTTTACTGACTTTCTCGCAGGACCAGTGCGTTCGTACCTTCATCGCTGCATATTTGTTGTCACGCGGATGGATCAAATCCGACCACGGGAACACAATAGGCTGTTGGAAAACGTGCGTGTGCGACTAGCCGAGTCACTTAGAATTGATCATCCTAAACTGCATCTATGCTCGGCTCAAGTTGTGATGGATAACCTTAGCGGGGACGTACAGGTGGAGAAAGGCTTGCGAATTTGGATAGATGAATTCGCGCAGATGGAAAGTGAAATAATCAGCCGCCTACGCTATGAACGCTCAGAGAGCATCAAGGAAAGCATAGGACGCCTATTTAATCAGTTATTTGATCAGCTTGACAGTCATCTACGTTCGCAGTGGAATCAGTATCACGCACGACAGGCAGCAATTCAACGAGAAATCATCCAAGATTTAAATTCATTTGCAGATCAGCAACACAGGGAGTGCCGTAGAAGGATAGAGGATGCTGTCTCCAGAACTGGATACAAAATTGACGACTGCATCAACAGCCATCGAGACAGAACAATCTCAACAATACGGAATGCTATCTTTGGTGCTAGCGATTGGGATGATCTTAAGTGGGTTCTTGGAAGTAGGGTTGAGACAATCTTGAAAGATGACCAGCAATCCCTTCGTGCTGATGTTCAACGCGATTGCAATAAGCTCTCTCAGGCTGCGGAAGAAGCGGGGCGCTATTTCGATCAAAAGTTTTCTGAAGCGTATCGTCGCTTGCAAGCTCTAGGAGGGCGGGTTGAAACAAATTCTGCCTCTGCTAGCAGCAGTATTCAACTGAATACTTATTCAGTAGTTTATTCTGCACAGGAACTCAATAGCAAGAATTTTGGAAATTCAGTAAAAGGATTTTTCTCTCACTTATTTCGAGGTTTGCTCAATGAACGCAAACAAAAGCTCTGGGATGAAATACGTCCCAATATCTATACCTACTTTGACACTATCAAAAAACAGGCACAGCAAGCGGTTCAGACTGATGCACAAAACGTAACGGTAGCCCTCAATCGGCGGATTGACGCTTACATTACCCAGTACAAGACTGTAGTTGATGCAATGCTGAATGAGCAGAAAGTGGAATTGCAGCGTTTGACCAAGTTGCAAGAATCTATCCAAACAGATTTATCGGAAATAGAACGGCGACGAAATTATTTGTAACGGCGAAAGCTAGCTTTAGTTATCGAATATGTTGTTTTGAAAAATTTGCCTGAAGATAACTGAGGCGTTATTTAACTAGAACAAACACTCGAAAGGAGACTACCATGAATTCAAGCGATGAACTGTATAAAGTCTTTCAAAAAAAGCGTAAAATTCTTGCTGATTTGGTGCAACGGCAAATAAAAGTATTGTACTCCCTAAGTATGACTGAACCTGAGGAAAGTATTCGCCAATTAGAAGAACGCCTTCTTACAGACACTTTTAAAGTACTAGTGATCGGGGAGTTCAATCGTGGCAAAAGCACTTTTATCAATGCCTTGTTACGAATTAATCAAGAAGTTTTACCTACTGATATTCTAGAATGTACAGCCATTATTAACGAACTTAAATGGGGGGAGAAGCCAAGGGCGCTGCTACATTTCAAAAAAGCTGCATTAGCTTCGACGCACTCTCCTGTGGACATACCTTATAATCAGCTCAAAGAGTATGTTGTCATCAAAGATAGTAGTAAAAAAGAACAAGAAATACACGAAACTCCATACGAGAAAGTGGAACTTTTTTGGCCATTAGAACTTTGCCGCAACGGAGTAGAAATTATCGATTCTCCTGGGTTAAATGCCAACGATGTTCGGCAACAGATTACCATAGACTACTTATCTAGAATAGATGCTGTTCTTTTCGTTCTATCCTGTGAACAATTAGGGACTAGAAGTGAAAAAGAAATGATAGATATCATTCGTAAGTGCGGTCACGAGTACATCTTCTTTATTTGCAATCGTTATAATGACATTCGTCGAAGTGAAGAGCAGGCAAAGGTCAGGCAAAGTGCTCTATCCCAGTTTACGAATCTTACCAAACTTGGAAAAAACGGCATATTTTTCATCACTGCTGTGGACGCTTTTGAAGGTTATCAGTCTGCTCCTATTGACTCAAAACTTATTGAGCAATCAGGAATACAACCCCTGGAAGAAGCCCTGGCAACTTTCTTAGCTAAGGAAAGAGGGCGAGTGAAGATCGTTCGCTCTGAGACTATTCTCAGAAATTCAATTGAGGAAGCCAGGAAAATCATCCCTCAGCGAGATAAGATGCTGAGAACTGATTTTGAAACTTTAAAAGCTCGATATGAGGTTGCTCAGGAGTCGCTGCGTTTGTTGGAACGTGATCGCCAAGCCATAGTGCAACGAATATCTAATTTTCGCGAGGACATGAAGGAGCTAGTACGAGGGAAATCACGTCGCTTCTACGGTGAAGTGGCTGGAAAAATAGATGGGTGGATAAGGAATTACGAAATTAAAGAACCCTTGAAACTTTTTTCAGGAGATATATTCCGTCTGCAATCAGCGCTTGAGAGAGTTGTTAAAGAAGTGACTGAGTACCTTTCCAATAAGGTAGAGAGTGAGTCGGCCAAATGGCAACGCCAAGATCTACAGGAATTTCTGGAAAGTCGCTTAAATGACCTGATGCGTCAACTGGATGACAAGGCAGGCGATTTTGTCGTTCAGGTAGACAAAGTGCGCCTCCAATTGGTTTCGGGAAACTCCATGTCAATATCAAGTGTTGAAGTAGAAGGAACCAAAATTTCTGCACTCGAACGCATTTTTGCTGCTGCGGGGGGATATTTATTAGGTGACATCGCGTCAGCAGGTATGGGAGCTATCTTCGGTTATAAGGAGATGCTTAAGAGTCTAATTCCTCAAATTGCCGTTGTTGTAGTGACGACTCTAATTGCTGGCTTTAATCCTTGGGTGTTAATTCCAGCGATTCTTGGTAGCGGTTTCATTAATGGGTTGATAAAAATGAAAGCGACAAACGAACAGGTTAAGAAGAAGGTGAGCGAAAAATACATAACAGAAATTCGCTCTTCACGTCAACCTGACAAAATTGCCGATGCTGTGGTAGCGAAACTGCTCGAAATCCAGAATACCGTAGACCAAGGACTCAGTAGAGAGATTCAAAGTGTTCGTAGCCAAGTAGAGTCAATTGTTGCAGAGAAGCGGAAGGGACAAGCTAATGTTGACCAAAAAATTCAGGAATTGACCTCTATCTATAACGAATTGAATGACATCAATTCGGAACTAAATGAACTGATGAGACAAGTTGCTCAGATGTAACGAGACTGCATCTACTGCATTTTATCTGATTGAGTCAAGGCGGGAAAGGAGAGCTTCGACCTTAATTTTGAAATCATTCTCCTTTTCCTGTCTATTCTTGTCCTCTTGATATTGCTCGTAAGCTTTATACCCTGCATAAACCAAAACAATCACCACCGCTGCACCCACAACCCAAGGTGCGGCGGCTCTAGCACTCTTAACCATAGCTGCCATAAGTGCAATTAAACCACCTCCAGATGCTCCACCGGGTCGGTTATTAGTTGGTGGCGGACTTAACGAGAGAGAATTCAAGAGTTGCTCAAATTCGCTCGATGGCTTCAGTTTGTCTAATAATTCGCGCTTCTGTTTCTCCTGCTGCCAGTAAGAATTAGGGGGAATCCTATAGGGAGGATATCGGTTGTAGAAACTATCAAAAGTACGAGGAAGTCTGTAATAGGGAATAGTTGGAGACTCTGGAGGTACTGAAGGTACAGCCTTCCAAAAATGCACCCCACAGTAAGGTAAGTGTCCTAGAGGCGCATTA
>DALYIW010000127.1:0-8604 GCA_031970155.1 Coleofasciculaceae cyanobacterium CTOTU46601 | reverse complement strand
GCTGCAAGATACTCTTCTGTACACACAAGCCAAAATGCCCATTGCTGTGTTCTGACCAAAGTTTATCGATGACGTAGATGTCTTGAAATCGCAAATTTTTGATATCTTCTGCTGTGAGGCTGCCTGTTTGCTCTTGACCGGATATCTTAAACACGATGTCCTTAGTTGCTTCATCAGCCTTTCGCCACTCTTTTGCGGCTAGTTCTTTCTTTAGCTGTTCGTAAGCCTCTTTCACTCCTCGCTCATCTCGTTGCCAAAGTTCCTGAACCAGTTCCCGAATTCCTTTGGCAATATCCTGGAATGCTTCGTCAATGTTTGTCCAACTGGTCACAGGTATACCATTTTGAGGGAGGAGTGACATATCACCAAACCGCCACTCTTTCCAGTCAACTGCACGGAGTAGAACAGGCACGAGATAAGCTTCTGCATTTTCGTATCGTTTTATTGCCCGTGCAAACTGCTGCTCATAGCAAACATCCGAAGCAATGAAATCTGAGCTAATCAGCGGCAGAATAATACCTGCTGTGTCTATCTGATTTTCGATTTGGCTTTCCCATTTCTCTCCTGCGCTAATTTCATGTTCGCCCCACCATGTAATTACACCTTCCCGCTGTAAAATCATCAGGTGCTTCGCGAGTTCGGCTCGTAGGTTTTCATCCTTATCAGAAGCAGAGTAGAGGTAGACAACTTCAATAGTTTTGGCAGGCTTAGATGTTGGGTTATTCTCGGTAGAACTATTTGCTTCCTGGATTACGCGATCGCTTTCCTTTTTGTGCTCCTCCTCTGGTTCAAGTTCCTCTTCCTCTACAACTTCTGCCGTTTCGCCTAGCATCCGAATCACCTGAGTCCGAACTTGAGAAAGGTCAACACCCAAGTTTTCTAGCACTCTGGCTGCTACCCCTTCACCTTCCCGAATCAGAGCCAATAGGAGATGTTCAGTACCAATGTCGTCGTGTCCTAGTTGGCTAGCCTCTTCTGAAGAGAGTCCCAGTACCTGCTTCGCCTCGGCAGTAAAAAGAATCTCAACTGCAACAAAACCCGAACCGCGACCAATGCTTGTTTCCACTTCAATCCGGGCATTTATGAGGGTGACTCCCAGAGATTTGAGGACTTTTGCAGCAACTCCAGTTCCTTCTCTAATCAGACCTAAGAGGAGCTGTTCTATACCTACAAAGTTATGACCTAGACGGCGGGCTTCTTCTTCAGCAAGTACGAGCGCCTTAATCGCTTGTTCTGTGTAGCGTTTAAACATAGCTGAGATGAGGGAGTAACTTTAATGTCTGAAATTAAAATTAGCTGTCTGTCAGTCTCTCGATCGCGATTCGGATACCTTGAGCAACATTCAAAAACGCTTCGTCACGATTTGTCCAACTGGTCACAGGCTTACCCTGTTTGGGCAGAGGCTTGAGCTTGCCAAACAGTTCGCCCTTCCAATCCACTGGTCGGAGAATAACAGGGATGACAAGAGCGTCTCCATCTGCGTACCGTTCCATCGCCCGTGTTAGCTCAATGTCATAACAATAATCTGAATTGAGAAAATCCGGACTAATCAGCAATAGGATCACGCGGGCTGTATTCAGGTGCTTATCAATCTCGCCTTCCCATTCTGTCCCTGCACTGATCTCGCGGTCATACCAGGTTTTAATCACACCTCGCTTTTTCAACATAGTGAGGTGCTTTGCTAGTTCGTCTCGCAGATCTTCGTCTTCATGAGCGTAGGAGAAAAAAACTTCGATAGCTTGAGGAGATGGCACAGACGTGGATTCATTTGTGACTGAAGGCTGGTCTTCAGGCAAAGGCTGCTGAGCAACTATCTCACTGAGATTACGCTTCTTTTTTAGAATCGGGGTTAGTTGCTCTGGGATACCTGCCAACCGAATAGCAGCGCTGCCATATCTGTGGGCAAACTCAACGGGTCGTCCAGCTCCTAGAGCATTGTAAAAACCCACAGCAAATTCAATTGCAGCCTTATCCCCAATTGCCTGTTTCATCCCAGTCACATAATTAATGTGTTGAGCGATCGCCTCGGCTTGAACTTCTGAATAGCAAGCATTGAGAACTACACATTCCACCTGCTCGGCGAACAACTCGAACAATGCCGCTAAGGCTTCGGCATCTACCAACTTCGCTTGCCGTGTTTCATCCTCAAATACCAAACCCTCATCCCCTGCGCCATGTCCTGAAAAATGGACAATTTGCGGTTGGACTTCCAACATAGCTTGTTGAATATCTCTTGGACGCACTGCCCATCGCTGCTCCAGAACAAATTGATCGCGGTTCCGCGCCTGCCGTAACCCAGCCTCGATTTCACGCACCTCTTCATCTAGGCGCAGTTGCGTTGTACCTATCGGATTTGCTGTCAAAATCAAAATTTTTTTAACCGGAGTGTCGCTGCTCATTTGATGGTAGGAGACGGGTATGGTTGTTTGCACATATAACCTTTTCAACGAATAATCAACTAGCTCCGGAGCCAGGGTTGGAAACCACCTCTTTCAAAGTGTCTAGTTTCGTATCGTTCAATCTGTCAAAGCCTCGTCTAACACAAAATGGCGGGAGTTTTTCAGCTAGGGCGTGTTTTCAAACTACAACCACAACAAAATACAGGCGATCGCGATCATGGCTGTATAATTTGCAGCAAGCTTCTCATAGCGGGTAGCGATACGTCGAAATTGTTTGAGTCGGTTGATAGCACGTTCAACAATGTTGCGTTGACGGTAGATTTCACGGCGAAACGAACCGTGACGTGGCTCATTTGAGAGCCGAGGTATGGTAAAACGAATACCACGACGGTAGCGGTTTTAACCGCTCCCACTGTTCGCTACTTAAGTCTCCTCGATTCATCACTACACCTGAAGAGTGTTCGCGTTTTTACTAGGATATCCGAGTTTGAAAACACGCCCTAGGCCGGGTGTATCTTCCCCTTGTTAAAGTCACGGGCTTCAGAGTCGAGCATTCCTCTAGAGCCTCCTGCCCTCCTTGATGAGGATTAGCTGCTGTATCCACCCCCCCGGTTAAATGTTGATTACACCCAGGTTGGGGGGGTGGATACAGGAGAGGGAGTCGAGGCGCAACACCATAGCGGCAATGCAGCTTGATTCCCCTGGTCGCATCGGGGCAAAACCTGATAGCAGGGGAAGGTGCTTAGGGAGTTGCTTCCCTTACCTTTAGTTGCCTCCTTTCAAGAACATTTAGGTCTTCGTGTTGTGACAGAACTCTCGAAGATTATCCCAACAACCCTTGGAGAAGAATAACTAGGGAGCTAGAAGCGATCGCATCCTCCATCTGGTGAGTGATTTTGTCTTTTAAATTCAGTTTCCATGCGCCAGGATTTTCTGTTTAGCTTGAAGAAGTTGCTGTTCGAGATTTCGCGCTTCTTGAGTGACATCAAGAACAGCTTGTGCCAATTGCTCTTTCTCCTTTTGAAGAGCATCCATCTCAGCCGCTCGGTCGTTTTCTGCCAAATCAGCAAAAGTGCGAGGCACCTTCCCCGCATAGACTTCAGCCAATTTTCCCGCTATTACCAACTCAATTCCCGGACAAATCTGCCTCACTTGACTACGAGTTTGTCGGGAAGCCGATAACCAGCCATCCATAATTGCAGCAATATTTTCTGCTTCTACAATCAGGTTGTATATTTCTTCTTTTTCGTAGTCTTGCAGCCGTTCAGGGTTTAATTCCCAAGATGTTGTTGCTTGGATACTGGAAAATTCATTACTTGGCACAGCTTTGCAGTTAGTTTTTGTATCGACATCAACTTCAACACTTGTGAAGGCATCAGTTTGAGAAAGTTGATTTTGTTTAACCTCATCTAGCAACCGAGCGATCGCACCTGAGAGCGTTGCCGCACCGATTTCTTCTTTGTAGTTGTTGAGTTGCTCCCAAACTTGGGCTGTTACGGTGATTTGATAATCACAGCCAACCCCAGGAGTATAACTAATCCCTTGTGTCGGTTTTGAGCGCGGTTTTCTGTTTGACGAACATTCAGTAGCGAGTAGCTGGGCTACTAATTCCGGTACTTTCTCCGGTGAATGCCGAGCCAGTTTAGCTAGCTGTTGGGTATCCCGTTGTGTCAGCTTGAAGTCACGACTCAAGATAGCCTGCCTACTCTGTGGAGATAACACTGCACTCAAGGTGTCCACATCGCGAGCAAAAGAAGCATCCCGCCGAATGGTTGAGGCACCAACTCCGTACTGCAAGGCTAGCTTTCGATCGGTTGTCAACTTCTGCTCAAATTGAGCAGAAGTTAAATCGTGCCTTTTGCCCTGCTGCTTTTCCAGAAGATACCGTTTACCGCGCAGGTATCTCAACAACATAGGTGGTAGATTTCGCCGGGAGAGTTGGTTATCAATCATCCAGTCCATGACCGAAGCCCGATCTGGGAACGAACGGGTAACCACCTGGAACCCAATGCCGTGAGCCGTACAAATCTCATATCGGTTGTGTCCATCAACCAGAATATTCTTTTCCTCCCACACGATAAGCGGGTCGCGACAGCCTTCAGCCAAGATACTTGCTTCTAAACCCTGACGCTCCGTAGCGCTTAATGGAGGAATTAAGGCTAAAAATTCTGGATCGATGCACAGTTCTCTCATGGGTTGTGAGACAATACGTGAGTGAGAAAGGGCGTATTGGCAGGGGAGCTTTTTCTCTGTTGTCCCTTACCAGAAATCAGTACTATTACTCTTTCCAAGTCGTTGAAAGCGCTCTCATGTCGGGTGGCAAGAACATCGCTGCTAGTTCATTGAGCAGCAACAAGTTGGTCAAGTCTAACAGCAATCCGATAAGCCCCATCTGGATATCGCTTGAGGCTATGGTGATAATCTCAGCAAAATCCTTCCATCCACCAATCCCGACTTGGTTTACCACTTGAGGAAGGCTCTCCTTAAGTGGAAGTTCCAAAGTAGCTCTAAGGAAGTTCATATCTTCCCAATCGAAATTTATTAGCCTCCCTTTTAAGTTCTCTAATAGAGGTACTAATAATTTTTTGAAGGGCTTCCACCCACCGATTGAACTGAACAGTTGGCTAACTCGCCCTTGAGTAATACCGAGGGCTTGTGCAATTTCGGCTTGGGGGATTTTTTGAATGTCTTGCCCAATTTCAAGAGCTTTGGATAGCAGTTTGAGGACTTCCCATCTACCAATCTGAGTCAGCGTCCCTGCTAGTGGAGTAATTTCAAAAGCATCTAGGGTTGTTACTTTAATTGAGTGTTCCTCAAGGAAACTCAAGTCATAATCGGCCGAGAAGTAATATTTGAGCTGTTTATTGGGTCGTAGGTGCGCTCGCAGCCTGCCCACGGTCTGAATAATCTCACTTTGTACAGACCAATCGACAAACTCCTGAAATTCCGGCTCATCTTTACCCGTAGGTTTACCCGTCAGTACCGTGTAAAGTAGTTCAAGGGAGCCGATATTGGGGTAGGGAATACCAAAACTAGCGAGTGCCGGAGCATCAGCCGCGTAGTTAGCTCCTCGCGTGTCTCGGAATTTTGCCAGGTACCGAGCTTTGCCTCGATCGTGCAGGGGTTCATCTTCTGGGAGCTTATCTTTCCAATCTTCAATAACAATGTCAGGTATCCATTCCCTAAACTGACTCCGGAGAGCTTCAATCCTGCGATCACACAAAGCCGAACGTTCCTTCCCCGCTAGCCCCAGTCCGTTAACCTGGATGACTTGGAGGTTGTTGTAACTAGGAAGAACTTGCTCGACGTGCAAAATCTTAGCTTCTGGTACGTCAAGCCACAATCCGAGATATTGGCGGTTAGCAGTGCTATCGAGGTAAATGTTCCACTTGGATGAGGCTGCGATATCGCTGTGTCTTTTATTGCGGGTAGCAACGATGAGTTTGCCACGTTCCAGTTGCAACGCACCGCGTACTGCACCACTCAACACCTCTAGAAACAGCACCAACCAGTTTAGTGGTACATTCTCTGCCTTAGAGGTCATTTCCTGATAAGATTGCTGTCTCAGGATTTGGTTAGCCCTAAAAGCGATCGCTTTCCACTTTGAGGGGACATCCTTTACTGAAACGCCATCAGGTTCCTGTAAGAAGCTTAAATCGGGTTTAAGGACAGCGGCAGCTTTTTGGATAAGGGGTGGCAAGGGTGAATCAGTTATAGTGCAGGCTAATTGGCACGACTGTCCTTGAAACGGTTCAGTGAGAGCATCTTCTTGGATACTGGGGCAGACTAAGGCATCCCAAAAGAGTTGCCGCACTTCTCCATCTTTGTAGCCGTAGCGAGGTAGTTTCTTTTTGCCGCTAAGAGTGTCAATCAGCAGTTGAAATACGGGAGTTAGAGCCGTGTTGATTTCAGGCGCGAGCATCGCCAATTGGGCAAGAGCCTGTTCGACATCTTTGAGTTTGACTTCAACTAACTTAAGGGGTTTGATAATACGCAGGGCTTCATCAAAAATCAAGCCAGTTTTACCCCACTCGAAGTCCGAGCCAGGTGTACTATCCAAGTGAGCTAGTATGTTGGGGGATTGAAAGGTAAGGAAGCGCTTTCGCCGATGCCCAAAGCCAGCGCCAACACGGCTGCGACAAGCTCCAGACAAGTGGCAGCCTGCACAAACGGGATTATCAGTACCTTCAATAAAAGGTAGGTTCTTAGCGTACAATTCCAAAAATAGCTCTGCTCGGTGGCAGTTGCCGATAGTGTCAGGTGTTTCGCCAGCTTTCGGTCGCCTGAGATAGGTTTTTCCGGTTGGATCGCTATCCTGTTTGAGTCCGTTATGACGGGGTTCGAGATAGGCGAAGTTTTCTCGCACTGAAGGTGTGGTAACGTTGCGGGCAAATTCTGCAAAGTACCAAAGTTGGTCAATTCCCAGGCTTTTGGCGCTAAGCAAACCTGCCGTGTGACTTTTACCCAATCCTGGTGCTGATGTATCGAGGATGTGCTGCCAACCTGCAATTACTGCTTCTTTCCACAGCAGCAAGCGATCGCCTTTTTTGTAGATGATTTTTGGCACAATACCATTGCCTGACGAGCGAGAGGGAAGCTTACCCGGCTTGTAGTGAATAATTGGTGGCAGCTCAACTGGTTTTTGAAGTGGCTTTAGTCCAAAACCTTTTTTGGGTCTGTGTCTGTCGAAAAGACGCTTCAGCCAACGGGTGAAACCATGACATACCTCGAACTCGTCTAAGCGCTGTTGTTGTGAATGTTCAAAAGATGAGCGCTCCAAGTATTCGCCAGCACTGATAAATCGAACTTCGTTACCTCTGTTTTGGGCTAACAGTTCGTCAAAGTCGGGTTGGGACTTATCATGGAGTTGTCCCCAATCAGCTACGAGGGGATGGTAACCCCACTCTTGCAGCCATGTTAGGGTTTGTTGATTCGCTTTGTTAATGAGCCGATTAGCGATCGCACCAGCGTCAGGCAGGAGTTTGACTCGATTTGCCCCTAATCGCGTTAAATAATCTTGCAGCGTTTGCTGACCGTATCTGGCAGCAGAGGCAGTACCGATTACAACAATATGTTTCTTGCCTTCCCTCCACAGCCAGAAGGCAACCAGCAGGGATTTTAAACCACCCTCTATTAGCCGCACTTCCTGGATTTCTGCGGTTTCTGGGTGCTTCCAGACAAATAGTGGTAGCTCTCCATTGGGGAGCTGCGGACCGCTGCCACTGTAACGTTTGCTGGATAACCAAATGTATTTACTCAAGCGATCGCGGTTATCGGTAGCGATTTGGTGTCCAGTAATTTTTCCATCGGGATCGCAGGCAGCGATAGAAAATCCATCAGCGCCAGTTAACCTGTGGGTGATGGGGTTGATTCCTGCTAGAAGAGGGTTGGTATTGAAGGTTTGATTACCCGGCTGCCAAGTTCTAATCCATCCCTGCTGATAGGCAAAGTCAATTTCCGCATCCGTTAATCCGCGATCGCGTAAAAGTTGTCGGTGTCGTTGCGAGAGATCGAGACGTTGGGCAATCTGGCGATATTGGGCGTTTCGCTCTTCAATACCGAGTCGGTGACGCTTTGCCTGTTTCCGCTGCTTTTCCCATTCACGGCGGTGGTTTTCATACTCGGTTTTGTCAAGGGAGCGACTAAGATGAGGAGGACTGGCAACCAAGGAAGCTCCCATGCCATTACCGAGCCATCCAATCAAACGGTAGTCAGGAGCTATATCTGATTTGGTACTAACCCTAAGACACCAAATCTTGCCATCATCAAAGATTTTACAGCCGCTGTCGTGACCGCAATGAGGGCAGGTATTCCGTTTGCTTGCGTAGGTATAGCCTTTAGACATTCAGACTACCCCCAACTTTGGATATTGCCGTTCTTTTGAAGCAGCCAATCGTTTGAAAAGCATTCAGTTCTGAGATATCTGCTGACACCGGATAGCGGTAAGTCAGGTAAAGCGATGCGCCTTGTGCGATAGCGAAGCGCTGCTGCAAAGCGCAGATCGCTTGCTTGGCGTTCAACGGATTTAGGGTCTCTCAGTCGCGCTTTGGTTGGGGTGTGATGCTTGAATTGACTCACGGTTGCCCTGATAGGAGTAGAGTAGCGACCCTAATCCTCCCAGACTCCCGAGACTGGGATTTGCCAAGCGATCTTTAATCCTTGATCGGAGCTGTTTGCCTATTGGGCTGAAGCTAACCAAGCTGGG
>DALYIW010000126.1:0-21952 GCA_031970155.1 Coleofasciculaceae cyanobacterium CTOTU46601 | reverse complement strand
AGATATGGTCAGATAACATAGTGGCGTCGTTGAGAATCGTGAGCGATATCTTTGGCAATGTCTTGAACCGTAAGCAAGCTAGGTCAAAGCTGTTGAACAATGAGCGACTATTCCGCGCCGTTTTTAACCAAACGTTTCAATTGTCAAGCCTTCTGAACCTTGATGGTACGGTCTTAGAAGATAATCAGACGGCGATGGATCTGTGCCAACTCGATCGCAGCGAGGTAGTGGGACATCCGTTTTGGAACTTAAAGTGCTGGACGATTTCCCCAGAAACTCAAGAACAGTTAAAAAATGCGATCGCACAAGCCGCAGCAGGTAACACTGTTCGTTACGAAGCCGATATCTTGGCTCCAGACGATACAGTAGTAACCATCGACTTCTCTCTCAAACCTCTCAAGGATGAAACGGGAAAAGTAGAATTGCTGATAGCAGAAGGTCGCGATCTCACCGCTCGCAAGCTAGCAGAACAGAACCTGCAACGAGCCGTTGATGAGTCAACCCAATGGCGAAATCGCTATGAAGCTGCTGGTAAAGTCAATGGTCTGTTGCTCTACGAGTGGGATTGTGAAACTGAAGAAGTAATCTGGGGCAACAATGTTGAGCAAGTCTTTGGTTATTGTGCTCAAGAACTCACAGGCAGTATAGATCAGTGGATGGAGTTAATCCATCCCGATGATGTAGAACAAGTCATACAAAAACTTGAACAAGCTATTAGCACCAAAGAGCCACTGCATGTTGAGTATCGGATGCGCCAAAAAAACGGTACTTACATCACACTGGAAGACAATGGACAGTTCTACCCAGATAGTTCGGGTAACCTCAATCGCATGGTGGGGTTCATTGCCAACATCACTGAGCGCAAGCAGATACAAGAGGCTTTAAGAGAAAGTGAAGCACGGTTCCGTTATTTGTGTACTTGTTCACCAGTCGGCATCTTCCTGGCAGATACCGAGGGGGGCTGTATGTACGCCAATTCAAGCTTACTGACGATCGCGGGTTTGACTTTTGAGGAAATGCTGGGAGAGGGTTGGACACAATCAATTTATTATGGCGATCGCGACTGGGTATTGACCGATTGGTTAACCTGTATGCGACAAGGACAAGAATGCTTACAGCAATACCGCTTCCAAACCCCTGAAGGAATGATTCGTTGGGTTCAAGCCAAAACATCTCCAATGCGTTCCGAATCAGGTCAACTGATTGGTCATGTTGGAACAATAGAAGATATCACAGATCGTAAAAACGCAGAAGCCTTACTGCAACAGGCGCTCTCGGAGCTAGAAACGAAAGTTGAAGAACGTACCGCCGATCTCAAGCAAGCCAACGAGCAACTAAAGGCAGAGATTGCTGAGCGCCAGCAGACAGAAGTAGCTCTGCGCCAAAGTGAAGAACAATTCCGTAGAGTATTTGATGAAGCACCGCTAGGCATGGGGCTAACTAGTATTGACGGGTGCTTTTTCCGGGTAAATCGAGCTTTGCAGAACATGCTCGGTTACACCGAATCCGAACTCAAAGCTCTCAGCTGCCAAGATATCACCCATCCTGAAGACTGGAAGCGCATACTTCCCTATCTCCATCAAGTCCACACAGGAGAAATTGAGAGCTTTCAAATAGAAGAGCGTTTCTTCAAAAAGAATCAAGAGATTCTCTGGGGGAATTTAACCTCAATGGTGCTCAGGAACGAGGCGGGAGAAGTCCTCTACGGTTTAGGTATGCTTGAGAACATCACCGAACGCAAGCAGGCTCTTGAGGCACTGCAAAAAAGTGAAGCCTGTTACCGCGCCATTGTTGAAGATCAAACCGAACTAATTTGTAGGTATAAGCCTGACACAACTTTGACGTTTGTCAACGATGCTTACTGCCGCTATTTCAACCAACAACAATCTCAGGTGATTGGGCGCAGCTTTATGCCACTAATTCTAGAAGAAGACCAGAAACTAGTCACTCAGAACATTAATTGTGTGTGTCAAGCGCAGCCAATTATCGCCTACGAACACCGAGTTATCCTACCCTCTGGAGAGATTCGTTGGCAGCAGTGGACTGAGCGAGCTGTCCTGTTTGATGAACAGGGCAACATCCTTGAATATCAAGCAGTCGGACAGGATATTACCGAACGCAAGCAGGCTGAAGTAGAAATTTGCAGAGCATTGGAAAAGGAAAGAGAACTCAGCGAACTTCGCTCTAGCTTTGTGTCCTTAGTTTCCCACGAGTTTCGCACGCCGCTGACCACGATTTTATCTTCTACTGAATTGCTCGATCGCTATAGCAGCAGATTATCGGACGAAAAAAAACAGAATCACCTCAAGCGCATTCAAACTGCTGTACTCCGGATGACTCAGCTGTTAGAGGATATTCTCACTATCGGCAAAGCCGAAGCAGGAAAACTCCAGTTCGAGCCTTCTCCAATGGATGTGGTAGCTTTTTGTCACGAAATCGTAGAAAGTATGCAAATAAGTGTGTGTGGTCACCACACGCTTAATTTTGTGCCCCAATGTGACGCTATCAACACTCAGCTTGATGAAAAACTTCTAGCGCATATTATTACTAATTTGCTCTCCAATGCGATTAAGTATTCTCCAGAAGGGGGTATTATTCAGTTTGACCTGCTTTGCACCGATTCTGAGGCAATTTTTAGCATTCAAGACAGTGGTATTGGTATTCCAAAAGAAGACCTAGAGCAATTATTTGAGTCCTTTAATCGAGCTAGCAATGTCGGCATGATTCCTGGTACTGGAATAGGATTAACGATTGTCAAAAAATGCGTCGAGTTGCACGCAGGAAAGATTACCGTAGAGAGCGAACTCGGAGTTGGCACTACATTTACCGTCACACTACCGATGAGATAAAAGGATGAAGGATGAGGGATGAACCCACACAACTGTTCTTTAAGCATCATAAGAAGGGGGTTAAACCACCAGGATTTAAGAAAGTTAAAAAGTACAAGTCATTTACCCTCAAACAAGCTGGATATAAGTTTTTGAGAGGGAATCGAGTCAAGATAGGGAACAAAATTTATCAGTATTGGAACTCTAGGGAAATAGAGGGAACTGTCAAGACGTTAACCATCAAGCGCACAGCATTGGGCGAGTTGTTTATGGTCGTTGTTGTAGACGGATACTCAACGCCGGAAGTCACATTCGAGACGGGTAAAATCGCTGGATTTGATTTCGGGCTGAAGACGTTTCTCACCTGTTCTGAGGGGTTTAGTATTGAGTCGCCATTGTTCTTAAAGTCTTTTCTCAATACCCTCGCCAAAGCATCCAAGCAACATTCTAAAAAGCACAAAGGGTCAAATAACCGAGAACAAGCAAGAAAGCATTTAGTTCGTTGTCACGAGGCTATCTGTAATCGTAGACGTGATTGGTTCTGGAAACTTGCTCATAAATTGACCGACCAGTTTGACGTACTTTGCTTTGAAACTTTGAACTTGAAGGGAATGCAGCGTCTATGGGGACGCAAGGTTAATGATTTGGCATTAGGCGACTTTCTCCAAATCCTAGAATGGGTAGCCAAAAAAAAGGGTAAGCGCATTGTCTATGTAGACCGTTGGTATCCATCCAGCAAGACTTGTTCGTGCTGCGGTCATGTCTTGGACGAACTAGATTTATCCGTTAGACGCTGGCGTTGTCCATCCTGCCATTCAGTCAACGACCGAGACACAAATGCCGCCATAAATATTAAAAGGGTTGGGAGTTCAACCCTAGGCGTAGAGGATGTCAGACAGTCTCAGACTGCAATCCTTGTTTGATGCCTGAATCCCACCGATTCAATCGGTGGGAGTGGCTCAATTCTACCGGTTCAAAATTATCGACTGTGACAGTTGAAAGGGCGGAATGTGGGCTTTAGCGTATCGAGTAGGAGGTAAGGGCACGGCATTGCCCATTGGTTTCAACTTAAACCCAAACAGGACTTACGCATGGATACCACATATAGTAGGGGTGAACGGCCGTTCACCCCTACATATGGCGGTTCAAACGAAAATTTGCGTAAGTCCTACCAAAGGCTGGAAGCCTTGGGCTACACAAACGTTCGCGCAGCGTTCCCGTTCCCCGAAGGGGTTCCCGAAGGGTAGGGTAGGCTGCCTGCGCGGACTCGCATCTTAAGCCTGCCTACGCAGGCTTGGTTTGTATAGCCCCAGTCTTCTAGACTGCGGGTATTGATGGGAAAATGTTGTCATGCTTAGGTTTCACGTTAAGTTGACACTTTAGCGCAGCGTAACAAACTCTTCGGCAACGGAAGGATGAAGACCGACAGTGGCGTCGAAGTCTTTTTTCTTGGCTCCCATTTTCAGGGCGATCGCCATTCCTTGAATAATCTCTGCGGCGTGTTCCCCTACCATATGAGCACCTAGCACCTTATCGGTGTCCTCCTCAACAACTAGCTTCACGAGGGTTTTTTCATCTCGTCCCCCCAGAGTATGGTACATGGGTCTAAACTTGGCACGATAGACCTTCACTGCCTCACCGTATTGTTCCCGTGCTTCGGCTTCTGTCAAACCTACCGTTGCCGCTTCTGGTGTAGAAAAAACCGCAGTAGGAACATTTTCATAGCTCATCGTTCGGGAGTGACCCCCAAACTGAGTATCAGCAAAGGCACGACCTTCATTAATCGCCACAGGCGTTAGATTCATGCGATCAGTGCAATCGCCTACGGCAAAAATGTTGGCTTGTGAAGTTTGGCTGTATGGATCGACCGCGATCGCTCCATCATTAATTTCCACTCCAGCATTTTCTAACCCCAAGTTCTTAAGATTCGGCTTACGACCTGTGGCAGCCAGGACAACATCTGCGGTTATAGTTCCCTGATACTGACCTGCTAGCGTTACCTTCAGACCTTCTGATGTCTTTTCAATGGTTGGAGGGTCACTGATTCTGAGAACCCGGATGCCGTGCTGTTGCATCCCTCCTTGAATCTCAGCGCGGATATCATCATCAAATCCCCGCAAAATTAGATCGTTGCGGATAAGTTGAGTCACATCCGAACCTAAACCATTCATAATACAGGCAAATTCCACACCAATGTAGCCACCGCCCATAACTACCATGCACTTAGGTTGCTCCTTGAGGAGGAACATATCATCAGAGGTAATTGTATGTTCTATGCCTGGAATATCTGGTTTTACTGGATGTCCCCCAACAGCAATCAAAATTTTATCGGCTGTAATTTTCCGGTCTTCAATCTGAAGAGTATGAGGATCGAGGAACTTAGCATAACCGTGAAGTAGTTCCACCTTGGCATTATTGAGCATATTCAGATACACCCCGTTGAGGCGTTCGAGTTCCTTATCAACGGCAGTAATCATCTTTTGCCAATCGAGGGTACTTTCCACAGGACTCCAGCCATAGCCTTGAGCATCCTCAAAAAGGTCAGGGAAGTGGGAGGCGTAGACCATCAACTTTTTGGGAATACAACCGCGATTGACACAGGTGCCACCTAGTCGGCTAAATTCTGCGATCGCCACTTTTGCTCCATATTGTGCCGCCCGTCTAGCCGCCGCAATTCCCCCAGAACCGGCACCAATCACAAATAAATCGTAATCGTAGGTCATGACTTTAGAAACTCCCTTTTATTCATATGAAGTTACGCGACGCTTAATGCCTAAGGCAGTTTGCTTAGCGACCATCGCATCCAGACATTCATTAACTACTTTGACACTTCCCGCCCTATAAGGGCGAGGATTCTTCGTTCGCCGACTCGGCTTGCTCTAACAGGATTGCTCCAGCCAGAGTAGAGGTCGAATCTCCAGAAGCGTTCAGGTCTATGACCCAAGTTCCCACATGCCCTGTGGTACTTAAGGCTAATTTCAGAATGGTGATGAGATAGAACTGTCAACGCTCACTTCCTGACTTAGCAAGCTGTTCTAGTAGCTTCACAAGAGAACTACCATCCACAACATAAACGTTCATGACTCGGTTATCTATGGTCTGGATACTCACCTTAGAGTTAGGAAAAACAATGACAGCTTCTACCCATCTAAGCTTTTCAGCCTCTTTAAGTGCTCTAGCATTACCCGTTACCTGTTTGAGAAAATCCTTATTTTCGGGAAATGACCTGAGAGTAGAACCATTACGAATCTTTAACTGTTTGCCATCAAAGACAATTTCACCACGACCACTGTGTCCTTTCACCTCAACAGCAAAAGCCTTACCTTGAGGTGACATCAAGACAAAATCAATATCGCTACGACGGTTGGGCAGCATATGATTGGGCTTAACGCGCCAACCTTGACGCCTCAAAGGAGCAAGCAGTTGACTTACTTTTTCTTCAGCTAAGGCTCCCTTGTCCGCTTTTCTAGCGCTGCGTTCCAGCTGTTTGCGTTGAAAAACTAACCAGGCGGCGGCCAGGAAACAAACTCCATAAACAAAAATTCCAACATCAACCTGAAACAATAAGGAGACAAGGAAGGGGGCAACAATAAAAAATGCGACCAAGGCTGGTATTAACGCCTTTAAGAGTCGGCGCTGTGCAGCCAAAGAGCGAACATAGGCTCCTGATTTTTCAACGCGCCCCACAGAAACACCTCATTTTTTCCTCTCTAGGTTGGCTCACCCCATCTCCCTCATTTCTTAGGAGGAGGTGGCGAACTTCTTGGTGCTGATCCACCGAGATCTGTTTCTCTGGGATAGTCGGATGGAGGCTCATTGTGCAGCTGTTGACGCCCGTTACGAATTACCCGAAGCATGTCAGATAGCTGCTGCTCAATCCTCGTAAGCACAGCATCTGCATACTCATCGGCACCGTTTTGGATATCCTCACAATCTTCTAGAGCTAGTTGTTGCATCTGCTCTAGTTCTTGCTGTGCTTGCAGGCGCATCCGCTCAATTTCTGCTCGTGTTTGCTCCTGAATTGCGTCACACTCTTGCTGAACTTGTTTTCGGATTTGGCTGGCTTCAAGTTCTGCCTGCTGAATAATGCCCATTTCATCCAAAAGTTGGTTAGCACGTCGTTCTGCTGCCTCTATGACGGCTTGGGCATACTCTTCGGCAGACAAAATAATCTCTTCGCGCTGGCTGACAATTTTTTCCGCTTGTTCAAATGCAATAGGCAGATTTTCCCGCACCAAATCCAGCTGAGCCAGCAGCGCCTCCTCATCAACGAGTGTACGTCCGGTTAAGGGGATATGTAAGCTATCAAAAATGATCTCCTCAATCCGGCTAAGTTCTCGTTGAATATCTACACCTCCTGATCCACTAGTGGGTGGTTCACCGAGGTTGTTGGGTTCGTCGCGGTCAGGGGGGTCGCTCCGGGAGGAATCTTGGCGTAACATTGGCAAATATCTAGGGCAACCTGCTGAGGAACAAGATGAGCGATGGAGCCGCCAAATTTGGCAATCTCCTTAACTACGCTACTACTTAAAAAACTGTACTCGTTAGAGGTAGCAAGAAAAACTGTTTCGATCTCCTCCCATAGAGTTTCATTAGTGTGAGCCATCTGGAGTTCTTTTTCAAAGTCTGAAACTGCTCGCAGACCTCGCAGTAGGACTTTAGCATTTTTCAATCTTGCATATTCCACTGTCAACCCAGCAAAGCTATCTACTTCAACGTTGGTTAGATGTTGTGTGCATCGACGAATTTGCTCTACTCGCTCTTGTTCGGCAAATAAGGGCGATTTATCAGGATTACGTAGCACAGCAACAATAACATGGTCAAAGAGCCTACAGCCGCGCTCTATGATGTCGAGGTGCCCTAGGGTTATCGGATCGAAACTGCCTGGATAGATTGCAATCACGCTAGAAAGCATCTGGAAAGTTACTGAGGAATTATAGCGGCGATCGCTCCTTATGATTAATACCAAGTTGCTATGCAAAATCTTACTTCATCAAAATAGGGGTCAGGAGTCAGGGGTTAGGAAAGATAAAGTTTCATCTTTCCTTGTGTACTCGCCATCTGAATGTCTCTTCTCCCAACTCCCGACTCCCAACTCCCGACTCCCAACTCCCTATTTTCTAGATAAGTCTATTAAGGCAAACAGTGGCTCTATTCAACCGATTGACAATTCAGAAAAAAGCCTGGTTCTTTTACCAGTGCGCTGCGCTGCTAAATTCTGGCCTGACTGTACAGCAGAGCTTAAATCTAGCTAGTAGAGAGTGTAATCCTGCTTTCAGGGGCTATCTGCATCGGGTCAGTGCTGCTGTGGAAGGAGGTCAAGATTTAGCTTCGGCACTTGCCCTTGACTCTCGCTACTTTGACCGTTGGACAATTAGCTTGCTCCGATTAGGAGAATACAGCGACTCCCTTGCCCAGGCATGTACTCAACTGGCAAGTACCGCTGAATCTCAAGCTAGACGGGAACGACTGTATCGTGCGGTGAGATTTTTGGTAGTAGCCACAATTTGGGCAATCTTAATCATGATAGCAGTCATTTTTAATCGTTCTCCCTATGGTTTCATCAGACCGGAGTTTTGGCTGAGAAGTGTGGCAATGGGCTTACTGTTGTTGGGGATAAGTGTTTTGGTGTCTCGCTATTCCAGTAGAGGATGGCAGCAGTTGTTGATGAAGTTGCCGATTGTGGGTAAGTTGATGCAGGCGCGATCGCTTCTTTACTTAGCCCAATTGCAGTTGCCTTTGAGTTGCGGAGTGCCGATTCTCACGGCACTGGAATTGGTACGAGACCATATCCCTGACCCAGTAATGAGAGCTAATCTAACCAGTGCTTCGCGCAAAATCCGTATTGGTCAACCCCTGAGCATCAGTCTTGAAGGCAAGTTACCACCCATTGCCATGCAGATGATTCGCACTGGGGAAGAGACGGGAAACCTCGACACAGCACTTCATAGCTTAGGCGAATACTACGAAGGAGACTTGGAACAGAGATTAAGGGGGCTACTGAGCAGTTTACGACTTGTGAGCATTTTGGCGATCGCTAGTTTAGTTGCCGCAGTAGGTATCCGAGGTCTAACATTGCTGCTCAATTCACTACCAGAGTAAGTGAAGAAGAGGGGGTGAGGGGGTGAGGGGGTAAATCAGGATTTTTGCCGGAAATTTTTAACTTTAACTTGAACTTGTAGAGTTGATTTTTAGGTCAATCCCCCATCCCCCATCCCCCATCCCTCATCCCTCATCCCTCATCCTTTCATCGTCACTTCAACGGTGGTTGATACACGCGGATTGCCTGAATCGGCACAACCCCCTTTTTGTCAGGGATAATTTCAAGCGTATGTTTAGAGTTACTCAGGTTCTGTGCCAGCGTTGTGACGTACTCCTTAGTTTTGTCTTTGATCTGAGGTGGAACATATACGTCAACGAACATCGGTTTAACTCGCCACTTAATCTGAAAACCCTTCGGTGTCGGTTTACCCGACAATTCACGGGCGTTTTTTAACCACCAGTTCCTCGGTTGGATAACGACACGACCAGAGTTAGATACAAACTTCTGATTGTTCACCCCGCTTCCATCGAATCCAGTCTTGGAGCCAATAACCTTAAACTTAAACTTGCTGGCTTCGTCATCAATCTCGGTAATAACCACCGTCCAGTCTTCTACAATCAGAGGTTTTTGCCAAGAAACTTGGATAATTGCTGGCCAATCGACGCCAACTGCGTTACTTGGTCTGGTAGTAGTGTACAGTTCTGGAAATTGAGAAGGTTTCTTGCCATCAATCAGAATTCGTGCCTGACTCGATTGGCTAGTAGCGGATTGAGCGGCAATTACGTCTACAAGGTTCCCCTCGAACTCTAGAACAAGTTTGCCGTCTTTTTTCCACTGCACCTCGGTTCCCACGTTGTACGTTTTCACTAAGTCTTTCCATAAGTCTGTCGGGAACTTTGGGTTGTAGCGCAAGTGCGGTTTGACAAGATTTGCTAGCAAGAAATTACCGCGATCGTTGAGGTGGATACCATCAGAGAGTAGATCGTTTGGTTGTAAATTGTTAGCCTTCAGGTATTGCTTCCAAGGTTTACGAATTTCAATTAATTCACATCCATACTTCTGTGCCAGCTTGGGCAACCACTCTGTAGAGTGGTAATCGTGCCACTGATATGTCTTGAGTTTTTCTGAATCGTCAGCGTTTGTACCTGTGGGTAGCCAAGTAATATGGTCTGAATGAAAAGCAATTTCGCTCGTTGTGCGGCGGCGTATATTGGCGATAATTGCTTCATAGTTATCATCTCCCCCATAGACGTGGAAAATCGTCAAATCTGGATAAAAGGGATACAGATCGTGTTTGGCGGGACGGATGAGTAACGGGGCGTCAAATCCTCCAAGGGCGCGATTTTCGATCTGCAAATCCGCGTAGGGGAAGCATTTCTTTAAGTGATTTGCTACGTCAATCCACCAGTCTTGTTTTGTGATAGATTGCCCGTAGAATAGTATCCGTACAGGATTATGGTGTTTCGGCGTACTTGTGGCTAATAGCGTCATAGTCCGCTGGATTCCGGCACCAAAATTAGAGTCATCTTTAGCTGGAACAGGCAGGGGAAATCTTGACCTCTGTGCCGTTTGTACCAACCTCGAAGCAGTTCCCTTCTCGGCTTTGTAATCAGGAACTTGGGAGGCTGGAAATGCTACCGCGCACTCGGAGCGACTCACTTGAGGTGAAAATAGATTGTGTAGCAGCCCTAAAGGTGTTAGTGAAAAGAAAGAGACGACTAAAACAATAACAAAGCTAACTTGAGCAAGAACAATAAAACGAATTCGACGCATTGGTTATCAAGCAGCTAAAGATTTCAAAAAATGTTTGTTGTTTGTTGTTTGTTGTTTGTTAAGAAGACTCTCCAACAACACTCAAAACTCAACACTCAAAACTCAGCACTCAACACTTTTAGGTATACAGACCCTCCCATATTTTCATCATCTGAACCGAAGATAACACCACCCGTTTGTCCTGGTACAAGTTCAATTGCCTCGACTTTGTGGTAGTTAAAGCGATACAGAGGCACAAGTTGGAAATTTTGCTGGAACGTTATCTGCTGTTGACTAATTCCAAATGCACCAGCAACATACACCGCAGATTCAAACGGCCCGTCATCTCCATTATCAGCAGCTGAAGAAATGAAAAGAACTCCCGCTGGGTCTACCTTAACATCTGAAACATGGCGAACTGCTGAAACAGGCCACGGTACTTTTAGTTGGGTAGAACCAATTTGAGTTATCTGGTAAGTGTTTAAGTCAAGCTTTCCCCAGTAGAGCACTGCTGGGTCTCTATCTTGCCCTCGATGTGCCCAAACTGCCAATAACTGACCGTTGATTTTCTGCAAGGCAAAGCCTTCAAAATTACTTTCTTTGGGAATATTAGGGAAATCAAATACTTTGAGAATCGAGATGTTTTGCTGAGAAGCACTCAACCGAAAGTGATAAACTTTTCCGGCACTGGTAGCCGTCATGAAAGTGGGTTCAGATGTTCCCGGAACCGCCGTTAATGATTCTAAATCGATAGGTAAAGGAGTGTCACTAGACCAGTTGATTGGAAAATATTTAGGTGACTGTTCACTCTTAATGGTGATGATTGCTAGACGCCCTAGGCTTTTATCTTTGTTGTCATGAACGACTAGAAAAGAACGGAAATTACTTTGCTGTTCAAGTAGAGTCATACCACTGATGCCGAAGGGTATACCACCTCGCACAGGACGCCACTGTTGAGAAAGTACCGACTGAGGCATTAGAACAAATGTCGCTAATGTCGCTACGGTGATAATAAACGTTAGAAATTGACGTTTGCAGAGCAGTTTACGCTTTCGGAACATTGCGATCGCACTTTTGGTTGTTGGTTGTTGGTTATTGGTTCTTGGATGAAGAGGCAACATTTTTATAATAATTTTTGTTAAAAACACAAACAACTAACAACCAACAACGAATAACACAAAATCCCCTGACTTTCAGTTAGAGGGTAAGTTAACTAATTTATTTTTGCAAACCTATTGCCCCTTACGTTGAGTCATGGTATTCTACGTATTAGGTAAAAGGTTAAGACTTTGATGAAAAGCTTTAACTTTTTGCCTGCTGCGTAACACCCCATTACGCAGTTATTCAAAAGCCAGTGGGTCTAAGCCTGAACATCTTCACCCACTGGCCTCCCCCAAAAAATCAATGGAGGTTCTTTCATGGTAAAACCGATTGGAGATAGAGAACTTGCGCTTATTGACCTCTACGCCTACTGGGAGCTGGAATTAGAGCCAAGGAGTTTTTACTCGAAGTGGGATGTGACTTACGAGCAAATGGCTTTGATTTGCTCACGTTCTCCCAATACTGTTCGGCGCTGGTTTCACCCAGGTCGCTACTATACTCCTGCTAGCGCCTGCGATAAGCGTCATCTAGCGTTGATGGACTTCCTGCTAGCAACACCTTAGAACTAATTTCTACCTGGCGAATCAGCCTAGAGAGCAAGGAAAATTTAGATGAAGACGACAGGGAGTTAATCATGAACCTATCATCAGCTTACGTGCAATGGCGAGAAGAGACTTTACAGCAAGGACTACAGCAAGGACTACAGCAAGGATTGCAGCAAGGAAATATACAGGGACAGCGCCTAGTTCTGGAAAACCTCTTGAGAGTCCGATTTGGCAGTCTTGATGAAGAACTATTGGCAGTTATTCAAGCTTTGCTCAAGTTACCTCCAGAAGAGTTTACTCGGCTGAGCCTGCAATTGTCCCGCGAGGAATTGTTGGCTCGATTTGCTACGAGAGAGAATTGAGTTGAGATGCCAGCAAAAGTCATCCTCACTATCACCTGATGCTGATAGCTACACAGGATAAATCTCATTGAGACAAACACTACAGATCCAACTCCCTGAGAAAGCGATCGCACAATTTTGCCAGCAATGGCAAATCAGGGAATTTTATGTATTTGGTTCGGTGTTGCGAGAGGATTTTCGTCCTGACAACGATATTGATGAATAATTTTTGTGAGGAACACTTGCCAACAAACAACCAACAACCAACAACCAACAACAATTAACGTTGACCTGACAATCGAGGCAGCACAACCTTACTAAATTGCTCGCGTCCCTCCTCCAAATTTGCAGGAACACCATTAGGATAAGCCTGAGCAATCAAATTTTTTAGTCGTTGAAGTCGATTTTCGGGGTTGGGATGGGTACTGAAAAACTCTGGTGATGCTCCACCCTGTCTAGCAGAACTAAGTATCTGCATCAACTCAAGAAGTCCCTGCGGATTATAACCAGCTTCCCTCATAAATCGAAAACCCAGCTGGTCACTTTCCAGTTCGTCTTCACGCCCGTACCGTAAGCTAACCAGTTGATTGACTGCCTGTGCCAAAAGTGCCGCTTGTCGCGCACTGTCTGGATTATCACTTGCGGCAACTCCGACAGCATTAACCAGCGACACCCCAAGTTGCTGCTTAGCTAGATGTTCCGCCCCGTGTCGCGCTACGACGTGTCCGACTTCGTGCCCTAATACGCCGGCTAACTGCGCTTCTGATTTTAGGCGTCTGAGCAAACCTACTGTAATAAAAACTTGTCCTCCTGGCAGGGCAAAGGCGTTGATAGTTTGAGGGTCACTCAGCAAATGAAACTCATAGGGATAGGGTAACTTAGATGCTTGCGATCGCTTCACAACCCGCCCTCCTACCTGATCAATATAGGATTGAAGTGGTGCATTCGGTGCAAGACCGCCGTACTTAGCCGCCATCTTTGAGCGTGCCTGTTGTCCGAGTACCACTTCCTGTTGAGGTGAAAGCTGTACCCGTTGCTTTTCTCCAGTTACTGGGTTCTGAACGACATTGGTACAGTAAGTAATTAACCCAAACAGCGCAAATAATATTCCAATTCCCAGACGAGTTAGTAGTCTGTTCACTTGTTTGCTTCCATATTTCTTGCCGAGCAGATTACCATGCAGGGAACTCTCATGGCATCAGTCCCAAGGATAACGAAAAGCTTCTAGGGAGTCGGGAGTCGGGAGTCGGGAGTTGGGAGTCGAGAGTTGAGAGTCGGGGCAAGACTAGCTGTAGTAAGATTTAGGCAAATTTACTGATTAAACGCCAGATGTAGAGGCATAGAACAATACGCCCCTGCTAGTTATAGAGGTTGTGTGTGAGTCCTGTGTAGATAATCTTCAGGTATGAACAGAGTCGTTAAAGCTGTGCTGGATATCGGCTACCTTTTGCACAACTAATTTTAAACGCTAAAACGCATATGAATGCGGGGGTGAAGCTTCTCTTCTACTAGCTTGCCTCCCTTGAGGTGTTGTTCTACAATTACCGGGACATCGCTGGGTTGAACGCGGCAGTACCAAGTCTCTTCCGGAACAATCCGCACTGTCGGACCAGAGCTACACTGTCCCTGGCAACCTGTACCCGTTACCTTAAAGTCGGTCACCTCAGCCGCCTCGAAGGCAGCAAGCACTTCTGCTGAACCATTCCCCAGACAAGACCTGTACTGACAGACTAAGACACAACGTTCTTCGGGATTTGAACATTGTTGTTCAGAACTCTTTTCCACTTTTTGTCCTGCTGACTACTAGGATTCGCAATAACTATATGTTAACGAATTGTTAATTTGAATTTCTTCAAGAATCGCGCTTAGAATCGAAGTGACGTTTCAACAAAATTTGATGGGAAAAATATCTGCGATCGCACCCGATACCATCGTTTCTGGTTTTCATGCCCTATCTGACCCCCTCAGGCTTCAAGTCATAGAGTTACTGCGTTCTCAAGAGCTATGTGTGTGTGAGCTGTGCGAACGTTTAGAAATTACTCAATCTAAACTCTCTTTTCACCTGAAAACCTTAAAGGAAGCCAATTTGGTTCGCTCTCGGCAGGAAGGTCGCTGGATTTACTACAGCCTCAATCTATCCCAGTTTGTGATTTTGGAGCAGTACTTGGCAGAGTTCCGTCGCTTCAGCCCAATTCTACCGACTCGTCTCTGTCAAGACAGCCCTTAATCCATCAACTTTCTTAAAATTTTCATCGCCTCAAGCCCCACTCATCCCCCTTGACAAATCAATTTTTTTTGAAATGATAGAACTGAACCCCAAGGAAGAGGTAATTGGAGGAACAGCGATGAATCAGAAAGCTGATGGATTATCAAATGAGCTTGGCATTTTGGTTCTAATCCTTGGTATTGCGGCCTTGCTTTCCTCATGCGGCAGTTCAGCCCAATCTCGCCAGCCACAGCCAATCAAGATTGATGGTTCTAGCACGGTTTATCCGATCACAAATTTAATAGCTTCAGAGTTCCAGGCAGCCCAAGCCAAGGACAACAGCAAGAACAAGACAAAAGTCGAGGTTGCTTTCTCCGGTACGGGCGGTGGATTCAGAAAGTTTTGTGCGGGTGAAACTGACATTAGCAATGCCTCACGACCTATCCTGAAAGAGGAGATGCAAGCTTGCAACAAAAAAAATGTGCGGTACATAGAACTGCCAATTGCCTTTGACGCACTTACTATAGCGGTCAATCCCCAAAACAATTGGGCAAAAGACATCACCGTAGCCGAGTTGAAAAAACTCTGGGAACCCGCGGCCCAAGGAAAAATTACCAAATGGAATCAAGTTCGTGCCTCTTGGCCAGACCGACCGATTACCCTCTATGGTGCTGGGAAAGATTCGGGTACGTTTGACTACTTTACCGAAGCAACAGTGGGTACACTCAAAGCTAGCCGCAGCGACTACACAGGTAGTGAGGATGACAACGTTCTGGTCAAAGGAGTCAGCAACGACCCCAATGCTCTGGGTTACTTTGGCTTAGCCTATTATGAAGCTAACCCTAGTCAGATGAAGGTTTTAGCTGTTAACAACGGCAAAGGAGCAGTGCTGCCAAATCGTCAAACTGTAGAGCAAGCTCAGTATCAACCCCTTTCCCGCCCACTGTTTATCTACGTCAACTTCCAGTCAGCCCAAAATAGACCAGAGGTAAGGGAGTTCGTCGAATTCTACATCAACAAAGCACCAACCTTAGTTAATACTGTAGGCTACATCCCTTTATCAGCAGAGGCTTATCACCTCGATAAGGTTCAATTCTTCAACGGCGAGGTCGGGACTGTGTTTGATGGGAAAGCGCAGTTAAACCTGACTCTTGGTGAAGTGTTACGCAAGAAAGCTACATATTAGTTTCATGAAGTCAGTTTTAAAGTCAGTTCCAAAGTCAAGTTCTAGGGTGGTTCGTTTGAAATCAATTTCCTACTGTTGGCGAGAAGCATTAGCAGAAGGCATTGGCACTTTTGCGTTGGTGTTTGCGGGTACTGGAGCAGTAATGGTCAATCAGATCAGCAACGGAGCAATCACTCATCTGGGTATTAGCTTTGTCTTTGGAGCTGTTGTCGCTGCTTTAATTTACGGGATGGGGCATCTGAGCGGCGCACACTTCAATCCTGCTGTCACGTTAGCGTTTTGGGCGAGTGGCTTTTTTCCGAAGCGCAGAGTGTTGCCTTATATCTTGGCCCAGTTAGTGGGAGCGATCGCCGCTTCAACTTTACTCCTAATCGCCTTAGGGCCAGTTGCCAAACTAGGTGCCACTGTCCCACTCAACGGCAACTGGTTTCAATCCTTGGTGCTGGAAGCCGTTCTGACATTCATCTTGATGTTTGTCATATTAGGGTCTGGTCTTGATCGCCGCGCTCACATTGGTTTTGCTGGGTTGGCGATTGGCTTGACTGTAGGACTGGAAGCGGCTTTTATGGGACCGATTACAGGGGCGAGTATGAATCCGGCGCGATCGCTAGGTCCTGCTGTTATCGGAGGAATTTGGCAGCATCACTGGGTTTATTGGGTTGCACCAATTGTTGGAGCGCAATTAGCAGTAATCGTTTATCGACAACTTTCTAACGGGTTTCGTGATGTTAAATAAATTTCTAACATCTGGCATTAAAAGCTTTTGAAATCAAAGAGGAATTTAACTATGAAACGTGTGATGTTTGTCTGCAAAAAGAATTCTGCTCGCTCCCAAATGGCAGAAGGCTTTGCTAAAAAACTTGGTCAGGGAAAAATTGAAGTAACTAGCTCTGGATTAGAAGCTAGTCAGGTTAGAGAGGAAGCGATCGCCACCATGAAAGAAATTGGCATCGACATTACCGACCAACACTCTAAACCCCTTAACAACTTTAATCCTGAAGACTTTGATGTGGTGATTTCCCTGTGCGGTTGTGGCGTGAATCTTCCTACCGATTGGGTACTTCGAGAAGTATTTGAGGATTGGCAGCTTGACGATCCAGCTGAACAGCCTGAAATTTTCCCTAGAGTGCGTGATGAAATTAAAGATCGGGTGACTCAGCTGATTGAGTCTGTGAAGGAAGAAGCGACACCTAATAGATAAGGTTCTAATGACAAACTCAACACCAATAGAGCAACCAATCCAGCCGATTTCAGAAAATCTGTGGTGGGTGATTCCAGGCAAACTTGCAGGTGTTCGTAAGCCAATGGCAGAAGAACTGACTGAACTACAAGCTTCAGGCATTGGCGCGATTATTTCAGTTATGGATGACCCCTCCAACCTAGATTTGTATCAGCAGGCAAACATCCCTCACCTCTGGTTGCCAACCAAAGGAGGGACTCAACCGAGTCGCGAACAAGTTGAGGAATTACAGAACTTTGTTGACAGTCAAAACGCCCAAGGCAACGCTGTTGCAGTCCATTGCACCAGTGGAAGACGGCGGACAGGAACAATGCTGGCTTCTTACCTAATTTGTACTGGCTCGTCTTATGAGGACGCAATGCAGACAATTAAGAGTGCGAACTCCTCTGTCGAACTGCGAGAAGCTCAAAGCACCTTTTTGCAAGAATTGGCAGGAGAATAAGGCGATCGCCATCATCCATCATCAATTACCCAATACCTAGCTAATGACCTTCGATCACAAACCCAGAATCTTATTCCTCTACGGTTCTCTGCGAGAACGTTCCTATAGCCGATTGCTGGCCCAAGAAGCCGCAAGGATTATTCAGGAATTTGGCGCAGAGGTACGTTTCTTCGATCCTCGCGAGTTACCTATCCACGGTAGTGTACCTGATACACATCCCAAGGTACAGGAGCTACGAGAGTTAAGCTTGTGGTCTGAAGGACAAGTTTGGTCTAGTCCAGAGATGCACGGCAACATTACAGGTATTCTGAAAAACCAGATTGATTGGATTCCGCTTTCGCTTGGGGCAGTCAGACCAACTCAAGGCAGAACTCTAGCGGTGATGCAGGTCAGTGGTGGTTCACAGTCTTTCAATGCTGTTAATACCATGAGAATTCTGGGACGCTGGATGCGAATGTTTACTATCCCCAATCAGTCTTCGGTAGCTAAGGCGTATCAGGAGTTCCATGAAGATGGGACGATGAAGGATTCACCTTATCGCGATCGCGTAATTGATGTAATGGAAGAACTCTACAAGTTTACTGTGCTACTGCGTGACCAGGTTGATTATCTAACAGACCGCTACAGCGAACGTAAGGAAAAAGAATCTAAGCAAATGAGCCAAGTCGCGAATAATACTCTTCAGGTTAACTCTAGTAAAAGCACCTAGATGTTTCGTACTCCAAAACTCTCTAACTTAAATGCAACAACCAAAAGTAGCAATACCAAGCTTGCTGCGTTAACAACGATAAGGTAATGCATAATGCTAACTCCTTCGCACTTCCTGATGACTGCCGTTATAGACAAGAGCTTTCCGCGAATTCCTATTGTTAAGAGTGCGTTTTTACTGGGTTCCGTAGCTCCCGATTTGCCTCTTTGGTTTCTATCAATTGGTAGCCTCATCTACTACCACTTCCTTAAAAACTGGAGTCTATCTGACAGTTTTCACTTAATTTTCGACGAGCTGTATTTTCACAATCCTTTTTGGATTGCTTCCCATAATTTGCTTCACTCTCCCATTTTTCTACTGTTTTCACTGAGATTGTTATGGCGATCGCGCCGTAATATCGGTTCTCCATCTCGTTGGTTTTTCTGGTTTCTGGTTGCTTGTCTTTTGCACAGCTTTGTGGATATTTTCACTCATGCAGATGATGGGCCATTGTTGTTTTTTCCCTTAGAGTGGTCTATCCGATTCCATAGCCCAATTAGCTACTGGAATTTTCAATACTACGGGAGGGAGTTTAGAATTTTTGAGTATAGTTTGAATGCGGTGTTTTTGCTCTATCTATTTGGTTCTCGATTTTGTCGATATCTGCGTAGTCTGATGCCGTCCTACGCTCCTAATTCTTGACCCTATTATCGAAGGCTTGAGAGTTCTCCAGCAGAATCCGCGTCTAGAAATAACATCGCATTTTCTTGAGTCCGGAGTACAGAAGCAGGACAGTCTGTGCTAATAGATTCCTGCAACATCTTCTTAACTGCTGTAGCCTTGCGGACTCCTGATACAAAGCAGAAGATTTTCTTGGCAGAGTTAATCAGGGGAATGGTCAGTGTGAAGGCATATTGTGGCACAGCTTCAGAGTTGGGAAAATAACCTCCATCTACTTGTTGCTGTCGCGTCGCCTCGTCCAACTTCACCAGCTTCACCGAGTAAGGGTCATTAAAATCAGCTACAGATGGCTCATTGAATGCCAGATGTCCGTTTTCTCCAAGTCCCAGGCAACACAAGTCAATGGGCTGCGCTTTGAGAAGTTGTGAATAGCGATCGCATTCTACCAATGGTTCTAAAGCATCACCTTCGATATAGTGAAATTGCTTAGGTTTCACCTGATTTTCCACCCGTTCGCGCAAGTAGCGACGGAAACTGGCAGGATGATTCGCGTCAATTCCCAGGTATTCGTCTAGATGGAAAAGAGTCACTCTAGACCAATCCACACCTCCTAGGCCAATCAGAACTTCTAAAAATTTGATTTGCGAGTTACCAGTCGCCAAGACGACAGTAGCCGTGCCCTGTTGGGCAATAACGTCCTGTAAATAGTCGTGCGCGAATTGTGCCGCGTCTTGTGCCAAGTCCCTAGAGGAGTTATATAGCCGTACCGACAGAACATCAACTCGACAAGTTTTTACAGGCACACTTGATTTGATGGTCTTTTCTTTCCAAAACATGAGTGAGTTGAGATCTCTTTTCTTGTTTCCCAAAAGTAGTCTTGCAGAAATTGCTAACGATCAAAATGAGGAATACGGCTTGATTTATGTCAGGTAGCCTATAGCCTAGAACATCAATTCGGTAATAACCCACAGATGGATTAGCCCCGATGAGTGGTTGATTGAACCATTGTTCAGTAGCATCAAAGCTGGAGAAAGGAATTTACTGACTCAGGGCTAGTGAGCATTTACCCCCTAGTTTCAGTAGCCTTAAACCCTTTGCAAACAGAGGATTCAGATGAGCTATCTTGAAACAACTGCCGAATTTTACAGTGAAGTCGCCCAAACCCCCCAAGTGGGTTTGTGTTGTGTCCAAAGCAGTCCTCTGCAACTGCCGGGACTCAAAGTACCTGGCAAGATGCAGGAGATGAACTACGGCTGCGGTACTACTGTTCACCCAGCTGAACTGATTAACGAGCCAACTGTACTATACGTTGGTGTTGGCGGCGGATTGGAAGCTTTGCAATTTTCCTATTTTTCTAGGCGTCCTGGCGGCGTTATTGCTGTTGATCCAGTCAGCGCTATGCGGGAAGCTGCTACCCGTAACTTGGAACTTGCCGCCAAAGAAAATCCCTGGTTCGATCCGAGTTTTGTAGAGATTCGAGACGGGGATGCCTTTGTCTTGCCAGTGCCAGACGCCTCTGTGGATGTTGTCGCTCAAAATTGCCTATTTAATATCTTTGAGCCAGATGACCTGTCAAGAGCGCTAAAAGAAGCCTTCCGAGTCTTAAAACCAGGGGGACGCTTGCAGATGAGCGATCCAATTGCTACTTGCCCCATTCCACCGCATCTGCAACAAGATGAACGATTGAGAGCGATGTGTCTCTCTGGCGCATTGACTTACGAGCAGTATACCCAAAGAATTGTTGATGCTGGTTTTGGTCAGGTAGAAATCCGCACCCGTCGCCCTTACCGACTTTTAGATCGTCACAGCTATGGTTTGGAAGAAGATTTGCTTTTAGAAAGTCTAGATTCGGTTTCCTTCAAAGTGCCAATCCCAGATGATGGCCCTTGCATTTTCACGGGTAAAACCGCAATTTACAAGGGTGCCGAAGAAATCTTTGATGATTCAGCAGGACACGTTCTTCAGCGGGGTGTACCTGCTGCTGTGTGTGACAAAACAGCAACGAAGCTATCGGCATCATTTCCGCAAGACGTGTTAGTTACAGATTCAACTTGGCACTACATCGGTGGTGGTTGTTGTTAATCAGGCGTCATAGGATGCCAGAGATAGTTTTTTTTTGGCAATTGATATGAAATGATATTCATATCAATTGTCGTTCAATCCATCCAGGCGGTGAGCGATGAACCAGCGCATCGAGTTACCTCAGTCTTTTTGTGTCCGCAAGCTGAAAATTTTGGCAGATTCCACTCGTCTAGCTGTTTTGGAAATCTTGATGGAAGGGCCAAAACATGTTGGGGAACTGAACGCTGTTCTAGGTTTGGAGCAAAGCCTGCTATCGCACCATCTCAAAATCCTGCGAGAAGAGGGGTTTGTCCAGGCAACGCGAGATGGCAAGGCAGTGCTTTACAGTTTAGCGCCCGCAGTTCAACGGGCAGATGCTGGTAAGGCGATCGACCTTGGTTGTTGCCTTCTATCTTTTAACTGAAACTGACAACAAACAGATGAACACTTCTCACTTTATTAAACATCAATCACTGCTTTGGTATATCTGCATGAATTTGAGCGAGTAAACCTGAGATAACTCCTTTAACTTCTTGAGATGACAATATTTCACCAAGAGAGTTTTCAAATTCCTCCTCAGAGGAATATTTATCCATCCTACTTTCAACAAGTAAATTTCTAACAGCTACAGGATAGAGTTGGATTGGCTGTCGTACCTCTACCACTGAGTAAGATGGCTACTATCCTGCAACAAATTCTCCTGCCGCTGAATTTGACTTCACCAAAAAATCAGGTGCTTTGCAGCCAGACGCGATCGTAGACAGCGCTTTTGACATACTCCTGGCCGTGAACGGTCGGGGATTCTTTACGCTTCATTGGGTCGTGCTACCGAAGAAGT
>DALYIW010000125.1:0-21980 GCA_031970155.1 Coleofasciculaceae cyanobacterium CTOTU46601 | reverse complement strand
ACTCAAAATTTTAATGGTTGACGATCAGCCAAATAACCTGCGTTTTTTATCCAACATCCTGATGGAAGAGGGGTATAAAGTTCAAAGAGCCATCTCTGGACAATTGGCATTGAATGCAGCAAACGCAGCTCCTCCCGATTTGATTTTGCTTGATATTCTGATGCCCGAAATGAATGGTTATGAAGTTTGCCAAAAGCTGAAAGCGAGTGAAAAAACTCGCCAAATTCCCGTAATTTTTTTGAGCGCCATCCATGAAGTACCTGACAAAGTAAAAGCGTTTAAAATTGGGGGCGTAGACTTTATTACTAAGCCGTTTCAGGTCGAAGAAGTTTTAGCGCGGATAGAAAATCAACTGGCTATCCAAAAACTACAAAGACAACTTCAAGAGCAAAATCAATCATTACAACAAGAAATTGAGATTCGCACGCAGACAGAACAGGCACTGCGAGAGAGCGAACATCGGTTTCGCCAGTTGGCAGAAAATATCCAAGATGTATTCTGGATATCAGATTATAAGTCACGCCAAATACTTTACGTCAGTCCTGCCTACGAACAAATTTGGGGGCGCACCTGTGAAAGCTTGTATACCGATTTTAGGGGATGGCTCCAAGCCATTCATCCTCTCGATCGCGAACGGGTAGAAGCAGCTTGCTTCAAGAAACTGTATGTAGGAGACTTCGATGAAGAGTATCGCATTGTGCGCCCAGATGGGACAATTCGCTGGGTACGCGATCGCGGTTTTCCAGTTAGGAATGAGTCGGGAGAAATATACCGCATCACTGGCATTGCAGAAGATATCACCGAGCGTAAACAAGCCCAAAACGAACTGGCAACTGCCAAAGCCGCTGTAGAACGACAAGTCGAAAAAGCCTTATTGCTCGGAAAAATTACTCAAGAAATTCGCTCTAGTTTGCAGCCAGAGCAAGTTTTTCAGACAGCTGTCATCCAAATTGGTCAAGCCTTGAAAGTGAATCGCTGCCTAATTCACTCCTATGTGGCACAGCCAACCCCTCAAATTCCCTTTGTTGCCACGTATGCACAACCCAACGATGAATCGGCTTGGAACATTGAAATTCCAGTGGCTGGTAATCCTCATGCTCAGTTGGTATTAAGCAAAGATGAGGCAGTTGCCTCGGATAATGTCTATACTGACCCCCTGCTAGAAGCGGCTTCATCGCTGTGTCAGCAGTTTGGTCTAAAGTCAATGCTGGCAGTCCGGACATCCTATCAGGGAGAACCAAACGGGATAATTGGCCTGCATCAGTACGATCGCTTCCGTCAATGGACAGACGATGAGATAGAACTGATCGAGTCAGTGGCAGCACAAGTAGGAATTGCGATCGCTCAAGCTAATCTTCTAGAACAGCAAACACGATACAGCCAAGAACTAGCCATCCAAAATCATGCTCTCCAAAAAGCCAAACAAGAGGCAGAAACGGCTAATCGTGCTAAAAGCCACTTCTTATCGAAGATGAGCCACGAACTACGAACTCCCCTCAATGCCATCCTAGGTTTTAGCCAAATGATGACTCGTAATGCGGCTGCTACCACAGAGCAGCTTGAATATACAGAAATCATCAATCGTAGTGGCGAACATTTGCTAGAACTAATCAATGACATTTTGTCAATGGCAAAAATTGAAGCCGGTCAAGTCGCGCTGAATGAAAATTGCTTTGATTTGTATGGTTTGTTGACTTCTCTCGAAGACTTGTTTCTACTCAAAGCCGCTGCCAAAGGCTTAAAGTTGAAATTTGAACGCAATTTAAACGTACCCCAATATGTTGAAACTGATGAAAGTAAACTCCGCCAAGTCCTAATTAACCTGCTCAGTAACGCCATCAAATTTACTACTCAAGGAAGTGTCACGTTACGGGTAATGGGGAATAGGGAGGGGGGACAAGGGGGAGCAGGGGGAGTAATTTCTTCCTCAATCACCGACTCCCGACTCCCGACTCCCTACTCCCTAATCTTTCAAGTCGAAGATACTGGTTTTGGCATTGCCCAGAATGAACTTGCTACTATATTTGACCCCTTTGTGCAAAGTCAAGTCGGTCGCCAGTCAATGCAAGGTACAGGATTAGGTTTAGCGATTACTCAACAATTTGTCAGATTGATGGGGGGAGATATTACCGTCAGCAGTCAACTGGGTAAGGGAACAACGTTCACTTTTGATATCCACCTGCGTTTGGCATCCTCGGCTTCGGAAAAGACAATACCTACAACGCAGCGAGTGATTGGCTTAGAACCCAATCAACCGACTTATCGTATCTTGGTGGTTGAGGATGTTAGAGTCAATCGCCAATTACTGATAAAAATGCTCTCTCCCTTGGGGTTCGAGATGCACGAAGCTGAAAATGGTCAACAAGGAGTTGAGCAGTGGGAGAGTTTGAAACCACATCTCATTTTTATGGATATGCAAATGCCAGTCATGGATGGGTATGAGGCAACTAGACAAATTAGACAACTCTCTATTGAAGAGGCTGAGGTTCCTGAAGTTGCTACGATTAACTCCAACAAATCCGTAGCGATGACGCGATCGCCAATGCCAAAAGGTCAATATCCGATAATTATTGCCCTCACCGCCAGTGCTTTTGAAGAACAGCAAGTAGCTATCTTGTCAGCTGGCTGCGATGACTTTCTAATTAAACCGTTTCGAGAAGAAACTCTATTAGAAAAAATAGGGAAACATCTAGGAGTGCGCTATATCTATGAAGGAGAAAACCAACCCACTTCATACGCTTCATCAGAACTAACTAAGCCCTTAACAACTGAAGATTTAAGTGTGATGCCAAAAGAATGGCTACATAAACTATACCTAGCGGCACTGGTGAGCGATGATCGGCAAGTGATCGAGCTAGTTGAGCAAATACCTCAGACAAATGCCTCTCTAATTAAGACTTTAATCAATTTAGTTGATAACTTTCGTCTAGATATAATCGTTGATTTAACTCAAGCCTACGTTGATGAGCAGTAATAGCTTGTATCATATCGGCTTTGGGCGAGATGACCTTGGTTGCCAGCCTCCCACTATTGCTTTATTATCCGGCGATCCGGAACGTGCCTGTCTGATTGCTCAGGCCTACTTACAGGATGCACGTCTGTTATCAGAGAGTCGAGGACTCAATAGTTACGTCGGTAGTTTAGCAAATGGGCGTCCCATCTTATCTGCCACTAGTGGCATGGGTGCGCCGTCTCTCAGTATTGTGGTTAATGAGTTGATACAGGTAGGGATTCGGCAAATTATTCGCATCGGGACTTGTGGTTCAATTCAAGCCCATGTGCCAGTCGGTAGTATTGTCATTAGCAGTGCTGCACTGTGTCGCCAGGGTGCAGCCAATGATATTGCACCTGTTGAGTATCCAGCGGCGGCCGATCCTTTTCTTACCGTAGCTTTAGTTAATGCCGCACGAGAATTAGACGTTGAGCATTATCTAGGGATCACAGCGTCAGTAGATACATTCTACGAAGGACAAGAACGCATGGATTCGGCTAATCCTAATTTAATGCGATCGCTCCAAGGTATCACAGAAGAATATCGGCGTTTGAACGTGCTCAACTATGAAATGGAATGTGGCACACTCTTTAAAATGGCGGGAGTCTATAACTTTGCAGCGGCTTGCGTTTGCGGTGTAGTTGCTCAGCGCACAGTTGGCGAAAATCTCATCTTGGAACAGAAGGATACTGCGGTAAGAAATGCGATCGCCGTTGCCTTAAAAGCCGCCCAGAGTTAAGCGAATGTGCCTTGAAATTGTATATTGTCATGAAGACCGTTGAGAGTTAACTCTTGAAGAGAAACCCGTTTACACTCAGCAGTTAACACTCAACACTCAGCTCATCCAATATATGTTTTTAACCAGTTGCTTAGTTTCTTGAAGTAACCCTCTTGTTGGGGTGGAAAAGAGCCACGCGGACGCCAGTGTTCAACTTCCATCGTATTGTGATTAATAGCTGTATCCCATCCAGCCTTCTGAAGCCGCGCTGCCTCCTCTCGAAGCGCTTGCAACTGAGTCTCCCGGTTACATAGAGATGAAAGTTCATCATTTGATACTACAGCAGCCTGGATAAATGTTGCACTGTCCGAACTTTGAAGTGTGGAGAGTTTGTCAGCCTGCTGTGTTTTAGTGTGTGGCATTGGTATAACCTCGATAAACCCTTTTACTTGAATGAAATGAAAACATTAATTTTGGCTTGATGAGAAGCCCACCAAAAGCCAATTTTCACTACATTTCTGTAGTTCTGATGACCTCTTGCTTTACTTTTTATGCCAGAAGTCTGTTTAATATTGTTGTCTTAGCTGCTGGCTTTAGCGAAATGCATCAGCTATACCCCTACGATCAGTTTTCTATTGCAGTTTAAGTATTTAACTGCAAACTGACACCACGAAAAAGCCATTACTTGAAGATTGTTTCTCGGAAAAATATGGCTTCAATTTCCTCTTTCAAGAATCTAGTAAGTACAAACAGCTAACGCTAAACTTCGTTTTGACAAGCTAACACTTTGATAATGCTAACCTTCCTTGTGCATATAAGGAAACATATCTGTTTTCTTAGGAAAAAGGCAAGTACTTTCTAGTCATCTTTAGCAAAACCATAAAAAATTAAGAAATCTTATTGTTGAATGGTGGAGACTTAAAGAAGTAGAAATCTCTCGTGAAAAATTTGTGGAATACCATAGTTTAAAAAGCATTGACCTTAATGCCTAAGTATTATTACAAATCTTAATTGTATTCAATGATACAGTTTACTAGTTAAATTTGCGTAAGATTACGCAAAAATCTCTTGGCAGCGGAATAAAATTTTAGTAAAGTAGTAAGTTTAATAAAAACTCAAAGTCACCGAGAAAAAATTACTCCTTCATCTGTGCGATCGGGAGGCAACATCTTCTATGTCGTGTTAATTGCATCAGGCTGTCGTTTTCCTCACTAGCTTGACCTGGTGCTTGTAGCTGGAGCATCCTCCCAAAGGAATAGGGCAAGTGAGCATCGTGGAGATAGCAACAGCTCCAGGACTATCGTTGAGTCCGCGCTCCTCTGACGAGAGGCGAGTAAGGAATTAGGTAGCTGATGTGCTAGACAAACTAACTCTTATGGTTCAGAAGAGGTAGGACTCGGTAGCTGAACTTCGCTCATTCTGATGATGTAAGGGTTATAGTTGTTTTTATCGTAAGAACCTACCCATACTTGATAAGTACCAGGCAGCCACTGACCAGCAATACCAGGATTCTTTGCCTGAAAGTCATCATTACACCAAGTTCCACCAGGACCACTAATTACAATAGTTGTGTCCTGTGGGCTTTCAACTATCAAGCTCAGATAGTTGAAAAAACTTGTTAAAACAATTGTATGGTCGGGTGGTTCATCTACAAAGCCGACACACGGACCTGTTGGTGTTTCTGCACGCTTTGCGATGTTGCTGGCTGGTACAGAACCACCACTGATTCCCCGAATCGTCATGGGATCTGGAGAAAATTTTGGTGAAATTGTGACGTTCTCAAATATCTTTTGGGCTTGGGCTGGCTGAGACTGAGTTAAGGCATTCATCAATAGCCCGCCGCCCATCATCGCCGTCGCGTTAGCGAATAATGCCGTTAGGCTTAGTGTAGTTGCCCAGTTAGGTGTCTCGATGAATTTTGTTCCTCGTTGCTTCACTGGTTTGTGTATTCTAAGGGCAATGAACGGCGGGCTTATTTTTGGATATTGATGGCTAAGCGTATCAGATGTAGACGATAAGTTCGTCAGTATTGTTCCGCTTGCCGATGATTGTCTGATCCACCGTTCAGGCTGCGTGGGTTAGTGCTTGCTGCAAACGGCTTTGGTCGATTCCCTGCTGATGAAGAAGTACCCAAGATTCAATGAGATCAGGTCCGTGGACATCGCCGGTGAGGGCAGCACGGAGCGATCGCATGACTAACCCTTTCTTCACCTTCTGCTCTTTAGTCACCGTTGCAATAATCTGCTGAGCATCCTCAGAAGTCAACTTGGGGGAGTTAGTAACAGCGTCAAGCACAGCTTGCACAACTGCACTAGCACCTTCTTTTTTCAGTTGGTCAACTGCCTCTGGGGTAAACTCAATCGACTCGATAAACAACATCCTGCTCATGTCTACCGCTTCCGGCAAGCGAGCTAGACTCGGCCCAATCATGGCTGCCAACTGTTCTAGCCAAGAGCGATTGCTCACAGGATCGAATTCAAACCCAGCGGCTTGCCAGTAGGGAATGAGCAACTCTACTAACTCAGAGGCTGGCATCTTGTGGAGATATTGACTGTTTATCCAATCCAGCTTCGCCCAGTCAAACTTTGCTCCTGCTTTGTTGACACGCTCAAAGCTAAACTGTTTAGCGGCTTCTTCTAAAGTAAAAAGTTCCTGAGTCGAGTCAGGTGGTGACCAACCCAGCAACGTCATGTAATTAACTAAAGCCTCAGCTGTGAAGCCCATTTGCTTGAAGTCAGAAATCGAAGTAACGCCATCACGCTTGGAGAGTTTTTGTCCTTGCTCATTGAGGATTAAAGGCGTATGGGCAAACTCCGGTGCGGTTGACCCTAAGGCTTCGTAAAGCAAAATTTGTTTAGGTGTGTTCGCAATGTGGTCTTCACCTCGGATGATATGGGTAATGTGCATATCAACGTCATCCACCACTACCGCTAAATTGTAGAGTGGCTGACCAATCTCGCCTTGCTTGGATGCCCTAGCAATTACCATATCACCGCCCAGGTCACGACCTTTCCAGGTGAGCTTCCCACGCACCATGTCGTTCCAGACAATTTCTCGATCATCCTCTATTTTGAAGCGAATCACCGGTTGGCGACCTTCCGCTTCAAAGGCTGCTCGTTGCTCTGGTGTCAGATTACGATGGCGGTTGTCATAACGGGGCGCTTCTTTTCTGGCTTTCTGTGCTGCCCGCATTTGCTCTAGTTCGGCTTCTGTGGTGTAGCAGTAATACGCCAAACCTTGCTCCAAAAGGGTTTCAATGGCTTTTCCGTAGAGGTCAAGACGTTGGGTTTGGTAAAACGGACCTTCATCCCAGTTCAGTCCTAGCCAGGTGAGACCGTCGAGGATATTTTGAGTGTATTCGGGGCGCGATCGCGCTTGGTCTGTGTCTTCAACTCGCAGAATAAATTGACCGCCGTGGTGACGGGCAAATAGCCAGTTAAATACAGCTGTTCTTGCCGTACCGATGTGTAAGTTTCCAGTTGGACTGGGAGCAATCCGAACTCTAACGGTCACAGAATATTCTCTCAGATGTTATTTGTATAGCCATTTTAAGCTATCACTTCCAAAGCTCGCTGACTGCTGTTGCACAAGACTGACTCCAGATAGACGCACAATGGCGATCGCTCCCTCTACCGTTTAATTGTGTCCGCCCTATGTTCCCAGCTCTATGAATTTTGCACCTAACAACAGTCATCAGCGCAAAGAAATCCTCCGGGGTGTTCTTGCCGTGTGTATCATCATCGTCGGCATCACCCATTTTCTTAGACCAGAGCAATATGCCCGTATTGTTCCACCACCGTTTCCACCTATGGCGTCTGTCTATATCAGCGGTTTCTTCGAGATTCTGGGCGGTATTGGCTTATTGATGCCATTTGTCAGCGTGTTGGCGGCATGGGGACTAATTGCTCTGTTTATTGCCGTCTTTCCTGCCAATATCTACCTGACTTTGCACAACATTCAGATTGAGGGAATTCCTCATAATCAAGCACTTTATTTGGCAAGGTTACCCTTTCAGGCAGTGTTGATTGCCTGGGCATATTGGTACACTCGCCAACCGGAAGCACAACCAGGAGCACCGGAAGTTAAAGCCCAAGCAGAGTCTGTGATGCATCGATAGGCACTGGCAAAAAAGGATGAGGGATGGGGGATGAGGGATGAGGGGTGAAAAATTTTCGGAAGCACATGTATTTTAGAGAAGACAATAAATCTTCATCCAACATCGGTCATTGTTCCGTACAAGTACCTTTAATTAATTTATGGAGCTTTTCATCCTTCATCCTTCATCCTTCATCCTTCCTAGTTACTAACTAGGTCTTTCTAACTACGGGACTGACGGGGCTCGAACCCGCAACTTCCGCCGTGACAGGGCGGTGCTCTAACCAATTGAACTACAGTCCCAATTTTTGAGCTGTTTACTATTGTGCCGCTTTTTTGGCGTTTTAGGGTAGTTGTTTCTAAAATTGCCCCTTGAGCTCTGCGACAATGATTTAATCTGCTGTGAACGCCTCATTTGAATTAGATTTGCTGCCCATGATTAACGATAGCGAGTACATCCGGCAAACTGAAGCAACCCGTGTGCGGGTGCTGAGTGAAGCACTACCCTACATCCAAGAATTTGCTGGTCGGACGGTAGTTGTCAAGTACGGTGGTGCCGCGATGAAAGATAGCACCCTCAAAGACAAAGTTATCCGCGATGTGGTCTTTTTAGCCTGCGTGGGGTTGCGCCCCGTAGTCGTCCACGGCGGTGGACCTGAAATCAATAGCTGGCTGGGGAAGCTGGGAATTGAGCCACAATTTAAAAATGGTCTGCGCGTGACGGATGCTGCCACGATGGATGTTGTGGAGATGGTGTTAGTCGGCCGAGTCAATAAAGAACTGGTTTCTCTGATTAACCGCGCTGGTGGCAAGGCTGTGGGACTTTGCGGCAAAGACGGTAACTTAATCAAAGCACGTCCTGACGGTCGCGAAGGTATTGGCTTTGTTGGTGAAGTCAACAGTGTGGATGTCAAACTCTTGGAATCTCTGGGCAATAGTGGCTATATTCCAGTGGTTTCTAGTGTTGCCGCTGATGAAACGGGTCAAGCCTACAATATCAACGCAGACACTGTTGCTGGTGAAATAGCGGCAGCGTTAGGGGCAGAGAAGTTAATTTTGCTGACTGATACGGCTGGGATTTTGAAGGATTATAAAGATTCTTCCACTCTGATTGCTAAGGTGAGTATTCAAGAAGCGCGAGAATTGATTAACACAGGCATCGTTGGCGGGGGAATGATTCCCAAGGTAAATTGCTGTGTGCGATCGCTTGCCCAAGGGGTTCGGGCAGCCCACATTATCGATGGTCGCATTCCCCACGCGCTGCTACTAGAAATCTTCACCGATGAGGGGATTGGCTCAATGATTGTGGCATCAGAATTTATGAACTAAGCCACTAATAGCTTATCGCCCAACGCGAATCCTGATCCCCCCAGGCGATCGATAAGTCGGTGAACTATAGATGATGCTTGAACCCCTGGATGTCCCTAGAGGATATCTTGGTGAATTAATAATCACTGGGTCAACTAGCACTGAATCAGAAATCCTGGAATTAATTCCTCGCGGATTAATCAAAGTCGAACGTTGAATCACCTGCCTGTCTGGAATTATCACTGTGTCGTAACCCCGGCACTCATAGGGTGAAAAAGCACACAAGTTACCTGTGTAAGGATTTACTGGCACAGGACTCGGAATCGGGTTGCCAATAACCGAGGTACTAGGAAGCGGTGGTTGAACGACTACGACGGGTTTTGCTGCCACTGGCATCTGGGCGGATGTCAGCAGTGCAACTCCCAAACTTAAGGGCGTGAGGACTTGAGTAAGCCTAGACCAATTCCGACAAAGTTGCTGAGAAGGAGATGTCTTGAGCATAGTATCGCCTTAAAAATTCTATGGGACTGATAAAAGTCAGTGAATGTCTTGCTGAAAATTCGATTTCATCACACCCTGGTCAGAATTAAGACCGCTCTATGCGTTATGAAGAACAGACCTCACCAGGTATTGAATTGAAGTTAATACCCTTAGTGAACTACCTACGCTGTACTCGAAGAGTCAGCGTAGGCTTCTGACTTCGTGAGGGATTGCGTTAGCTTAGACTTGCGTCCTCGCTTCGGACTCACATCCCCTCCATCAGCAGCAGTCCTGGTTCCCAAGACCGATATTATTCTGATTCCTTCTGCTCTGATATTGATTGCGGCTAACCCTTCTCTATCGTGGTGAGTGCCGCAACTAGGACAAATCCAAGTCCTTACAGCTAGCGGCATTTCATCAACTTGATAGTGGCAGTTTGAGCATAGTTTAGAGCTGGGAAACCATCGGTCAATTTCTACCAGTACCTTGCCTTCACGGTCTAATTTGTACTGCAAGAAATTGACGAACATTCCCCAACCCACATCAGAAATAGCCTTAGCTAGTTTATGGTTACGCACCATGCCTTTGACATGAAGACTTTCTACTACGATGACTTGGTTGTCGTCAACGAGCTTCCTTGAAAGCTTGTGCAAAAAGTCTTGACGAGTATTAGTAACTCGTTCGTGAACCCTAGCCACTAAAATTCTCGCTTTATCTCTCGACTTGCTTCTTTTCTCCTTCCTCGCTAATTTTTGCTGTTTTCTTTTCAAGTTGCGTTCGTGCTTGGCTAGGTGTTTGGGATTTGTATACTTGGAAGTTTTCACCCCATCATTGACAATAGCAAAATCCTTCAATCCCAAGTCAATGCCTGCAACTTTGCCGTCTGTGCTAGATACTGAGCTGCCTCCTTCTATCTCCATCAACACGGAAGCGTGATACTTTCCAGATGGAGTCATGCTAACAGTTACAGTTTTGATTGTCCCCTTAATAGGTCGATGAATCTTAGCTTTAACCACACCAACACGACCCGGAAACTTAAGACACCCATCAATTACCTTGACTGACTGCGGATACTGGATTGACTGCTTATTTTTCTTGGCTTTGAAACGAGGATATTTAGCTCTACCGTCAAAGAAGTTCTTGTAAGCCGTTACCAAATTCAGTGTAGTAGCTTGCAAAACCTGAGAGTAACACTCAGATAGCCATTGAGTTTCCTCTTGCTTCTTGAGCTTAGGAAGAAAAGTATTCAATGCAGACTGGTTTAAGCCTTTACCCGTTGCCTTGTAAGTCTCGATACACAGGTTTAGTGCATGATTCCACCACCAACGAGCGCAACCAAAGTGCTGAGACAATACCTCTTGTTGTTCAATTGTTGGATACAGTCTGACAATGACTGCTTGATGTTGCATTGTTTTTATCTCCTCTTACTATTATATGCAATCTCTAGTAAGAGTGTTCCGGATTGTTGGCAAATTTTACCGGGATTGACCGGATAAAATTGAAAAGGGGGAGTCCATGTATCCCAACGCAGAAGAAGGGTACAGGTACAGCGTGGGACTTATAGCTCCCCCAAACCCCCTCGAAAGTTAAAATTTTAGGGATAATGCAGTTTTTCGTGAGTAGAGACAAAGACTCATATCTGTATGTTAGTGCGTTATGTGTTAGTGCTCAGTCAACAGCTTTGCCCATAAAGGGATGGGGTTTCCAGGCGGGAAGATTTTTATGAAGCTATTTAAGATAAAAGTAGTTCTAGCCAGATCTACCAGCAAAGTTGAAACGTGAGTTCAGAAAATAAAGAAATATTCCAAATTGAGTTCCAGGCGGGAAAAGCCGCCTTTGAGAAGGGTGAGTATCGCACTGCCGTGAAGCGTTTGGAGGCTGCAAGTGCCTTGATGAATCGAACCTCTCGCTTAGGGGGCGAGGCACAAATTTGGTTAGTGACAGCGTATGAGGCTGCCGGACAAAAAACGGAAGCGATCGCTCTTTGTCAGCAGGTGAGTCGTCATCCCGACCCAGCAACCAGCAAACAAGGCAAACGCTTACTCTACATTCTACAAGCCCCTCAGCTAAAAAGACCCGCCGAATGGATGACCCAAATCCCCGACTTAGGGACGATCGCCGAAAGTGACCCCAAAGACCGTCGCGGCAGTAATAATGCGATCGCCATTCGCAACCGCGATCGCAAAGACCCCTTGGAAGCGATCGATCCCAGCCAAATAAACACCAAAGATAACCAATTTATCTGGATCGCTCTGATTGCTCTGAGTTTAACAATAGCTGGATTAATTTGGTTTGGTGTTTAAACCCAGCGTTCACTATCAAATGGTCATTTTTCTTAATAAATCCCAAGGACTTAATAAGTCCCTAGGGAGTTACCGACACCGGGACTCCCCACTCCCCACTCCCTACTCCCTACTCCCTACTTCCTCTCTATAAACGATGCAGATTCACTTGGCATTCGCTACACTCCAGTTGGAGTCAATAAAAACAAGAATGTCAAAAAATGGCACGTCTGACAATTACTGCTCTACTGACAGTTACGGCTGTCCCAACCCTCTGGCAATTGCCTAGCTTATCTCAAGCTACTCGATACGTTTCTGTAGGGATTGATGAGTTTAACAAAGCCACCGTCTATTTAGACAGGCAAAGCATCAAAAAAACTGGTCAAACCTCTTATAAATACACAATTTTTAGTAGTAACCAACCTATTACCGAGAAAAAAGAGAGGTTTGAAGAAGATATTGTTGTTAATTGCAACAAGATGAATTCTATTGTTCATTTAGGCAGTAGACTCTACGATGCAACTGGGCGTTTAGTTAAAACTGACCCTCCGCCCGGAACTCAAGATGTTAGTTCTTCCTCTGGATCTACTACTTACAGGAATGCAAATCGAATTGTCTGTAAGAGGGGGCGTTAGTTGAGGTTTTTTAACTCATCTCACGCAATCGTTATTAGTTGTTTATAATTTATTGTCTGTACTTAGTGTTTTTTTAACAAACAACCAACAACCCAACGACCGCGCTCAGGGCAAGCAAACAACCAACAACAAACAACCAACAACAAACAACCAACAACAAATAACCGTTAAGATGTTCAGGGTCTATGAACGCTAAGGAGGAGTTTGTGAAACCAGCCGTTGTTGTTTTATTGTCGTTCATCCGTCGGATTCTGGGTCGCTTACGAATTCTCTGGGTGATCTTGCTAGCATCAATGTTAGTTTCTGGTTGTGTTCAATATGATGTCGGAGTCAACTTCGAGAGTCAGCATCAAGGTGAGATTGTGCAGCATATCAAGCTGGGAGAACAGCTGACGAATTTTAGCAAAACTCAGGCACAAGAATGGCTTAGAAGTATTGAGCGTCGAGTCAAACAGCTTCAGGGTAAAACAAAGCGTCTTTCTGAGCAAGAAATTTTTGTCACAATTCCATTCAGCAGCGGTACGGAATTGGACTCCAAGTTTAACCAGTTTTTTAACCCAGTTGTTAAAAAAGATAAACCATCTAAGACTGCTGAGGCGGTGGATTTACCGAGTTTCCAATCGAAGTTCCACTTAAATCAAGGCAACTTTGTCCTTTGGCAGCGCAATCATTTAAGCTATGACCTAGATTTGCGATCGCTCGGCGTCCTCTCCTCTAAGGGTAATGTTGTGGTCACTCCAGGTTCACTGTTGGATTTGCAGTTTAGCTTAGAGACTCCTTGGGGAGCACGCAGTATTGAGAAGTCCGAAGTCGCCATCAAACCAAATGTCTACGACAACGGACATCAGCTAGTGTGGACGCTCAAACCAGGTCAAATCAACCATCTAGAGGCAGTCTTTTGGCTTCCAAGTCCCCTGGGTATTGGTACTGCTGCGATCGCGCTGCTTGTCTTGGGTGGCTTTTACTTCAAGTACAAATCTTTTCCCTGGGCAGTGACTAAATCAGCTAAGCCACCTGTCTTGTCAAAGATACAGTCTTAACTTCATTAAAAGTTTTGTAGTTTTGTAGGTTGGGTTGAGGTCACGAAACCCAACAATGGTAGTGATTTGTTGGGTTCAGCGATAGCGTAACCCAACAAATCACTTTCCTTGACTAAAGTGATGAGAAATCAATCGCCACTAATTTGTATAAACACAGTCCGTTTCCGGGGACCATCTAACTCAAAAAATAAGATTGATTGCCACATACCCAAAGCTAATTGACCATCAACAATAGGAATTACTTCACTGGTACTAAGCATCATCGCCATGAGGTGAGAGTGAGCATTCATGGGTTCATCTTCAGGAACATCTCTTAAGTGAAGGTCATTGTGTAAGTAACTTTCTGAGTCTGGTGCTAACTTTCTCAGATGGACTTTGACATCTTCTAGTAATCTCTCCTCGTTTTCATTAATTGCCAAAGCTGTCGTTGTGTGTCGGGAAAACACTATAACTTGACCATTTTGAATGGATGTTGCCTGAAGGAGTTTCAAAATCTGAGGGGTGATGTTATAGATGTGAATTCCCTCGTCTGTTGCGACTTCAATTACTTCATTTTTTATCGGCATCTCTTCACCTGTTTCATGGGCTTGCTGCTGTGTAGGAGTATTACACCTTCCCATCTCTATTTGAGCTGAAAGCATTTAGAAAACTTTACAATTTGACTGGGTTCGCACCTCTGAAAAATTTAATTTATAAGTAAATCTACAGTTTCAGCTCAAACCAAACACTCTTATAATCGCTTAATATTTTAGAGTGTAAGACGATGTATAACAGTGATGTAGTTCAGGCGAAGGAGCGCTCCACACAGGTCGAGAGTCTTTGGCAAGAGGTGAAAAAGTTATCCACAGAAGAAAAAGCTCAGCTTATTCAAAGGTTACTACGGAAAGATTCTGGTCTAGTTGTAGTGTCTAAACACACTCGTTTGGTTGATTATATGATTGCAGAAATAAGCCTTTTGTCTTCGGAAGGCTTGGCACATGTAGCCAGAGCGATCGCTGCTCGAATCGCCTCAAAAGCTTAGAGTACCAGAAATTGACACTTTCGCACCCAAAAGCCGGGGAATTCCTAAAATTAGACTGACTTGGCTGGTTTAATCAGTAGTTATGCCCCGGTTCAACCCACCTCAAAACTCTGATAATAACCATCACTTAAGACAAATTTGCGATCGCCTGATCGATCAACTTTGAAAACCGCTCTTGCTCATCTATTGGTATGCCTGCCATCGCCTCTTCTCGAATTTCTGCCGCAATCGGGGGCAATACCGTTTCTAGTTCCTTGCCTGCATCTGTCAACCAAATCCGCCAAATTCTGCGATCGCGCGTATCTCGTTCTCGACGCACTAACCCTCGTTCCTCCATGCGATCGAGCACTCCAGTTAAAGTGCCTCCTACCTGTTGCAATCTCTCTCCTATTCTGCAAGTTGCTAAACCATCTTCTTCCCATAGACAGCACAGCACAACCCAGTGAAATGGAGTCAGTCCAAAGGGATCCAACCGCTCTTGAAATGTACGACCAAGTAGCTGAGAAAGCAGCTTAATCCGGTAGCCGATACCGTGGGGAGCCAGAACCTCATCCCACCGCGCCATTTGTTTGGGATTCACAGAAGTAGAAGTCATGGAGCAACGATTATTTAGTGTGCGTAATTTTATCTTACCATCTATCATTTGCATTGTGTTTTGAGATTTATTAATGAGCAGCAGCACCTGCACCAGGCTTCACTTTCTTACAGAAAAGAAGGGCAACGGCACTCACTAGTAAAGCGATACCAACGAAGAAAAAACCATCGTTGTAAGCCATCACGTAAGCTTCACGACGGATAATCTTGCTAATCTGGGCGAGTGCTTGATTCTGAGCGGTTGTCGGATCAGCCCCCTTACTGATGAAAGTTTGAGTCAGCTGGTCAATTCGCTGCTGAGTTGCCGGACTGTATAACGACACAGCCTCTCCAATCCGATTGGAGTGAAATTGCTCCCGCCGCGTTACTAAAGTTGACAAGATGGCAATCCCAATAGACCCACCTAGATTACGCATCATATTAAACAAACCAGAAGCCGAGCCAGCTTGTTCCGGTTCAATACCTCCCGTGGCAATAAATCTCGCACCCAAACAGCAAGCAGCTTGTACTCCTGATTCCTGAATTCTGCTGTAACAAACAATACGACGGATTAGGCGTTCTCCTTTTCGGTTTCTGCATACACGGGACTGACTCGCCGCCGTTGTTTGACTCTGTTGTTAATTGTGCGATCGCTCTACCGATAAACTGGAAGCACCGCCCGGTTGACAGTTGATTATCGCTTCATCGGTTTTCCTATAGTCGTCTGATCTCCTCTAAGTCTCGTCTCTGTCTTTCTTGTCGTTGCAGTTCCTGTTGTCGTCTCAGTTCTTGTTGTTGTTGTAGTTCCTGTCCTAGCCTCTGTTGTTGTTGTTGTAGTTGTTCCTGTCCTTGCCTGGTTTGTTGCTGTAAGCGTTCCTGTTGTCGTCTCAGTTCTTGTTGTAGCTGTTGTTGTTGCTGTCTCAGTTCTTGTTGTAGTTCTTGTGCTTGAGCATATAACCTTAACCGTCTTACTTCGGCTTGCTCTTCTCGTTGCTGTCTGATGGTTTCTTGAAGTAAGTTGTGATTTTGGTAATTTATCCCAATTATTCCGGCATGGGCAGGAGAATTAATCGGAAAAACTGTTGCAATAATGATAAATTGCAGTCCTAGTTTAATCATAATAAATACTCAATTAAAAGACAGTTTTATTCTTATTTTAGCTCTCTTTAAAGGTACCTAACACAATTCTAAAAACCTCTGCCTAAAGTCATCAATCGAATGATGTTTGTCATGCCCAGGTAGAACAGGATTCTTTTAGTATGGCTAGGGTTGGCTGTTGAATTAAAATTTGAGAAGATTAACTCAATAGAGGAGATGCAATCAATCATTCAGACGACGAAACCTTTTGGAGAGATTAAATAGGAGTTTGTATGGTCGTTCAACAGAATAAGCTAGATAGCCAAGTTGCTGCAAATGCGATCGCCACTTACCTCAAAGCGTATCTGGAGACAGGATACTTTATGGGGACTGTGCTAGTTGCTCGTGAAGGAGAAGTGCTGTTGAGTAACGGCTATGGTTTAGCAAATCTTGAACACAACATTGCTCACACACCACAGACTAAGTTTCGTCTCGGTTCAATTACCAAGCAGTTTACAGCAACCGCCATTCTGCAACTTCAGGAACAGGGCTTGCTCCAGGTAGATGCCCCTATTTCAACCTATTTACCTAATTACCCAAATGGGGAGCAGATTACTGTACATCATCTGCTTAATCACACCGCAGGTATTCCCAGCTACACAAGTTTTCCTGACTACCCCCAGAAGTGGAGAACAGTCATGAGTGTGGATGAACTTATTGCCTGGTTTAGCGATAAACCACTGGAGTTTACACCAGGCGATCGCCACAATTACAGCAACTCTGGATATGCGGTGCTGACTAAAATCATTGAAACGGTGTCTAGTCAATCTTATGCGGACTACTTGCAACATCACATTTTTCAGCCGTTAGAGATGACTAATTCGGGCTATGATATCTACGAAAAAATTCTGCCCAACCGTGCTTCAGGTTACACCTTTTTTGGAGACTACTACCAAAACGCTGCGTTTCTAGAGATGTCAATTCCATCGGGTGCCGGAGGACTATACTCAACGGTAGAAGACTTGTACAAATGGGAGCAATCCCTCTACACCGATGCAATTTTAAGTGAGCCTTCCAGAAACGCGATGTTTGCGCCAACCGCAGTGATTAATCCGGATGCAGACCAGAAAGCGTACTATGGTTACGGCTGGATAATTAACACCTACTATGAACGCGATCGCCTATTTCATAGCGGTGGAATCAATGGATTTAGAACCATAATTTCCAGATATCCCAAAGACCAGATCGTGGTGATTGTTCTGAGTAATGTCGAGACAGCATCGAGCGATCGCATTGCCAATGATATCGCTGCAATCTTGTTTGAGAAACCCTATGAATTGCCCAAACAACGGCATACCATTGAAGTTGACTCGGCTCTCTATGAAGCTTACGCTGGTAACTACGAACTTGTGCCAGGGGTTATCTTAAGTATTACAACCGAATCAGGGCACATCTTCGCCCAGTTAACAGGACAAGAACGCTATGAAATTTTTCCAGAGTCACCAACGGAGTTTTTCTGGAAAGTTGTAGAAGCACAACTGACGTTTGTTGTTGACGGTAATGACAAGGCAACAAGTGCTATTTTGCACCAAAATGGACAGGATATGACGGCATTGAGAGTAGATTCATGAATAGGTAAGATCAGTTAATTACCTTTTCCAATCGATCTTCCTATGTATCATTCCAGCACAATCCAACTTGCTACGATTGAGCGATCGGCTGTGAGGGATGGATTTTCAGAACCTTTTCATAAAGTCACGTTTGAACTGATTTCAGACGGTATTCCAAGCAGTGAAATGGTAGTTTGGGTACATCCAGCTTATCCAGATGATGAACTCATTCGTGTTGCTCAAACCTTTGCTTGGCGTAGATTGCTTGATTTGTCAGAAGCAGCGAGTAAGGATATATTTTCTGAAGAAGAAATTAAGTCGCTTTGGGAGCGAGTGAAGCCAGCCGCATGGTAAATTCAAGCGATGCTGCTGATCAACAATGTCTGTCACATGCTAGCGAAGGTGTCACCAACTACTGCAATTTCCAAAGACAACACTATTTCTTGATTAACTCTGGAGAAGACTTAGAAACCGAAGCAATTTTCCGCTTAATGCTCCCACTCCTGAAGCTGCCATGAGAAAACCCAAAGTTTCTGAGCCACCGTGAAGAATATTGGTAGCAAAAATGGGAACAAAAGTTGTATACGGCATTCCCATAAAACTAAACACGGCTACCAATAGCAAAATTGCCCGGATAGGGGGGAAGCCAAAGGCATAAAGAAATCCTTCTTTTAATCTTTGCCAGACATTAGTGGTTTGAACAGCTATCTCTCTAGGCTTGAGCCTCATTGCTAACAAACCAGCAATCACGGCAATATAACTAAGACCATCAATCAGAAAACATATTCCCGCCCCAAGGCTAGCAATTACTAAACCGCCAATAGCTGGACCGACTAATCTGGCTCCATTGAAAATAGAAGAATTGAGAGCGATCGCATTTCCTAAATCCTCCTGTCTCTCTACCATCTCGGTCACAAATGCCTGACGAGCTGGTGAATCAAAAGCGGTAATAAAACCTTGAAAAATACTCAACACAACCAGGTGCCAAATATGAATGATGCCAGTAATCGCTAAAACAGCTAGCGCTAAAGACTGAATCATTGAGAGTATTTGAGTAGTAAGTAAAATTCGATGACGATTCCATCGGTCAACGAGAATTCCCCCAAAGGGAGCAAGAATAAAGCTAGGAATTTGGCTTGAAAATCCAACAACACCTAACCACAAAGCCGAGTTTGTCAAATGATAAACTAACCAAATCGTGGCAATTTGAGTCATCCATGTGCCAATCAGAGAAATAGCTTGTCCTGTAAAGAAGAGACGATAACTTCTAGAATTTAAAGCCCGCAGCACTGGCTGTAACTTCGACACCCCAAAATCCATGAATAGATGCCTATTAACAAACAACAAACAACAAACAACAAACAACAAACAACAAATCTACTTATTTATGTTCCACGCTCACAACAGCTGACATCCCAGGAGCAATCCGAGATTCATAATCAAAGGAGTTCCTTGTTGCACTCGTTGCCCGACTTCTACGGTTTTGCGACCAACTCGACCGTCACTGGGAGCGAAAATATTAGTGTAAGACAGCTGCAACTGGGCGTCTTTGAGAGAAGCTTCGGCTTGTGCGATCGCAGATTTAGCCGCATCAAACTGAGCGCGATTCACTTGAGTTTGTTGACCACTAGCTGTAGCCTGTTGCAACCCACCTTTAGATGCCACAAGTTTTGCTTGAGCATTCGCACCTTGTTGATACAGCGCCAGGTAACGGTTGTAATCCGTTTGTGCCTTCTGCAAATTCGCATCCGCCTGAGCCACTTGGGCTTGAGCTGCTGGAATTCCAGCTTGAGCCTCAGCAACTGCCGCTTGAGCAGTGGGAATCCCAGCTTGAGCCTCGGCGACTGCTGCTTTAGCTGTATCGATATTAGCGATAGCTGCCGTTACATCTCCTTGAGCCTGAGTTGTCTTCGCAGATGTCGTTTCTCAGGCCAGAGAAATATTCGACTGCGCTGCCTGGGCTTGACGTTCAGCTGATGCCAATGCGGCTTGAGTTTGTAGTACTTTTACCTGAAAATTGCGATGTTTAATTTCTGAGGAGGGAAGGTTGGTGAAATTTATTTAGTATGCGTACTATTAGAGTAACAAAATTTTAAGCTTTAATCTATCCTCCAGTGGGATGAGTTTGAATTTCTGCTTAGGAAAAATTGGCGATCGCGCGCTCGAGAAGTTGGGAAAGCTGCTTCTGCTCAGGAATTGAAATACCAGCCATCGCTTGATCGCGAATATCTCTAGCAACCGGAGGCAGCACCTGTTGAAGTTGCTTGCCAGCTTGCGCCCTACCCGTTATGGGTTTAGCCTTAACGGAAGACCCTTGAGGGAAGAAATTTCAAAATCGGAAAGCTAAAACCTAAAATTGGTTCAGTAGTTAGTAGTTACCGGTTTCTTATCTGCCTCATCAACGGGGGTCAACAGAGGTAGTCGGAAAACTGGCTTGAAAGCTAACGGCTAACAGTTCACCAGTGCGCTAAATTATCCAGGCACAATCAGCTACAACTCGTCCTTAGTGAAGGTAAAAATAATGAAACAGACCGTAACTGACTTATCCAAAGCGTTTTCAACTGGATATGGACTGAGGCTTTGGTTATTTTTTCTGTTAAGCTTCTACTTTCTGGGATACTCTGTGCCTTTAAGTATATTGCTGGGCGCTGCTGGGGGGTTATCTGGAGGCTTGGTAGTCGGTTGGTGGAAAAGTAAAGACGATCCCAGCGACTTGCAGCCAGAGGAGATGGTAGATGAAGATGACTTACGCGAAAGTCGTGAAAAAGTGAGGGGGCTACGTTTAGCCAAACAGCAGAGAGATACTAAATATAGTAGAAAGCCATCACAGGGTCTTGGGCTACCTTTTAGCGGGTTTTTTGGAAAAAAAGACAACAAAATATCTAAGAGATCGGCACGTAGGGCTAATCAACAATAGATGCTATTGAGCATTCCTGATTAGCTGCACTGTTTTATGAGCGTCTAAAATAATGTTTCTTTTCCTCTCAAAACTGCTGCCGCTATTCCTGTACCCCCTGGGACTGGCTTGTGTGCTGCTAGTTGTGGCTTTGGTAATGTCCTGGAAACGCTCTCGCTGGGTACCAGTGCCAGTGGCTTTGGCATTGATAGTGTTATTGCTAGGGAGTAATACTTGGGTGGCTAATGGCTTAGTCAAGTCCCTGGAGTGGCAGCAGATTCCTGCTAGAAAATTACCGACAGCTGATGCGATTGTGGTTTTGGGAGGTGCAACGAAACCTGCTTTTCCACCACGACCAGCAGTAGATTTGAGTGAAGAAGGCGATCGCGTTTTCTATGGTGCTCAACTGTATCGTGAAGGGAAAGCGCCTGTGGTGATTGCTTCGGGTGGTCGCATTTTTTGGCGTGGTGGGGGTCCATCTGAGTCAGCGGATATGACCCAAATTTTGAAGACTCTGGGTGTTCCCACTTCTGCTATCTTGCAAGACCCGACATCTCTCAATACTTACCAAAATGCTATCAATGTGCAGCAAATTATGAAGGAGCGAGGCATCCGTCGGGTGTTACTGGTAACATCGGCTATGCATATGCCGCGATCGCTGCGGATTTTCCAGCGTCTAGGAATTGAAGCCATACCAGCACCGACAGATTTCTTAGTCACACAAAAAGAGATTGATGAACCGAACCAAAGCACCCAAGCTACTGTGCTGAGTCTGCTGCCAGATGCTGACCGATTAGAAATGACGACTCGTGCTCTGAAAGAATATATTGGTTCGTTAGTCTATCGTCTGCGTGGCTGGCTTTGATACCAATTGATTAGCTACTGCAAAAAGGGGATGAGATCAATTTTCCACCCCCTCGCCTTATTTCTATGGGTAAAAAACACTCATTGTCAGCGTATTAAGTCTCTGACGCTTAAGAAGTATGATTTGATTGTTGCTGGTAATGGCACTAGCTGGAACATTACGAGTGTATCTGACCGAAAATGGAATGACAATGATTTGAATCAATTGAAGCAAGTTCCTGGTAGTGCATTTGAAGTGATTGCCAATGGAGCGATACGCAAGGAATGTTAGTGAGGTGGTTTTATACAACCGGAGAAAAACAAAAAGGCGAATTTAATTCGCATCTACTGTTATAAAACTATCAATCAGTGAGATGACAATTTTAGAAACCTCAATCCACTTTTTGGCG
>DALYIW010000124.1:4912-22211 GCA_031970155.1 Coleofasciculaceae cyanobacterium CTOTU46601 | reverse complement strand
AGTAGGGAGTAGGGAGTAGGGAGTAGGGAGTAGGGAGTAGGGAGTAGGGAGTAGCCAAAGAGTACTATTTTTATTCGTAGTGGCGGCGAATCGGCCATGACGCCTGTCTACTATGAAATGGGGAAACTCTTAAAGAGTATAAACTCCACCTGAAGACCTACACAATAAAGGGGACAGGGTTGTTCTTTATCTAGAATCCGAAGAGTCTCAATAAGTTAACAAAACTTCCCACCGGATTCAAGATTGTGCCCAGGGTATCCCCGATGGAGGCAAGAGTCGAGCGCTTGACCACAACGACATCGTTATTCCGCAGGGTAGGATTACCTTCAGTATTAATTCCCTGAGCCAAATCTACTTGAATCTCCCGTTTTTCAACCGTGCCATTAGGGTTGAGGCGAATCAGTTCAACTGCACGCTTCTTGGCACGCGTATTAAATCCACCCGCCGCGAGGACGGCTTGATTCAAAGGAGTGTTGGGTGGCACTGGAATAGCACCTGCTCTGACGACTTCCCCAACCACATTCACCACAATTGTATTAGGAGCAAAACTAGCTCCAGCCAGTTGAGTGGCCTCAGCGGGGTCAAGAGCCGTTGCTGTGGGAACCGTAATCGTATCTCCTTCTTGCAAGGTAATGTCTTGAGTTACGTCGCCTTCACGCAACAGATCCCACAAATTTACCTTAATTTCTCGAACACCATCTAAGCGGGTAATACGCCGTACAGTGACTGAGCGAACGTCAGCGAGGGCTGTAATGCCTCCTGCTACTTGAATGGCTTTGGTTAATGTGGGTGGGCCTCCACCCGCTCCGCCTCCGCCAGCAGGTGCGCCCGTCACGCTGCCCGTTACTGCGCCTGTCGCACCGCCTGTTGCTTCACCGCCTCCCGAAACTGAATAAGGTCCGGGGCGACCTACTTCTCCTACCACGGTGACATTAATCGGTCGAATGTCTCTGGCAGAAAAGCTCGCATCTGCTAATTGACGAGTCTCCGCTGGATTAATAGCCGTAACGGCGGGTATAAAGATGGTGTCTCCGTCTCTCAAGGTAACGTCTTGATTGAGGTTGCCCTGTAGCAAGTTCCAAAGGTTGACGGTGTAGACTCGCGCGGCGTTAGAGGCGGTGGCACGACGCCGGATTTGCACCTGACAAACCTCTGCCGCTTGAGTAATGCCGCCTGCTAGTGTAAGTGCCTGCGTCACTGTGGGAAACTGACCCGTTTGAACTGCGCCTTGAGTGCCGCCACCGCCGCCGAGAGCTTGATTTGGCGTGAGAGTGTAAGTTCCGGGACGATTGACTTCACCAGCTACGGCGAGGATGATTGGGCGAGTTCCTAGTAGACTCAGGGTAATGATGGGGCGTCTGACGAATCGAGCGTATCGAGATGATATCAATTGAGTCGCTTGTTGGAGCGTCAATCCCCGAACTGATAAGTTGCCGACGATTGGTAGATTGAGTGTGCCATCCACTAAAACCGCGTACTCGCCACTGTATTCAGTGACATCAAAGACATCTACTCTGAGGCGATCGCCAGGACCTAGGGTGTAAGCTGTTTCCGGTGGCAAACTACTTCCAGTAGTTCTGTCACAGGAAGGACGTGCAGGAGGTTGCACTGGTGCTGGCAGGGGTACATCTCGTCCTCCAGTAATCCCACCTGGGAGATTAGGCAGTTGGACATCAGGGGCCGTAGGAACATTCGGGGGAGGAGGCAGTAACGGGATTTGCGCCCTGCTAGGAGCAGGTACAGCAATAGTAAAAAAAGTTAACAAAGTTAAACCCGCAATGGGTTGATTCAGGTTTTTCCTTAAACCCTTACCAGTTACACCGATTTCAGACAAAATCTCAAGAGGTCTTTTTGCGCTCACTTTCAAATAATATCCAATACAGAAATATGGACTCTTTCTACACAAAGTCACTCTGATTTTGGAGAAAGTTCCGGAAAAATAGTAATCAGATCAAGTTCGCTAAACTCGTGTACCTTTGATTTATCAACTCCACTTCGGGAGAATAATCAAGGTGATGAGGATAGCTGGATGCACGGTTCGTTTCAATCAAAACAGCAAAAATATTCAACTTTGGAGGTGTACCTTAATTAGCTCAGTCCTGAGCAGTACTATGCTATCCGCTGCTGCGAGTGTTGCCAATCCCGTAGCCGCGATGCCCGATCAAACCACAGCCAACGGCCATTATGGCAGTTCTTTGGGTCAATCTCTCCTCAACAATATGTTGGGAGGCGACGCTCTTTATCCCCAAAATGCAACCAACGCCACGACGCCCAGTACTACTGCGCCAAAAACAGGCGTGCTACAGCCCAATACAGGCACAGCCATGCAGCTGGCTCAAGCTCCAACTTTCCCTGATATTCAAGTCCACTGGGCAAGAAGTTTTATTGAAGCCCTAGCAGAGCGAGGTGTGATTCGGGGTTTTCCTGATGGTACATTCCGCCCTGACGAGCCAGTAACCCGCGCTCAGTTTGCGGCGATGATTCGTCAGGCTTTCCAAAAAACACCCGAACGCCAAGGCAGTCAATTCGTTGATGTACCTACTAATTACTGGGGTTATGAAGCGATTCAGGCAGCGTATCGCCGGGGATTTCTAGAAGGATATCCCAACAATATCTTTAATCCTGAGCAAAATATCCCTCGCGTCCAAGTGTTGGTATCGTTGGCTAGCGGACTCGACTTATCGTCACCCGCTCAAACGGCAACGATTTTAAATAAGAACTTTCAAGACGCGGCACAAATTCCTGACTATGCTCGTACTGATGTAGCGGCAGCAACTCTCAATCAGCTAGTTGTCAATTATCCAAATACTGCTCTTTTGAATCCCAATCAGGTAGCAACTCGCGCTGACGTGGCAGCGTTTATCTATCAGGCTTTAGTCAAGCAGGGAACTCTCCCACAGCTGAGTGCCACAGATGTGGCTAGTCAGTACATTGTTGGCTACCAACCCATCGCCACACCACCACCTGCCTCGCCCGATCAAGCGGTAGCCCTCAGACAACAGTTTCAACTTCCGGAACCGCCAATCATAGAAGAAATTCGGCGAATTTTTGGCGGTGGCTCAAGTATTGGTACGCCGACAGCCTTTGGCGCTCAATGGGGTAATGTATTTTTTGGCGGGGGTTATCAACAAAGAGCTCGCTTTACTGACATAGATGATGGGGCAGTTGCTGTGGGTTTTGGTGTAGGCGATGCTCGCAAGTACGTTGCTCTAGAGAGTACTCTGGCGTCTTTTTCCACCTTCAGACAAGGTTTTTTAGAAAATGGCGGCATTAGCTTCAAGCTTCATCGTACGTTTCCTGGTGATTTGGCGGTGGCGATTGGCTTAGAGAATGCGATTAGTTGGGGTAATACGGATTCTGGTAGCAGTCTTTATGGCGTGGCGACTAAAGTGTTTCGCTTACGTGAAAACTCATCAGAACCCTTTAGCCGAGTCACTACCTCTATCGGCATTGGTGGCGGTCGTTTTCGCTCAGAAGATGCCATTAATAGGGGAGATGATGATCCGAATGTGTTTGGTAGTGTGGGCGTACAAGTTGCTCCACCTGTTAGTGTAATTGCTGAGTGGACGGGTCAAGATATGAACTTAGGAGCTTCGATTACCCCAATTCCTGGTGTACCGTTGGTTATTACTCCAGCAGCAGCCGACGTTACGAATACAGCCGGTGATGGTGCTCGGTTTATCCTGGGTGTAGGTTACGGTATTTCGTTCTAAGTCATTAATCAGGAAGGACAGTTATGAGCATGAAGCATCTTCCTTTACATTTGGGTTTGGGTTTAACCTTGGCGATGTTCGGTGTGTTGGGTGAAACCTTCAATGCACAAGCTCAGGTGGGAAACCAGTCAGATGTTACTGGCGTTATTGTGACTACCAGCGATCTTGTTGGTGGCTTTAGTCCTGGTGGCGATCGCCGAACTAACCTAGCCTTCAGAACCTCTGACATCAGAAATGCTGTCTACACCGCAGCAAATTCAGTTAATCAGCAGCTAGCTGCTAGAAATTTGTCAGTTCCAGTTGTCGCTAATAGTGCCCCTACTGCCATTCCAGTATCAGTGCAGGAAAATATAGAATGCATCTGCACACGCGTCGGTGACGTTAATGCTTGTTCTGGTCAATTCGAGAGCGGTTTGATTAACGCTGGAGGCGATCCAACCATCGTTCGGAACCTGGTATTGAGCTTACAAGGGTTGACGGCGGGTGGCCAGGTTAATGCAGGTCGGTTAACTGCTGTGGTGAGAGCTTACAATGCTTTGATTAGTAGCAGTAGTACTGAGTATCTCAGGAATCCTCCTGAAGAACTACGGGCGATTCAATCAATCTTGTCTATACTGCTCAATGCTGCTTATGCCAGAAGATAGCAAATGGCTCAAGTAGGTCAGTTAACTGTTGAGATCGGGGTGTATGGCGAACCCTTAACTGGGTTGAGAATAGGAGACTTAGGCCTCAAAGAGCCGCGAATTTCATTTCTCTCCCCTGGCAGAACTCTTTTGTCAGGGGGATTGTGTGAGTGTGCGATCGCGCTTTGGAAGGGGTGGTGGGGCAAAAAGCGATCGCGAACGTGGGAAATCGTAGCGTCCTTCTCCCTGCAAGAATAGCCTTTGTACTCTTCTAGGGACACAGGCATCTAATGCAGAGAGCATCTTTATCGCTGAATTAATGATGTTAGATTAGGCTCAAGTGAGTGTATTTTTTAATGTTTTGGGTAATCTTTCAACAAAAGGGTGTTAGTCATGGATGAAAATCAACTGAGAGATGAATTAAAAAAATACTATTTTTTTCACATAATTCAGTTGACCGAAAGTATTTCTACTCCCGGTGATGCCAATGCTGTGCCTATACAAAACGTGGCCCTTAAAGCTTTAAGGTCACTTGATGTGAAAAATAAGCGAGTTCTGGATGTAGGTTGTCGAGATGGTCTATTTTCTTTCGAGGCAGAAAAGCTCGGTGCCCAGGAGGTTATTGGAATAGATAATGATTTGTCACTTGGGGCTGTGAATGTATTAATCCCTCATTTTAATTCAAAAGTTAAAATGTATGAATTAAATATAAATGAGTTAACCCCTGAAAACTTTGGCATGTTTGATATAGTTTTATTTCCAGGTGTTTTATATCATCTTAGATATCCTTTTTGGGCTTTAAAAAGAATCAAAGATGTATTACATGAAGGTGGAAAATTAATTGTAGAAACAGCTGTATATATGGATGATAACAGCCGCGCCATGCTATTTTGTCCTGTAGGTGATGATAGTCCCTATGGACTGACGAATTGTACATTTTTTAATGTTAAAGGGTTGGTTGACAGCCTTTCTAGTATGGACTTAGTTACTGAAAGCAGTGAATTGTTATATACTCAAGAACTGCAAAAAAATCAAAATTTATTATCTACAATTAAATCTCGCATAAAATCTTTCAAGCTAGTTAAGCCGTATGTAAAACCATATATAGATCGTGCAACCTTAGTATGTAGTAAAAAATCACAAGGGGAAAATACTTTTCTCAATGAGTATTGGAATAGTACACACAAGTCTCTTAATGAGCCTCTGACGTAAAGCTTGATGCGCCAACCTAGTTGGTAGACGCGAGCTCAGCCACAAAATTAGAGTATGTCTGATATCATCATTCGAGTTGAAAATCTGGGGAAGAAATACGTTATCGGTCACCAAAAGAGGGAGCGCTATACGGCGTTGCGAGATGTTATTGCTAATGGAGCAAAATCTTTAGGGCGTCAGATTAGGTGGCCGTTTGGTAAAAAGAGTCTTGACCAAGCTGTGGAGGAGTTTTGGGCGCTCAAGGATGTGTCGTTTGAGGTGAAGCAAGGCGATCGCGTTGCCATTATCGGTCGAAATGGAGCTGGAAAATCGACTTTCTTAAAAATTTTGAGTCGCATCACTGAACCAACACTCGGGCGCGTTGCCATCAAAGGTCGAGTTGCTAGTTTGTTGGAAGTAGGAACAGGTTTTCACCCAGAACTGACGGGTAGGGAGAATATATATCTTAACGGTGCCATCCTGGGGATGAGCAAGGCGGAGATTAAAAGAAAGTTTGATGAAATTGTGGCGTTTGCCGAGGTGGAGAAATTTTTAGATACCCCAGTCAAACACTACTCGTCAGGGATGTACGTCCGCTTAGCGTTTGCGGTGGCGGCACATTTAGAACCAGAGATTTTGATCGTGGATGAAGTTCTAGCCGTAGGGGACGCTCAGTTTCAGCAGAAGTGTTTGGGAAAAATGGAGGCTGTGGGAAAAGAAGGGCGAACGGTTTTGTTCGTCAGCCACAACATGGCTGCTGTAGAAAACCTTTGTCAGCGTGCTATGGTGCTCCATCAGGGCAAGGTGCAGTATATTGGCAGCCAAACCGAGGCGATAACGCAGTACCTAAGGAGTTTTTCAAATAGTGCGGTATCGCTGTGCGATCGCAAAGATCGGCAAGGTTCTGGAGAAGTCAGAGTTGTTGCTATTGAACTTAGAGATGAAAAAGGCAATATTTTAAACGCTGTCAAATCTGGTCAAACTATAGACATTTACCTTTATTTTAAAAATTATTCCGATGCAAATCTCAGCAATATTTTGGTGGGTTTGTTAGTTTCCACACAACTAGAATTTCCAGTATTTCTTCAGCATAATCGACTCACTCAAGAGTCTTTCGGAACCCTGCCTAGCTGTGGGGCTTTCGTCTGTAGAATAAACCGCCTACCTTTAACTCCTGCAACTTATAAGATTATGTACAGTGTTATGGCAAACAATGGTCTGGATGGAACTTATATTGATGCCATTGAAGATGCGATAGAATTAACAGTAATTGATGGAGATTTTTATGGTTCAGGTGAGGTACCTAAAAGTATTTTTGGAGTTTGTTTAGTTGATGCAAATTGGCGAATAGAGCCAGAAAAAATAAATACTAACTCATCTCAATTTTCGCCTAAATCAGTTAAATAGAATAGTTTCTTCCTAACAAATTCGTTCATATCAAGCAAATGGCGGCTAAATTGCGTCAATTTATTAAACTTTTTTCCTATATCAAGAAGATCGGAATTGAGCGACTGCTTAAGACCATAGATATTGTGGAATTTGAGTATGGACATTTCTTGTCTTGTGAGCAACAAATGTGTGTTGATAAAAGTGGCAATCCAATTCCTTGGTATACCTATCCAGCAATTGAATACCTGAATCAATTAGATTTTACTGATAAAAAAATTTATGAGTATGGTTCTGGCAATAGCTCTCTTTTCTGGGCTAAAAGAGCTAAATATGTAACTAGTGTTGAGAATAATCAAGATTGGTATTCTTTAATCAAAAATAAGCAAGAAAAAAATCAAGAAATTTTTTTGATAGAAAAGAGCGAAGATTATGTAACGTCTATTTCAAAAAAAAACCAAAAATATGACTTAATTATTATTGATGGTGAAGATAGGTTAGCCTGTGCTCAAATGGCTGTTCAGTGTCTCGAAAAAGGTGGGTTAATTATCCTAGATAATTCTGATTGGTATCCTGATACATCAAAATTTCTAAGGGAATCCGGTTTGATTCAAGTAGATTTCACGGGAATGGGTCCGATCAATTACTATACTTGGACTACTTCTCTTTTCATGGATCGGGGTATTCTCATCAAAGCACGTTCTGAATTACAGCCAGAACCTGGTATTGCCAGCTTCTTGCATAAAGTTAACCCTGAATAAATAGACAAGATTCTTGAGTTCAATTCATTTTTAAAATTGGAGAAACAATTTTTAGCGAAATGGTATCGACTTTAAAGCAGATTTTTAGACCCTATAAACCTTTTCTTGCAAAATTTATTAATTTTCCCAAAAGACCAGAACCTATTTACTACAAAAACTCTTACTCTCAAGAGGGAGAAGATATGATACTTTCACGTTTTTTTGAAGATAAGAAAAATGGATTTTATGTAGATGTAGGAGCTCATCATCCACAAAGATTTTCTAACACCTACTACTTTTACTTACGTGGCTGGCATGGTATTAATATTGATGCTATGCCTGCAAGCATGAATCTTTTTAATGAACTTAGGCCTAACGATATCAACTTAGAAATAGCAATTTCGGATACAAGACAAAAGCTAATTTATTATGCTTTTAATGAACCAGCTTGTAGTGGTTTTTGTAAAGAATTAGCTGATACATATAGCCAAGTACCTCACTATAAAAAAATCTTTGAAAAAGAAATTCAAACTTATCCTTTGTCAGAAGTTCTTGATGAATATCTACCTCTCAATCAAACTATTGATTTCATAAATATAGATGTTGAAGGACTAGACTCTCAAGTCTTAATTTCCAATAACTGGGAAAAATATAGACCAACAATAGTGTTAGTTGAAGATTTACAGCAAACTTCAATGGAGGAAGCTAATGAATCAAAAGTAGCTAGGTTTATGCGCGAACAAAACTACAAGTTGTATGGCAAAACGGTTTGTACTTTGATATTTAAGAAAAATTAAATTATGTTGAACACGCCTGTTGCCTTCTTAATCTTTAACCGTCCCGATCTGACAGAACTTGTATTCGAGACAATCCGGCAAGCAAAACCTAAAAAACTTTTGGTCGTTGCTGATGGACCTCGCTTTCTTGAAGAAGTGAATAAGTGTCAGGAAGCCAGGGCGGTTATTAAAAGAGTAGATTGGGACTGTGAAGTTTTAACTAATTTTTCAGAAAAAAATCTGGGATGTGGTTTACGTGTTTCTAGTGGATTAGACTGGGTATTTTCAGAAGTTGAAGAGGCAATTATCTTAGAGGATGACTGCCTGCCTGCATCCTCTTTCTTTTACTTTTGCCAGACTCTCCTTGAATATTATCAACATGATGAACGTATTATGCTCATTAGCGGTGATAATTTTCAAGATGGTCACAGTAGAACTGACTACAGTTATTACTTCTCAAAATACAATGATATGTGGGGTTGGGCTTCCTGGCGCAGAGCCTGGAAGTACTACGATTTTGCCATGAAAACATGGCCTGAATATAAAAAATTCAATCTCATTCAGACAGTTTGTGATAACCCAGATGAGCAGAAGTTTTGGACAGACCTATTTGACAGTGTATACGCAGGTAATATAGATACATGGGATTATCAATGGACTTATGCCTGCTTTGCTCAACAGGGGTTAGCAGTGATACCTAATTCAAATTTAGTATCAAACTTGGGCTATCGCTTAGATGCCACTCATACAAAAGTTGAACATAATCATTTAGCACGCTTGCCCAAAAGTGATATTTGGGAGATTAAACACCCACCTTATGTTGAAAGAAATCAGGAGGCTGATGCTTATGCTTTTGAACATGTATTCCAAGAAAAACCCAGAAAAAACAGTAAAAGCATTGGGTTAATAGTTCGTCAAAAATTGCATTCAATTAGTAAAAAAATAAAATTTTTATAGTTTTTTTTATTGTTGTAATTTTAAACAAAAAAATGTTCCAGATAAAATTTTAGAATGAAGTACTACGTTACTCTTTTCGATAGCAATTACCTCAGCCGCGGATGGGTGTTGTATCAATCATTATTACGACATGCAGGTAAGTTTCATCTTTGGATTGTCTGTTTCGATGATTTAGTTTATGAACTGCTAACTAAGCTGTATCTAGAAAAGGTCACGTTAGTCTCTCTATCGCAATTTGAAGACGAAAAACTTTTACGCATCAAGCCGCAACGAACTCGTCAAGAATATTGTTGGACTTGCACTCCATCCACTGCTTTATATGTGTTGAACACTGAATCTCATGTTGATGTTATCACATACCTAGATGCAGATTTAATGTTTTTCTCTTCTCCAGAACCAATCTTTGCAGAGACAGGGAATGCATCAATACTGCTAACAGAGCATCGGTATTTACCTGAATTCGATAAATCTGTCACTAGTGGAATCTACAATGTGCAATTCATAAGCTTTCGCCGTAACTCAGAAGGCTTGCAAGCCTTAAACTGGTGGCGCGATCGCTGTATAGAATGGTGCTTTGCTAGAGTGGAAGATAACAAGTTTGGAGATCAGAAATACCTAGATGATTGGCCGAAACGTTTTCTAGACGTTCACGTTATTCAACATTTAGGTGCAGGTGTTGCCCCTTGGAATTCTGCTCAATATTCTTTCAAAAAAGTAGACAATCAAGTGTATGTAGAAAATAATCTTCTTATATTTTATCACTTCCATGCTCTCAAAGTTCATTATTTTAATATTGGTTATTCCTGTGACGGTTATCCCATTAAAACTGATGTTCGTAACTTGATTTATAGTAAGTATTTTCATGAGCTGGGAGAAGCCTACAAAAAAATTAGAACTATTGAACCTAATTTTAATCTTGGTATTGTGGATTTTCCTAAGTTACCTAAGCGTCCTGATAAGTTATACCAATTTTTGAAGGCTAGCTTGTATGAAATCAGAGAAGGACGATATTACCGATATGCTTAACATTGATCAAAATAAAAAAGTAATCAACGTGAAATCGATTATTCGAGATTTAACTCCTCCTCTGATCTGGCGCAGTCTCAGCAAACTACGTTCATTAAAAACTGCTCAAGAACAAACTTATATTGAATGGGAATATATGCCTGAAGGATGGCAGGCTGCCAAAACCGATCCTAATATTAAAGGCTGGAATGTTGATTCAGTGTTGGAGGCTTACAAAGCTAACTGGCCAACCTTTCTCCAAACTCTGGAGGGAACTTTGCCTTTTGGTATTTCTCCAGAGTATGGTGCAGAAAACCGCACGAATTTAATATTTCATAACCTAATGATGACTTATGCCTATGCCTTGTCTTTAGCTACTCGACATAAGTCTTCTATTTCTATGTTGGACTGGGGAGGTGCAATTGGTCACTACTACTTATTGACGCAGAAATTAGTGCCAGATTTAGAAATAGATTATCACTGCAAAGATGTGCCAGTTTTAGCAGAATACGGGAACAGTTTATTTCCTGAAGCACATTTCTATAAAGATGAAACATGCTTGGATCGACAATATGACTTCGTTTTAGTCAGTGGTTCTTTCCAATATTCGCAAGATTGGGCTTCAGCACTTAAGGACTTGGCGAGAGCTACAGGGGAATATATTTTTGTAACACGCTTGCCGATTATTCACCATGTTCCCTCTTTCGTCATGGTTCAGCGTCCTTATGAGTATGGTTACAATACTGAGTACTTAGGCTGGTGTCTCAATCGAGGAGAATTTCTTGAATGTGCTCAGAAGACTGGGCTGAAATTGATGCGAGAATTTGTCGTAGAGCAGCTACCTCCTATCCACCGTGCCCCGGAACAAGCTGAGCATTGGGGGTTCTTATTCCGCAAGGAGTGATTATGAGCGATGTTATGAGTAATTTATTGTCAGAATTGAACATTCATCCAGTTCTAATTGACGTTGGAGCATCTGGTACAACTCCTAAAATTTGGGACAGCATAGCTAAACATTCGATCTATGTAGGCTTCGATCCAGATTTGAGAGATATACAAGAGTTGCCTGACGAGCAATTTCATCGGGCGATTATCGTGAACGAAGCGATCGCCAGCCAACAAGAAAGTGAAGAAGTCTTGTTTTACCTGACACAATCTCCCTATTGTTCCAGCGTACTAAAACCGGATTCAAAGTCACTGGCTGATTTTCTTTTTTCAGATTATTTTGTAGTCGAAAAAGAAACTAAAGTTCGTGCAACTACTTTAAATACAGTGATAGAGCGTCTGGAATTGAAAGGAGTAGACTGGCTGAAGACTGACTCTCAAGGAACTGATTTTAGAATTTTTAATACCTTAAGTAAAGATATTCGTTCTCAAGTATTAGCCGTTGATATTGAACCGGGTCTCATAGATGCCTACATAGGTGAAGACTTATTTGTTGATGCTCATAAGGGTTTGGTCAGTCAAGGATTTTGGCTTTCAAATCTAAATGTTTGTGGGGAAGTAAGACTTAAAAAATCAACTCTAGAGAAGCTCACAAAAATTGATAGCGAGGTCAGTTTGGAACTGATAAATTTTTACCATAAAAAGAGTCCTGGTTGGTGTGAAGCTAGGTATTTAAGAACGATAGATTGGTTGGCTCAGGGGAATTTCGATAAACGTCACTACGTTATGCTGTGGGTATTTTCCTTGTTAGATAAACAGTTGGGATTTGCTATTGAGGTGGCATTTGAATATGAGAGAATCTTTGGACGCGATCAATTTTCTCAGGTAATGATGGATGAGGCTATCTGGCAAGTCAAGCAATTGCCTCCCAAAAAGAACTTGGTGCGAACTATCGCAGGGAAGTTGCTTCCTACTCCAATTAAAAAATGGCTTAAAGGAGTCATTGCATAATTTTTATTGATACCAGCCTGCGGTTTAAGAGACTGTAGAAAAGTTTGAGACCTATAAGACGACGAACAAGCATTGATGGTTTAGGTTTCTTGGCTACTAGAAAGTACTCTTTTAACCACTTTGATGCTGTAAAAAGTGTTGATGATTCTACGCTTACCAGCTTTTGCTTTCGGGCTGAAATATATAGTGCCGAGTAAGCAGTCATCAAATTTTCACATTGTTCTGGTGTGTAGGATTGGTTTCTAGTTTGCAAGCACTGCTGATTTAGTTCAATCGCGGCGTGAATTCCTTGAAACCGCTTTTCAAGATTAATGTTTTGATTACGACACTGAGGAGTCTCCATGCGATACAAGGCTCCTTGACTTTTTCCATAGGCAACTGTAGATTGGCTAACTAACTTAAACCAAAATGCAATATCTTCTGCTAAATACCGATCAAGTTGCTCAGGCCAATAGTAATCAGGAGAAAAAAGCGATCGCTTAACCAAAGCAGCATGAACAGCCCAGGGGGCAAATGCGATCGCCTTATCCCGCAGAACCTGAAGGGGTTGCCCAATACCCATTGGCGACTTGAGTATCCTCTGTGTCGGATTCTCATCTGTAAATTCTTGCCAGTAGCAAGCAATAATCTCAGCCTCTGGATTTTCGTCAGCTGCAGCTAACTGTTGTTCTAAATGTTCTGGTTCTAGTAAATCATCGGCATCTAGAAACTGAATCCACTGCCCTTGTGCAAAGTCAAGTCCATAATTGCGAGCTGCACCTGGGCCTTGCTTTGGTGACTGCAAAAGGCGGATACGTGGCCCCTGAAAAGCTTGAGCTTTTTCCCAACTGTCGTCAGTAGAACCATTATCTACGACTAGCATTTCCCAGTCTGAGTAAGTCTGAGACAGCACTGATTGAATCGTTTCGGTAATATATGCAGCCTTGTTATAAAGCGGGGTAATGATGGAGACTTTAGGCATTTAGATTCGATCCTCTTCACAACTGGCGGCAGACAAATTTCTCTTTCCGACTCCCGACTCCCGACTCCCGACTCCCTCAAAACAGAGGCCATGAAGGGAAGTTCACAACTGGCAAAATGAAAATATTTCTTCCCCGACTCCCGACTCCCTACTCCCTACTTTCAAAACAAATTTATAGAGCCTCACTATTTTTTCCGCAGCCATAAACTTCCGCAATGGTGGTAGGGGTCTTTCCATTTGAGAACTCCAGGCCAAATTTTAGCAACTTCCTGCGGATAGTCTACAGACAGCCAATGATTGGCTAAAACTACCTCAAAGCAAGAATTGTAAGCCAAGAATGCTTCTAACATATATTGCTCATTCCATGCTCTACGCTCCTCAATCAGCCATTTTGGTGGGTAGTCGTAGGGAAAGAATATGTCATGAAAGTGAATCCAAACACCACTAGGAATAACTGGCAAAATTTCCATAATTTCCCGACAAACATCACTGCCAAATTTGACGGTGTGCGTCGAATCAATAAACAGGATGTCGCCAGCACCTAACTGCTCGAAAATCTTAATATCGATATTTTCAACTCGTTCATTGATGAGTTGAAATTCAAGATTGGCTTCCAGAAGTTGTGACTCTGGATAGGGTTCGATACAAATAATTTTGCCTGCGTTTCCTGCTTGCTGATTTATGGCGATCGCTTTAGCTGCGATTTGAGTAGAATAGCCACAACCGATTTCTATAACCTTTGAGGGTTTTATCTCTCTCAGCAGAGCGTAATATATGGCAGCATCTAATTCAAAGTAGAAATCATTAAAGAAATTAAATTTTAAAGCCGGGTCTTGTTCATCTGCTAGTTGTTGAATTTCTGCCTCGTATGTACTTAATTTTTTAACTAGGTCAAGTTGAGCCTCTAAATTCCAATTGATACAAGCAGGCTCGCGTCTTTGCATCGCCTGTTCCTGAGTAATTGCCGAAAAATCAGGCAGCGGTTCGTAGTAGTGGAATGGGCGAAGGTGGTAACTCCAACTATCTAATAGAGTAGGGTTTCTATACAACACCCAAAGAACTCGTGTTCTTAAGCGACTAGGGATTTGCTTAAAAGTAGTTATCAAGAGTTTATCTAGAAAGTTGTTAACGGCTTGAGGGAACATATTAGATTTATTAAATATAAGTTTTCAATTGTTTTAGGTACGGGGGTAAGGGCACGGTGAGCCTTAGCCCCTACAGTCGGTGTACTTCACAGGTGATGAAAACCGTTATACATTGGATAGGGTAACTCCAAAGTAGCTACCTGATAAAGACTACTAACAAATTGTTGTTGAATTTTTTCTGGGTTGAACATTCCCTGTCCCATTTCTAAAGCTTTGTTCTTAAGACGTATTTGCTCCTCTGGTTGATTGGCTAGTTCTTGGATGGCTTTCACTAAATCCTGCGGTGAGGGTGATGTTACGACTAAAGCTGATTGATGCTTTCGTCCCCAGCGGACAGCAGAACAATAGTCTGGACCCCAAATAATAATAGGTTTATTGTGCTGACAGTATTCAACTAATTTGGAGGGGAAGCTCGTTTGTGCCCATCTACGGTTTTCCGCTTCAAATGATATTGTGACTAGTAGAGCGCTGGCATTACTTAACTCTTGCCTGAGTAAATCTCTAGGAAGAAACCCTCCATAAATGTCTTGTTCATGAAGTTGCTGAAGGAGAACATCTGACCAAGTAGGCTGGCGTCCAAATAACTTCAGTTGTAATTCTGGAAATCCTTGTAAAGCCGCACATAATCCTTGCATCATAGGAGCGTAAATACCAGAAATACTACCTGCATAAACTAGCTTGAACTTTTTTTTATTTGTTAGGTTGTTGTTTTTTAGTCCTGAGGTTAATTGGTCTGGTATAGGGTAGAGTATTTGCACATTCGGATGATTTCCTAGCAATTGTTGCATTCCTTCACTTACACAAAATGCTAGTTTACTTTGCTGATAAAGTTGCTTGAAGCGATGTTCTAGAGTTTCTTTCGCCCAGGGATGAATAGCCGCTAAATCAGGCCACCAGTCATGAAAAATAGCAACTAAAGGGATGTTAAATTCCTGGGACATCTTCTGCGCTGCTATCCAGTGTATACCTTCAGCCACTGTGACAATTAAGTTGGGTTTATGAGTTTTTATATAATTACGAAGAATCTTGTAGTTGAAGAAAGGGTGTAAGCATTGACAGATATCATGAGTCCATCTGTAAAATCTTGTTTTTGTCAGTCGATTTAAGAGGGGATTCGCTTTAATTTCTAACAGATTTTCAACCAGCAACTCTTGTGAATCATCGGTAGCGATCGCTAAACTCAATTCAGGAAACTGTGAAAAATGCCTGTAAAGAACTACTTCTCCGGCGGTAGTATCTCGCGGCAGGGCTGACGAGATGAGCAAAATTCTCAAGGCATTCATTGACTGTCTTTCCAGAGGGTATCCTTTAAGGCACACAACATCTAGCTAGTGTAGCAGCCAGCGCCTCGACAGCTTGAGCATAGAGATTGTGTAAAGTGGGAGAGTTGGGCTAACGCCATCTTTGAACTTCTCTTTCAAGCTACAAACTTAACCATGAGGACTGTTTTCACCCTGAAAGACTTGCCACCGCCACCACTGGGTAAATCTGGATGGCCTTGGACAACTCACAATAAGCTATTACCTGAAAACATGCCCGATCAGTCACAGTGGCCTCGTCTTACCATTGTTACTCCCAGTTACAATCAAGGCAAATTTCTTGAAGCAACAATTCGCTCTGTCCTCTTGCAGGGCTATCCTAATCTTGAATACATTATCATTGATGGCGGTAGTACGGATAATTCTGTTGAAATTATAAAAAAATATGAAAAATATTTGTTTTATTGGCACTCTCAAAAAGATAAAGGTCAAGCTGATGCAATTAATCAAGGACTAGAAAGAAGTACTGGAGACATTCTAGGATGGATTAACAGCGATGATGCTTATGTGAAAGGAACTTTTCATAAGATTGTCAAAGCCTTTCAGTCTCATCCTGATTCTATTGTTGTACATGGCAATAGAATTCTAATTAATAAAGAAGGAGCTGTCACAGGTTTGATTTCTTTACCTCCTTTTGAACCCAAAACTTTGATCTATAATGTCTGTTCTGAAACAGCCTTCTGGAAACGCTCTGCCATGAAACAATCTGGTTTGCTTAAGTCTGACCTTCAGTTTGCTATTGATTTAGAGTTTTTTGGTCGCCTTTACCAGTATGGAAAATTCCTGAAACTCAAGGATTATTTGGGGTATTTTCGTTGTTACTCTGAAACGAAAAGTGCAACAATCGCTCATATAGGTCGAGAAGAAGCTGCGACGGAGTGGAGGCGACTGTTTGGTTCTGAAAACAGGAACTGGGAAATTAAGAAGCAGAAAAATTGGGTAAAGTTCTGGCAGTTTAGTACAGAATTAATCAAACATCCTAGATTAATTGGTTGGCCTTATTTATCTTATCGATTGTCAGTCGGAAGGATGAGGGATGAGGGATGATAGCGCAGCGGGACGTTAGTCCGGGATGAGGGATGAGTACAATTATTTTTATCTTTCGTTCTTTTTTTGTCGAACTTTAACCGTGAATAATGCCTCAATTTAAACCGTTAGCTCTGACAACTAAGTTTAAGCAAGTTTTCGGTGAAGGTCTTTTGTATTTAACTAATCATGTAGTCAATCATATACCTTTCCACTTTATTAGATTAGGGTTTTATCAGATGTGCCTAAAATTTGATATTGGTTCAAATAGTGCTATTTTTATGGGGACATGCTTTGATGCAAAAGATAACTTTAAAATGGGAAATAACAGCGTTATCAATCAAAACTGTCGATTGGATAATCGGGGTGGTATTACTATTGGGGAAAATGTTTCTATTTCCGCAGAAGTCTGTATACTTACGGCAGACCATGACTTACAAAGCAATGATTTTGCAGGTCGTACTCGTCCGGTGAATATCGAAGATTATGTTTTTATTGGGACGCGAGCGACCCTTTTACCCGGAGTAACGTTAGGGAAAGGCTCTGCTGTAGCGGCTGGTG
>DALYIW010000124.1:0-4901 GCA_031970155.1 Coleofasciculaceae cyanobacterium CTOTU46601 | reverse complement strand
AAGTGTTCCTCCTTTTACAATCGTTGCTGGTGTTCCAGCTAAACCTATCGGTAGGCGACCAACTGACCTTAATTATCAGATTAGTTACAAGCGATTATTTTGTTAATAATGGTTTTACAAAGGTTATTTAGTTTAATTCAACGAAGAAAGAGAGCGCAAAAACTAGGACTTAAGTTCCAGAGAGCGGCGAATTTTCAAATTCCTAACAGTCTCTTGATAAATGGCGATCGCAAATCAGTAAGCTTACCGATAGAGAATGGTGTAAAAGTTGCCTTTGTAGAAATCTTACTGGATGATTGTTACGGACTTGAAGCACTACATCAACCCATTCTTAACGTTCTAGATATTGGTGCAAATGTAGGGCTGTTTAGTATTGCTGCACGCAATAGATTCCCGCAAGCCGTTATTCATGCCTATGAGCCAAATCCGTATCTTGAAAAGCACCTCAAGATTCAAGCTGATGCCGCAGGCTTTGACTACTTTATGGAGGCAGTAGGACAAGAAGATGGAAAAGTCGCTCTTGAGTTTCAGGAAGATTCAGTGCTAACACGATCTAGAGTTCATGAAGCCGGAGAAATTCCCCAGGTTGCTTTTCGTAATACAATTGAGCGCCTCGGAGGCTCTGTCGATCTGGCTAAGGTAGACTGCGAAGGTGCAGAGTGGCTGCTTTTTCAAGATCCAGAACCCTGGCAGTCAGTTCAGAACCTTTCTATGGAATATCATCTCTGGCCAGATCACAAACATGATGAAATTCTACAGGTAATTCAAAACTTAGGTTTTCAGCCTAAGAAGCAGATACCTATTGAAAATTATGGTTTACTCCTAGCATCTCGGCAGTAGAGTGGTGGAACTTTTAAGATAAATAATGCTAGTAACTTGTATAGTTAACCGCCTACCTCCTGCAATTGATGGCATGGGCGACTATGCTTTTAATTTAGCTATCCAACTGCGTAAAAATTTTGGCATACAAACACATTTTGTTGTCGGCGATCCAACATGGGCTGGCTCAACAGAAATTGAGGGATTTCCAATTGCCCAAGTGAGTGTATGTTCTGCCAATGCCCTATTATCTCTACTGCCAAGCGCTTGCCAGCAGCCAACCCTAGTTCTACTTCATTACGTTAACTATGGTTATGCCAAGCGGGGTTGCCCAGTTTGGTTAGTGGATGGCTTGCAACGTTGGCGAATGGCTAGTGTGAATCGAGCTGTGGTAACTATGTTTCATGAACTTTATGCTTGTGGGCCACCTTGGAGCAGTTCCTTTTGGCTATCACCCCTGCAAAGAAACTTGGCGGCGCGTGTAGCTCAAATCAGCGATCGCTGTTTCACCACCACTCAAAACTATGCCAAACTTTTGCATGAACTCAGTCTCGGTAAACAAACCCAAATCCCTACCCTACCCGTCTTCTCTAACATCGGAGAACCAGAGCAAGTCACACCTCTAGCAAAGCGCGATCGACGCCTTGTGGTTTTTGGCACTCCTCGCAATCGGCTACGGGTTTATCAAGAATCCTTAGCACAACTAGAGCTAACCTGTCAACTACTAGGGATTCAAGAAATCTGGGATATCGGCCCGTCAACGAGTCTAGCTTTATCAACTGTTAACCGAGTGCCTGTAGTGGAACTTGGGGAGCAATCAGCTTCCGAAATCAGTGGCTTGCTGTTAAATTCTCTGGCAGGATACTTTGACTACGACTACTCCTGTAACTATCTAGCCAAATCCGGCATCTTTGCTGCTTACTGCGCCCATGGACTGCTTCCAGTCAGCGCTCAACGTAGAGTTTTGCCACTAGATGGTGTAGAGGTGGGAAAACATTACTGGATGCCAGATCGCCAGACAACAACGAGCAAGGAACTAGTAGAGTTGGAGGCGATCGCAAATCGTGCTCACGCTTGGTACCAAACCCATAACCTAGCGGTACATGCTAAAACTTTTGCCGCTCTGCTAGCGGACTATTTAGGCTAAATTATCCGTAATTATCAAGAAAAAGCTCACTGAACGTCGATGTTGTTTGTTATTTGTTATTTGTTGTTTGTTGTTTGTTGTTTGTTGTTTGTTGTTTGGCTTGCCCGTTCGGACTTCGGCGCGTTCGGTGACCTCAGCGGAACCGTGAGCAGCAGTCGCACCAGTCGAAGGGTTGCTTGTGTTAGAAAATACTAACAACTAACAACTAACAACCAACAACTAACAACCAATAACCAACAACCAACAACTAACAACTAACAACTAACAACAATTACATCTTATTAACCATTTTTGTAGAGGGCGATAAGAGTGAAACTACTAATTGGTCTCATTGCAGCGTTATTTATCTTTTCTTTATCCTCCCTTAACTGGCGTCGTACTCTTAAGGTTGTATTTTTTCTGATTGTTATTGAAGGTGCCCTGCGAAAATGGGTGTTACCTCAGGCTAACGAGATTCTTTATTTTTTGAAAGACCTTGTTTTACTCGGAGCTTATTTTAATTTTTATTGCTTCTCCGGCAAACGAGAGAAGTTTCCTAACAAAGGATATGTTATTAATATTTTAATTTTTTTAGTACTTATTTGGTGCGTATTTCAGTTATTTAATCCGAGCTTGGGTTCACCTGTGGCAGGTCTTTTGGGACTTAGAGGATATCTTTTGTATATTCCCTTAATCTGGATGGTACCGTTACTGTTTCAATCAGAGGAAGAACTACACAAGTTTTTGCGAAGGTATTTTTTACTGGTAATCCCTGTGGGTCTCATCGGTATTATTCAGTTTTTTAGTCCTGCTACGAGTTTTATTAATGCCTATTCCAATGAAAATAGCGTAGTGACAGCTACTTTTGGAGCCATGTCTTCTGTCCGAATTACAGGGACATTTTCATACATTAGTGGCTATGCTATCTACCTGATAGTTAGCTTCGGTATACTAATATCGCTTTTTTCCATTCCTCAACCTGTAGAGTGGAAAGTAATTTCTGTAGTTGAGCTTTTTTTAGTAGTAGTTAACTCGTTCATGACTGGCTCTCGCAGTGTGATTTTTGCCCAAATTTTATTCATCGTCTGCTATGTAGCGGTAAGAGGAATCCGTCAGCCTGCAAGAACTCTGCTGTTTATGAGTCGATTAATCGTGCCAACTCTTGTAATTGCGATCGCAGCTTATATCTGGTTTCGTCCAGCTATCGATGCTTTTGTGCTACGGACAACATCTAACAAAGATGTACCTGCTCGCATTACAGGTAGTTTTCAAGAACCCATTGACTTTCTCCAGTACAAACAACTCGACGGTTATGGAACTGGCGCTACACATCAGGCAGCACCACTACTTCGCAAAGCCTTAGACTTGCCGCCTGGTGAAGTAATTCCAGTCTATGTTGAGCCAGAAATGGGCAGAATACTCTTGGAGTTGGGTCCAATTGGTTTTTTGTTCTGGTACGGGTTGAGGGTGAGCATTTTGATCGCGCTTATCTCTAACTTCTGGCACTTAGAAAGACCCTTACTGCGCCAATTAGCACTGGCAGCTTTTCTGATTCAAGCCATTCAAATCAATGGTCACCTAGTTTTCCACCATACCTTCTCGGTCTACTACTGGTTTTTGAGCAGCTTTGTCTTTTTGCTACCTAGACTACAGCAGATAGAAAATTGGCAAAGAGAACAACAATTCATGCAGGAATATGACCTATCCCCGTATTTCCCTGATTCATCCTACAGGTAATCCTAATTCGCGTCAGGCAGCGATCGCTCTTTGGGAAGCCAACTTCCTCCAGGAAATCATCACGACAATTGCGTACGATCCAGAAGGCTCTTGGTCACACTACCTAAATTTACTACCCAACAACATTAGAAACCGCATCACTCAGGAACTCGAACGAAGAACCTGGATTCCACCTACAGGTGTGCTAATACGGACACATCCCTGGTACGAATCCATGCGAATGGCGCTAGTAAAAACAGGTTTAAGTCGCCGCTTAGGTTTGAGTTATCAAAGGCTAATCGATTTGGTCTATGCTTCACTAGATCGTCATGTCGCCTCACATCATCTTCAAGGACTCAATGCTATCTATGCCTATGAAGATGGCGCTGCTGCTACATTCTATGCAGCCAAACAGCAGGGTATCTATTGCTTGTACGATCTACCTATTGTCTTCTATCCCACAAGTCATCAGATTCAGACTGAAGAAGCACAACGATTCCCTAAACTAGCTTCAGCGTTAGATGCTGTCAAAGAACCAGCTTGGAAACTTGAGCGTAAACAGCAGGAAATTCAACTCGCCGATCACATCTTTGTTCCCTCTTCATTTGTAAAAAACTCGTTACTTGAAGCTGGCGTAAAACAGGAAACTATCAGTGTCATTCCCTTTGGGGCACCCATCGACTATTTCCACCCACAACCTAAAATAGATAATGTTTTTCGAGCCTTATTTTTGGGTCGTGTAGGTCCACGCAAAGGAGTACACTACTTACTGCAAGCTTGGCAGGAATTAAATTTACCTGAAGCCGAGTTATTGTTGGTAGGGATTAATGAGTTTCCTGAAGGCTGGTTAGAGCAATACACACAGGGAGTTCGCCATATCCCGTCTTTACCTCATGCTTCATTAAACAGGTACTATAGCTCGGCAAATGTTCTAGTACTGCCTTCTCTAGTAGAAGGACTTGCCTTAGTGCAGTTAGAGGCCATGGCTTGCGGAATTCCTATCATTACCACGCCTAATGCTGGTGGTTCTGATATCGTTACAGATGGTGTAGAGGGATTCATTATGCCAATTCGAGACGTAGAATTGCTTAAAGAAAAACTAGAGTGGTGCTATCGCCATCCCAGCGAATTAGCTCAGATGGGGTACGCTGCTCGTCGTCAAGCTGAACAATTAACCTGGGATGTATATCGTCAAAGATTGGCAACTAAAGTAAAGGAGCTTTTAAAGCCACATGAGGAT
>DALYIW010000123.1:19836-22233 GCA_031970155.1 Coleofasciculaceae cyanobacterium CTOTU46601 | reverse complement strand
ATGGGTAATGGGTAATGGGTAATGGGTAATGGGTAATGGGTAATGGGTAATGGGCAGAAGTTTGCTATTACCTGTTACCTCTTCTCGTCAAGTATCTGTTGTAGCTATGAGTTCGGGACTTACGAGAACCTCTACATGGGATGCATCCCAATTCCAGCAAAATGCCTAACGACTAAAGTTGCGGCTACATAAGCGAAGCCCGCCTGTGCGAACTTTTTATGAGGCTGCCGATGTCAGCTTTGTTTGTGTAGCCCCACAAGAAACAAGCTCACAAGCTGACCGCCTGTGGGCGTATATTTGCTACTGATATAAGCTGAACTGCTTCTAATTTGCATAATCTGGACGGGCAAGATGCCCATCCCACCAGAAACAAGCTAAATACCAACGATATCGTTAAATGCAAGGACAGCTGAGCAACTCAATTGCAGCCTTGTATAATATCGTGTCGGCTGATTAGTTATGAATTGGAGATTGACACCTCTTGTGCCAGATGTTGGGTCTCGTACCTCTACCCAACCTACCCATATCGTAAGCCAGATGTTGGGTCTCGTACCTCTACCCAACCTACCCATATCGTAAGTGTTTGAGCAGACATGATATAACTTCTTCACCATTATCATTAACCAACAACAAACAACAAACAACTAACAACAAACAACAACTGACTATGGACTTTACTTTATTTTTACAGCAATTTCTAAGTGGTTTATCTATCGGTAGTGTTTACGCTATTTTTGCTTTAGGCTATACACTAATTTTTTCAATTCTCGGTATTATCAATTTTGCTCATGGTGCTATTTTTACTCTGGGAGCTTACTTTACCTATAGCTTAGCGGGAGGAGCTTTTGGTTTTAATGGACTGCTTGCCAATGCGTCTTTGCCTGTACAGTTGCCATTTGCTCTTGCCTTATTGGTGGGTAGTATTTTAGCGGGTATTGCTGGGGTTTTAGTGGAACGTTTGGCATTTAAACCTTTACGTGATAGAGGCGCTGACCCGCTTCTAACTTTAGTTTCGAGTTTGGGTGCAGCAGGCGTAATTGTAAATTTGATTCAGTATTTAGTTGGAGCTGAAATCTATACATTTCCAGCTAATGTGTATGGAAATATTCCAGCAGCCATTAATTTTGGAACGGCGACACAACCCGTTAGGATACGTACAGTTCAAGTTGTGATTTTTGGGGTTTCTGCACTAATAGTAGTGGTTCTAACTTATTTGATTAATTACACGAAAATAGGTAAGGCTTTGCAAGCTGTGGCGGAGGATGCGACGACGGCAAGTTTGCTAGGAATTAATACAGAGCGTTTTATTTTAATAACTTTCTTTTTGAGTGGTTTTCTAGGAGGTCTGGCAGGAACTTTAGTTGGCTCTAGTTTTAGTATTGCTGGGCCTTACTTTGGAATTGCTTACGGGTTGAAGGGTTTAGCGGTGATTGTGTTGGGAGGGTTAGGTAATATTCCAGGTGCAGTGGTGGGGGGATTGCTGCTAGGTTTAGCAGAAGCGTTTGTCCCTTCTGAGTATTCTGGTTATAAAGATGCGATCGCATTTGCTCTATTATTCATCATGCTTCTGGTGAGACCCCAAGGATTGCTGGGGCGATCACGCGTGACAAAGGTTTAACAAAGATAGGGAGTGGGGAGTCGGGAGTCGGGAGTCGGGGAGAAGAGAAATTTTCATCCCTTCTGTTGTTTGTGCGCTCCCCGCTCATGACGTCTAATATGATCTCAAAACAGGAGAAAAGCCATGATCGCTCCGACAAATAAGAGCCGTCTCACTATCCCACCTTTAGAAAATGGGGATATGCTCTCTCGTGCAGAATTTGAGCGGCGTTATACAGCCATGCCTCACCTTAAAAGAGCAGAACTAATTGAAGGAATTGTTTACATGGCTTCTCCTTTACGGTTTGAACCTCACGCCGAACCTCATGCTGATTTACTTGTATGGCTGGGGAACTATAAGATTGCAACTCCGGGTGTACGTTTGGGCGATAATCCCACAGTACGGCTCGATCTGGATAATGAACCTCAGCCTGATGCGGTTTTGCTGATTGATAGTAATTGTGGCGGTCAAAGTCGCCTTGACGATGATGGCTATATTGAAGGCGCGCCCGAACTGGTGGCTGAAATTGCAGCAAGTACCGCTTCAATTGACCTCCGGGATAAAAAACGAGTCTATCGTCGTAATGGGGTGAAGGAATATCTGGTCTGGCAGGTTATGGATCAACGCTTGGATTGGTTTGCATTACAGGGGGAAGACTATATTTCTCTAGCACCTGATGCAGAGGGTATCGTTCGCAGCCAAGTTTTTTCGGGGTTATGGTTGGCGGTTTGTGCACTTTTGGCGGGAGACATGCTTGCGGTTATGGCGACGTTGCAGACTGGGCTAGCGAGTACGGAACA
>DALYIW010000123.1:17049-19826 GCA_031970155.1 Coleofasciculaceae cyanobacterium CTOTU46601 | reverse complement strand
GTTTTTGCAACAGTTGGCGAGTTTTTCATCAAAGAGTGAATCGACACAAAGTTGATTTCATTGATACCATCTATCAACCAACTCAACTTTCGTCGCATAGTGAGCCTCCCAGAGTTAGATCATGCCCCAGGTTATTTTCAAGATAGATGGGTAGTAAATCCCTGTAACATTCTACAGAAGGTCAATTCACAAATTATTCACATTTAAAAACTAGATTGGTGGAGTACGAGATTTCCTCTTCTATAGAGAAGCGATCGCTTTCCCTGTCTGGTTTATTAGATGAGACGTTTCACCTTGACTGTGCGATTGTTAGTTACAGCGATCGCTTCTTTGACATTCATTCTAGTCAGTTGTAGCCAACAATCACTCAAACCCCTACGAATCGCCACTAATCTCTGGACTGGGTATGAACCTCTGCATCTAGCTCGTGACCTCGGCTACTATGGTGATACCCCAATTCAAATCGTAGAATATGCCTCAAATATAGAGCGAGTTAGGGCGTTCCGGAACCGTGATGTCGAAATCACCTCCGCCTCCCTAAATACAGTCTTGGAAATCGCCCAAACTAATCCAGATGCGCGTGTTTTGCTAGCTGTGGATTTCTCTGATGGTGCAGATGCAATTGTTGCTAAACCAGAAATTAAGACTTTGCAAGACCTAAAAGGGCGGAAAATTGGCCTAGAATCTTCAACCTTGGGAGTGTTTCTCCTAACTCGCGGTTTAGAGCAAGTTGGTTTGTCTCTTGCAGATGTTCAGACTGTCTCTCTGGAAATTCCTCAGCAGGAAGAAGCGTTCAAACAAGATCGCGTCGATGCCGTAGTCACCTACGGACCAGCTCGCTCCAATTTACTCGCCGCCGGAGCTAAATCTCTATTTGATACCTCCCAAATTCCTGCTGAGATTGTAGATACGCTCGTTGGACGCGAAGAATTGCTGACTAACTATGCCACTCAGATGCAAGTGTTGGGGCGTGCTTGGTTCCGCGCTCTCGATTATATGAAGAAAAATCCCGAAGATGCCGCCCGTCGTATGGCACAGCGACAAGGAGTAACCACCGAGCAGTTCAAGAAATCCCTCAATGGCGTGCGCTTCCTAACTCTTCAAGAAAACCAGAAACTATTAGGAAAAACTGATAATTCATTGTTAAATGGAGCTAAACGACTATCTCAATTCATGGTTAAAAATAAGTTGCTTCAACAAAAACTAGAGCCTACCCGTTTGCTAGATGCTCGATTGGTGAAAAATGTTCAATTGTAAATAGTTATTGCTCATTAGCCATGGGAATTTTTATCAAAGACTCATGGTAATCTAAAATCTCACATCTATAATTGGCGATGAGTCGCTTCCCCTTTCCTCTGAAGTTTTCGATACCAGCAATTCTGCTGTTATTTGGCAGTGCGTTGGGCTTGGTTTCTTTTCAACGGGAAATTTCTAAATCAAACCTCCGTGCAGAACAAGATATAAGTCAGCAGGCTAATTTTTCTGCCAGTCAACTATCAGCATTATTGGAGTATCAGTACCGCTACGAAGATGGTAGAGGTGCCAGTCTAGCGATTAGCCAGATTGGAGCGGCTCCTCATATTCGGTTAGCCTTACTTTGTAATGAAAATGACCGAGTAATCTTTGCCACCCGTTTTGAACTGCATCATCGCTCAGTTAGTGATACGCTAGTTGCTAACAAATTATCCGCTATCAGAACAGTTCGGCAAACTAGATCGGGTGAGGTAAGGGTATCTGAAGATGGGCAAAGCATTCAGGCAATTTATCCTGTAGTTTTGGGTTCGTTGCCTGGAGATATCTTACCGTCGCGAGTAGGGGTGTTGTTCTTTGAGTATAACCTTACCGCTTTAAAAGCTCAGGCACAAAGAAATGCTTTGAAGCGATCGCTAATTTACAGTGGTAATCTCGCTCTACTTTGTACCATTCTCTGGTTCTTTTTTGACAAAATCTTGACCCTTCGAGTGTCTAAACTGGTGGAAGCCAGCAATAGCTTAGCACAAGGGAATTTAGATATTCGTGCTAACTTACAAGGCTCTGATGAACTCGCTCAAATCTCCAAAGCCTTTGATAGGATGGCAGCAGAGATTCAGAATAGCACAGACGCTCTACACCAAAATCAAAAACAGCTCAAACAAGCTTTATACAATCTCAAACAAACCCAAGCACAACTAATTCATTCAGAAAAAATGTCCAGTTTGGGTCAATTAGTAGCGGGAATAGCACATGAAATCAACAATCCCGTTAACTTCATTCACGCCAATCTCTCTTATGTGAATGACTACAGCCTTGATTTACTAAAACTTATTCATCTCTATCAACAACACTATCCCAATCCTGAAGTAGAAATTGCTGAACAGACGGAAGAAGTAGAATTAGATTTTCTTGCTGAAGATTTGCCCAATATTCTTAACTCCATGAAAGTGGGGACTGAGCGCATTTCTAAGATTGTAGAAGGGTTACGTAACTTTTCTAGGTTTGATGAGTCAGACTTGAAGCAAGTTGACATACACGAAGGTATTGATAGTACTTTGTTGATATTGCAAAATCGTTTGAGAGGTACTAGAGATTCACCCCAAATTGAAGTAATTAAAGATTATGGAGGTTTACCAAAAATTGAGTGTTATGCTGGTCAATTAAATCAAGTTTTTATGAATATTATTAGCAATGCGATTGATACAGTAAATGATTTAATTTTTAATAAAAAAGATATACAAATCTGCCAAGTTCAGGGACAAATTAGGATTCAAACAGAAGTTAAAGACTCAGATTGGGTGAGA
>DALYIW010000123.1:8836-16991 GCA_031970155.1 Coleofasciculaceae cyanobacterium CTOTU46601 | reverse complement strand
AACCCGTGGGTAGCGGCACAGGACTAGGGTTATCTATTAGCTATCAAATTGTGGTAGAAAGACATGGTGGTAAATTAACGTGTATTTCCGCCCCTGGAGAAGGTGCACAGTTTTTCATTGAAATTCCAGTGCAGCAAAAAAGCCAAGGCTCTGAGAAGATATAGCAATCCTAGTTGAGAGCAAAACAAGAGGGACTCTTGGAGACAAGGGGACAAGGAAGAAGTGTGCTTATTCATCAGGTATCTAGTTAAACCATAAGGATTGCTGGGGCGATCGCGCGTGACAAAAGGATAATCATTGTAAACAACCAACAACCAACAACCAACAACTAACAACTAACAACTAATATAAATGTCAGATTTCATTAATACCTATGGTTCCTTAATTGTCTCAATGATTTTAGGAGCAATTCTTGGACTTTCTGTATACTTACCACTGATGGCCGGCCAGCTATCTCTCGCTACTCCCGGATTCTATGCTTTGGGAGGTTACATAGCAGCCATTCTCTCCACTCAAGTGTTTAAGTCCACAGGTAGTCTATTTCCCCTGCCATTTTTATTGTTAGAAATGCTGCTGGCAGGTATAGTCTCTGGAGTAGTTGCGATCGCACTTGGAATCCCCGTCCTCCGATTGCGAGGTATTTTCCTCGCCATTGCCACCATCGCCTTTGTCGAAATCCTACGAGTTTTGTCCTTAAACCTAGAGATTACAGGCGGTGCAGTGGGGATTTTTGGCATTCCTCAACCTTTTCAAACTCAAATCGAGTATCTGTGGATTGCCTTACCCTTACTGATTTTAAGTATGTTCTTTCTCTATCGCTTGGAACGCATCCGAGTAGGTAGAGCTTTGAGTGCTATCCGTGAGGATGAACTAGCCGCTGATGCGATGGGCATTAACCCAACTTACTATAAAGTCCTGTCTTTTACTTTAGGGGCGATTTTAGCTGGACTGGTTGGGGCGGTAAGTGCTCATTTTTTGAACACCTGGAATGCTCGTCAAGGGACATTTGATGCTAGTATTATCTACCTGGCATTTGTGTTGATTGGTGGTTCTAGAACCTTCGTTGGGCCAGTTCTCGGAGGCATAGTGCTAACCGCTTTGCCGGAAGCACTCAGGGCAATGGCAGGAATCAGTGGACTCCCCACTTGGCTATCCCAGTTTCTGCGTGATGGTCGTTTGATTATCTTTGGACTACTGCTAGTAATTGGCAGCGTGTTCTACCCGCAAGGTATTATTACTCCAGACCTATTAAAGCGCTTGACGCCACTTAAACAACAACGACAACGACAATGACCGAGCATCAAAAAGTAAGGGAAGATTTAAACTTAGTTACTGCACCAAAAATTTTGTGTGCATTGGTGCCAAATTATGCTTGTTTTGATGTTTCAAAAAAGGCGAAATTTGCAGCTTATTGAGAATTATGCAAAATCTCAATTTCAAGCCAACCCTGGAAGTAAGAGACATAACCCGCCGTTTTGGTGGTCTTGTGGCGGTGAATAAAGTCTCCTTCACAGTCCAAAGAAACGAGATATTTGGTTTAATAGGTCCCAATGGTGCCGGGAAAACAACACTATTTAATTTGATTACAGGTTTAATGCCGCCTTCGAGTGGTCAACTGATTTACGAAGGGGAAGAAATCACCAAACTACGTCCCCATCGAATTGCCGCTAAGGGTATTGCTCGTACATTTCAAAATCTACGATTGTTTGGGAATTTGTCAGCATTGGAAAATGTCGCGATCGCCGATCACATCCACAATAAAACAGGTGTAATCAAAGGCGTATTAGGATTCCCCTCAGCCGCCGCAGAAGAAGAGAAAACCTTCTCGAAAGCCTTAGAATTATTGGAGTTAGTAGGACTTGCCCAAAGGGCAGAAGAAAAAGCTCGCAACTTTGCTTATGGCGACCAAAGACGATTAGAAATTGCTCGTGCCCTAGCCCTACAGCCGAAAATCTTGCTCTTAGACGAACCCGCCGCAGGCATGAACCCCAATGAAAAAGGGGCATTGAGTGAGTTAATACGGCAAATTCGCGACTCTTTCAACTTAACAGTACTCCTGATTGAGCATCACGTACCGCTGGTGATGGGATTATGCGATCGCATTGCCGTTTTAGACTTTGGTCAGTTGATTGCATTGGGTGAACCGGAGAAAGTCAAAAACGACCCAGCAGTCATTGAAGCTTATTTAGGAGATGAGGGAGTTGTTAATGGTTAGGTAGTTGTTTGTTGTTGGTTGTTTGTTGTTTGTTGTTTGTTGTTTGTTGTTAGATAGCTGCGTTCTGGTTAAAGCAGAAGATTAAAATCACGACTAGACTAAAATAGATTAATCACCCTAATAATAACCTATAACTTGAATATAATATTGCAAAAATCAAAAAACATTCAATATATACCGCTTCTCAAGCATAGTTAGTACAACCATAATCTTCAGACTCCTGACTTCTAACTTCTCACTCCTGACTCCTAACTCCCAAAAACAGGTATACTTCATCCAACTGAGAAGCACTACATTAATAATCCTCACAACTTAACCAACAACCAATAACAAACAACAAACAACCAATAACCAATAACAAACAACCAACAACCAACAACCAACAACCAATGACAAACAACCAATGACAAAACCACTGCTGGAAGTAAAGAGTTTATACGTTAACTACGGCGCTATTAAAGCACTCATTGATACCAATATTGTGGTTAACGAAGGTGAAATTGTAACGCTAATTGGTGCTAATGGAGCCGGGAAAAGCACTACACTCAGAGCCATTTCTCGCTTAATTAATCCCTCTAAAGGTCAGATTTTCTACAATAAACAAGACATCACAAAATGTCGCCCTGATCAAGCAGTGCGTTTTGGCATTGCTCAAAGTCCTGAGGGACGTAGAGTACTAGCGCGGCAAACAGTTTTGATTAATCTAGAGTTGGGGGCTTACATTCGTTCTGATCGTTTGGGCATTAAAGCCGATATTGAACGTCAGTTTCTCACTTTCCCACGTTTGGGAGAACGTCGCAATCAGCTAGCTGGCACCCTCAGTGGTGGAGAACAACAAATGTTAGCGATCGCGCGAGCAGTAATGAGTCGGCCAAAACTCCTGCTACTCGATGAACCCAGTCTAGGTTTAGCCCCCCAAATAGTCCGTGAAATCTTCAAGAGTATTCGCCAATTACACGAGGAGGGAGTCACCATTTTACTAGTGGAACAAAACGCCAACCTCGCTCTACAAACTGCCGATAGAGGCTACGTTTTAGAAGCTGGACAACTAACTCTCACAGGTAATGCTTCTGAATTACTCAAAGATGAACGAGTCAAAAAAGCTTATCTCGGTTGACCTCAGTTCACCAGTACCTTTTTTATCAGTAATAAAAGTAGGAAATAGCTCGTTCTTCACTACTCCCTACTCCCTACTCCCTACTCCCTTCTTCGGTCAAGGCTACTCGTCACTCAAAACTGGGCGCGGCAGTCAAGTGGCAGGGGATGAAGATTGAGCAAAAAATCTCTCCCAAGGAATAATTGCTGGGGCATTATGGCAGACAATATCAATCATGGTGCGTAATAAAGGTAGGGCGATATCATCTAAATCTCCTCTAGCAATCAGATTTTCTACCGTATGCCCAATTGCTAAAGCTAAGGAAGCACCTTCAACAGTATCATTTGGCATATACTCGGCTTTAGCTTGACTGTAGGGGATACCCAAACCCAACAAACGTCCCATACGACTGTTACGTCCACCTTGACAAGTTACATATAAATCGCCGGAACCGGGAAGACTGTAAACGCTTTCGAGTTTGCCTCCCATCTTGTTTACTAAATAGGCTGTCTCCCACATACCTTGAGCAAAGATAGCCGCCGCTAAATTGTGCATTTCGGCATCATTGACAGCTTTACCTGCTTTTTCTAAAAAGCCAATCACTAAGCCAACAGCAAGGGCGTAGACATTTTTCAGTGCCACACACACTTCAATGCCAATCATGTCGGTACTTGTCCAAATATGATAGTAAGGAGTACGCGCTAACTCAGCTAAGTTTGACAGCAAAGCTTGATTGGTACTAGTAAACATCACGCAAGTATGGCGACGGGCTGCTAATTCCTGAGCAATGGAAGGGCCACCAATAGCAGCAATTTGGATGTTCTCGCGTATACCATCTGACAAATTAGCACAGAGAACATCAGGCAAAATCGATAATTTTTCACCATCACCTGCCAATCCCTTAGTGACAGCCAAGATCGGAATTTCAGCTGACAATACCGGACTGAGGGCTTGGGCTACCCATTCAATACCGTGAGAATTAACGCCAATGACAACTAAATCTACACCTTTTATAGCTTCATTCAATTGGTTATAGCTATAAGCTGTAACACTTTCTCCTACCTGGACACCCAAACGAGGATGGGGATAACCCGCTTGTAACTTGGCAATAATATCATCGTCTAGGTGTGTGCCGACTAAATTAACGCGATGTCCGTTATCAGTAAGAGGGACACTTAAGGCAGTTCCCATCACGCCAGCACCCACAATTAAAATTCGCGCCATTTTGCCTGTAATTCCTAACTAGTTTTTTTGAAATTGAGTTAGATCAGTCAATCGCTGCACTAATGACTGCAAGGTAGGAAATAATGGTTTGTAGACTTGAGTGTAGAGTTTGTCATAAATCGCTTGGGTTTGGGAATCTGGTGTAAAACGTAACCCAGTACCCGTCATTGATGAAGCAGCAGTATTAATGTCAGGATACCACCCCACTGCAACAGCTGCGAGAATACCCGCTCCCAAACAAGTGGCTTCGGTAGTTGTAGAACGCACCACGGGCACACCCGTAATATCAGCAATAATTTGACACCAAAGATTGCTTTGACTACCACCACCCATAACTACATACTCGCTAAACCTTTGATTCATTGCTGCCATTACCGCATCACCTACAAGTCTTTGTTCAAAAGCAATTCCCTCCAAAATTGCCCGATACAGATGTTCTCGTCCATGAGTTCGGGTCCAACCGATAGTAATACCAGAAGCGCTAGCATCCCAATAGGGATTCATGACATGGTTCCAGTAAGGTACTAACATTAACCCATCTGCGCCTGGAGGTAGTTTTGCTGCCGCTGTTTCCAGAATTTCTTCTGGAATAAGATTCAAATTAGAAGAGCGCAAATCGCTAGCAAATTTTTCTACAAACCAATTGATTGTGAATACACCGCCCAGTAACACAGTTTCCAGAAAATAAGATTGAGGAATGGGCGCATACATAGTACGAAAGGCTGAATTTACCAGATAATCACGGCTAATGATTCCACTGGCGATCGCAGTGCCTAAATTGAGATAGGCGCGGTTATTGCCAAGAGCATTGGCACCCAAACCTGCACACTGACCATCTCCAGCACCAGCTATGACGGGTAAACCGCTAGGTAATCCTGTTGCTGTTGCTGCACTTTCATGGACATAGCCAATTATTGAACCGGGTTGTACTAAAGAGGCAAATTGTGATTTTTGTAGTCCTAAACAAGAAAGTAAATCTTCTGCCAAAGTATTAGCTTGCATATCGATGACTCCCATGGGGTCAGCCGAAGCTAAACTGGTGCAAAAATTTTGGGTCAATTGGTATATTAAATAGCCATGAACGTCTAAGAATTTATGGGTGCGGTTAACAGTTTCCCTCTCATGCTGGGTTAGCCAAATAATTTTAGGTAGAGAAGGAGTCATGGCATTGGGTTTACCCGTCAGGTGGTTAATTTGTTCTGTACCAATTTTCTGGGCTAAAAATTTCACTTGCTGATGGCTGCGTTTGTCCATCCAGACAATGGCATTACGAACAGCTTTACCTTCAGGGTCAACAGCGACAAAAGTTTCGCGTTGATGGGTGATACAAACAGCCTCTATTTGTTTGCTATCTATCTGAGTGAGCAATTGTTTAATAGAATTACAAGTACTATGCCACCATTGCGCTGCATCCTGCTCATACCAAGAAGCTTGGGGTTGTAATAGCGGATAACTGGCTCGTCCTTCAGCTACTGCTTTTCCTTCTTTGTTCCAGGCGATCGCTTTACACGCTGTTGTACTACAGTCGATTCCGAGTACTAATCGATTGTGATTCACCATTCGACGGATAGTGGTTTGTGGTTGTGTCAACTTCCGTCATTTTAAATAACGCTAGCCAGTAGCCGCTTTCCCTACTTCATTGTGTAGAATCAAGTGGCACTGTGTATTCTAGCGATTGTGCATCAGTCTGTTGCTAAGGCGGTTTATTGTATTAATCCTGATTGCTCCTGTCCTTATCCTCAACCTGGGAGTAACAATTTTTGTAATGGCTGTGGCGCAAGGCTGCTGTTGAATAATCGGTATATTCCCATCGAGCGTCTGGGTTCAGGCGGATTTGCCACTATATATACAGTTTGGGACTTGCATAAGAAGACAGAGCAGGTGCTCAAGGTGTTGGTAGAACCTTCATCGAAAGCATTGCAGCTGTTTGAGCAAGAAGCAGCTGTTTTGGAACGTCTGCGGCATCCGGGTATCCCTAGAGTTGAGAAAGATAGTTATTTTGTCGTCAGGGTGGGGAATCCTCAAATGCGATCGCTCCCCTGTCTGGTGATGGAAAAAATCTACGGTCAGACGTTGCAGGATGCATTAGATCATTATCCTCAGGGGTGTCCGGAGGAATTAGTGCGAGATTGGATCTACCAAGCCGTGGAGATTTTAGGGGAGTTGCACGATTCTGGGATTATTCACCGTGACATTAAACCCTCTAACTTGATGCTACGGGAAAGAACAGGTCAGCTGGTGGCGATCGATTTTGGGGGGGCTAAACAAATTGGCTCATTACCTTTTGGCCCTCAGAGGGTTTCGACAAGGTTGATTTCACCCGGTTACAGTCCGCCAGAGCAAATTACGGGTGAGGCAATAGGACCAGCTGCGGATTTCTATGCACTAGGTCGAACGATGATTCAGTTGCTGACAGGCCAAGAGTTGGAGGATTTACAACATCCCGTGACAGGTGAGCTTCAGTGGCGCAATTACGTGTCTGTGAGTCCTGACTTGGCTGACTTGCTCGATGAAATGGTACGCATCGACCCCCAAGAACGACCAACCAATGCAGCCGAGATTCAGCAACGTCTACGTCAGAGTGCCCTCATAAAAAGACAGTCTCCTCCAGCATCGAGTGCAGCAACATCTTTTCCTAAAGCCAACAGTTCTACCGGATTGGGTTCTCAGCTGGCTCTTGTCGTCGATAGGGTGCTGGAAGAATTGGAAGGTGCGATCGCAATTTTTGGTCACGGCGTTACTAAAATCGTCCGTTTCACCTTTCGAGTGATCACCAGTATCGTGCTAGCTTGTCTCGACACCACCTGGGAGATGGCATTAGGCAGCATTGGAGCAGCTGTAGGAGCAGCCACTGGGTTTATCTTGATTAATTGGACAACTCTAGGCGATCAATTTGCTGATTGGATCAGACTACAGTTACCGAGTGTCCTTCCTGAGGTTCAGATCACCCAATGGCGAGAACTCCTGATGTTTGCCGTGGCTGGAATGGTAACAGCGTGGGGTTTGACACTAGCCGGAGGTTTTGGTCAAGAACGGCGTCCCATAGTTGCTGGGGTAATGGGTAGTCTTAGCTATAGCATTGGGTGGTTTATTTGGCAGGCAGCGATGTCTTCGGGCCCATCACCAGCGCGATTGCTCGGATTGGTTACATCGGTTACCACTTTTCTCTTAGTCCTGGGGTTAGGATTGCCCAGCCATTATCTTGTTCACGCCTTCGTTGCAGCAGCCGGAACAAGTATAGTTTTTGGGGGTCTAGCTTGGTTAAAGCTACTGCCTTGGCAGGTTCTGGTTAATGTATTTTCCCGCTCTGAGGGCAGCTTGCCCATTTTCATCGACACTGTTGCTTTTTTTTGTCTGTTAGGTGTCACTGTAGGATTCTGGCTAGGAGTAAGCTACTACCTCATCGTGACTGTATTGCGTTGGCTGGGCTGGCGCTGAGATCAAGTCATCTGGAAGGATGAGAGATGAAGGATAAGGGATAAGGGATAAAAAGTAGATATGGGTAGGTTGGGTCAAGGTACGAGACCCAACATCTGACACAAGAGGTGTCAACCTACGAAATCTCAGATATGGGTAGGTTGGGTCAAGGTACGAGACCCAACATCTGACACAAGAGGTGT
>DALYIW010000123.1:3881-8736 GCA_031970155.1 Coleofasciculaceae cyanobacterium CTOTU46601 | reverse complement strand
CAACCTACGAAATCTCAGTCAAATAATTTTTTACAACTCAGCCTTCAAGTTTAACCAAAAAATTACATAAACGAGTTTTATAGCAACTCCCTTTACTTTTACTTGATAAAAAGTATGCCTAAAGGAGTAAATATCCTGATGATTAGTATGATTTTTATTGCAAAATCGTTGGACTAAATCAAAAGCATTAGTGAAAAAGAGTCCAAGAGTAATCCTTCGTTAAAATGTCACTTCCGAGGAAGAATTTAAGCGATCTATACTAGATACTGACTAAAGAAAAAGCTGTTAATTGAGTACGAATACTCAAAAGGTTCAGCTTCTAAATTATGTGATTCAAATGTGCAAGACACTCTATGAGCTATGCACACAAGCATTCTATGAAAATTTCTATTCCCCATTACCCATTTTCAAGCTAGCCACCATGAGCTATCGCTCACAACTCGTGGCGAAATGAAAATATTTCTTCCCCGACTCCCGACTCCCGACTCCCGACTCCCGACTCCCTATTTTCAAAACAGAGCTTTAAGAGCTTGTTGAACGATGAAATCTGCCCTGCGATACTTGACATGGTGGTCTTTTATTACTTCTGTAACAGGAGCAATTTCCTGCGGACTAGCTGGGCTTGACAGTGTTCAAAGAGCGATCGCTCAACCGATAACCCCAGCAGCTGACGGCACTAACACTATTGTGACGCCTGATGGAAATCGCTTTGATATCACAGGCGGCACCCTCTCAAAAGACGGAGCGAATCTGTTCCAAAGTTTTCAGAAATTTGGACTTAATGCCGAGCAAACTGCCAACTTTCTATCTCATCCTGAAATTCGCAATATCTTAGGACGGGTAACAGGCGGTGAAGCCTCACTGATTAATGGTTTAATTCAAGTTACTGGGGGGAACTCTAACTTATTTTTGATGAATCCCGCTGGGATTATCTTTGGCACAAATGCCCGTTTAAATGTCCCAGCAGACTTTTTTGCGACCACGGCTACTGGCATTGGCTTTGCCGAAAATACTTGGTTTAACGCATTCGGTAGCAATGACTACAGCAACTTAGTCGGTACTCCTAGTCAGTTTGCCTTTGATCTCTCTCAACCCGCCAGCCTACTGAATGCAGGTAATCTAACTGTCTTACCCGGCAAAAACCTCACACTACTGGGTGGGAGTACGATCAATACCGGACAACTCACCGCACCATCTGGGACGATCACCGTTGCAGCGGTATCTGGCGAGAATGTGGTGCGGATTAGTCAAACCGGACACCTCCTTAGTTTAGAGATTAAACCGCCTCGTACACACCAAGGACAGCAACTGTCGATTACCCCTCTAGATTTACCAACGTTGCTGACTGGGACAGCGGGTAGTTTGGATACCGGGTTGACTCCCACCTCACAGCAGACAGTGCAGCTGAAAAATGGGATGACTGTCTTACCTGAGGGAGGAACAGCAATTGTTTCTGGAACCCTCAACGCTTCCACTAGCGGTGCTGGACAAACTGGGGGTTCAGTCAATGTGTTGGGTTCCCATGTTGGGTTGTTGGGTGCCAAAGTCGATGCTTCTGGTACCTTAGGCGGTGGGACGGTGAAGATTGGCGGTGACTATCGGGGTCAAGGCAGCGTGCCCAGTGCCAGCCAAACGCTTGTAAGTCAAGACTCGGTAATTGCTGCTGATGCTCTCAGTAGCGGTACTGGCGGTCAGGTCTTTGTGATTTCTGACCAACTTACCCGTTTCTACGGCAACATCAGCGCCCGTGGAGGGTCTGAAGTTGGCAATGGTGGATTGGTTGAAGTCTCTGGTAAAGAACTGCTGGTTTTTACTGGTTTAGTCAATGCGGGAGCCAACAATGGTTTATCCGGTACCTTGTTGCTTGACCCGAAAAATATCACTATCACAGACACTAGTACTCCTTTATTTAACTTCGTCAACCCCAATCCCAGCGCGGGAGACTTCTTCGGTTTTTCAGTAGCGGCGGTAGGCTCAAACGTCGTCATTGGTGCCCCTGCTACCAATTCACCCACACCAAGACCTGGTGCTGCCTATTTATTTAATGGCACTAGTGGAAGTTACATTGGACCATTTACTAACCCCAACCCCTCCCCAGGTGACCAATTCGGCAGGTCGGTGGCGGCGGTAGGAACAAATGTGGTGATTGGGGCACCTTTTGCTGACCAAGGAGCAGTAACCGACGCTGGTGCTGCCTATTTGTTTGATAGCAATACGGCTGGACTTCTGCAAACCTTTAACAATCCCAACAACAGCATCGGTGATTTATTCGGCTGGTCGGTAGCTGGAGTGGGGACAAATGTCCTGATTGGAGCACCTTTTGCCGACCAAGGGGCAGTAACGGATGCTGGTCGAGCTTACTTGTTTAATAGCACCACGGGCACACTACTGCAAAGCCTTAATAACCCTAACCCCTTACCATTTGACAATTTTGGTTACTCGGTGGCTGGGGTGGGAACAAATGTGCTGATTGGCGCACCTGCTAGCAATAATCCATCAACAACACTAAGACCTGGTGTTGCTTATCTGTTTAATGGCACTAGCGGGGCGCTGCTGCAAACCTTTAGTAGTCCCACCGCCTCAGCCGGCGATCAATTTGGCTTTGCTGTAGCTGGAGTGGGGACAAACGTACTCATTGGATCTCCATTTGATGATACGGGGGCTGCGAATGCTGGTTCGGCCTACTTATTTAATGGCAGCACGGGAGCGCTGCTGCAAACGTTTAATAACCCTACGCCCGCAGTAAATGAATTTTTCGCCAGGGCAGTGGCTGATTTAGGAACAAACGTACTAGTTGGAGCCTCTTCTGAGAACACGGGAGCAACATCTGCTGGTGCGGCTTACTTATTTAATGGCACTACGGGAGGGCTGCTGCAAACCTTTAATAACCCGACTCCTGAAGCCGATGATTCCGCTGGTTTTGCGGTGGCTGGGCTGGGGACGAATGTGATCATGACTAGTCCTCTTGATAGGCCGACGGGGGGGGCACAAGTGGGCACTGGCTATTTCTATCAACCCCATGGAACACTGGCGGGTTTGAGTTTTGATCCTTTGCAATCGGTGACGATCGCACCCAGCACCATTACCGCCGTCACCAACACCGGAACCAACGTAGTATTACAAGCCAACAACGATATCACTGTAGACTCGGCAATTATCACCAACAACTTGCTAGGAAACGGGGGAGGACTGACGCTACAAGCAGGGCGGAGTGTTTTGATCAATGCCAACATCACAACGGATAACGGCGATCTCACCCTAGTTGGCAATGACACCCTAGCTAACGGTGTAATAGATGCCTATCGAGACCCCGGAAGTGCTGTGATTACCGTCTCGCCATTGGTAACGCTCAACTCGGGTACAGGTAATACAACAATTAGACTCAGTACAGGCGCTGGCTTGACCAACAATAGTAGCGGCGATATCACTCTAAGCAACACGATCGCTGGCAATCTAGTGGTGGACAATAACGGCTCAAGTTTTAATCACATTAATACGATCGCAGGTACGCTCAATACGAGCTCTCTGACTGGCAACGGGGGAACGATCGCTCTTTCTGCTACAGGCAGCATTATTACATCGAATCTCAATTCAAGTTCAGCGGTCAACGGCAATGGAGGAACCATCACCCTCACGAGTAGCGCTGGAAACATTGATACGAGTGGCGGTTCTCTCAACGCTAGTTCTACTACAGGGAATGGGGGAGCGATCGCTTTAACTACTCCTGGCAGCATTATTACATCGAATCTCAATTCAAGTTCAGCGGCTAACGGCAATGGAGGAACCATCACCCTCACTAGTAGCACTGGAAGCATTAATACGAGTAGCGGTTCTCTAAACGCTAGTTCTACTACAGGGAATGGGGGAGCGATCGCTTTAACTGCTCCTGGCAACATCTCCACAGGAAACATCATCTTTGGTTCCACAACCCCAGGACGAAGCAGCAACTCCCTAACAATCAATACTCCTGGCACTTTTACTACCACTGGACTTACTCCCAACGGAGCTAGTACCCTCATCGGCAACCTCACCACCCGCCCTAGCAATATCGTGCTCCCCAGCAGCATCAACACCAACGGCGGCAGTATCAGCCTGTTTCCTAGTAGCAGTTACACCTTTTCTAGTTCCTTATCTACTGCTGGTGGCAACTTCACCCTCAATAGTCCCGGCGCTGTGACAGTTTCCACCCCTGTGCAGACTGGCGGTGGTAGCATCACCCTGAGTGGCACCAACATTAATGCCAATGACGTTTCCTTTGACTCCAGTCTTGCTAACGGGACAGGTGGAGCAATTAACCTCACTGCTACTACTGGTGAAGTGACTACAGGTGACCTGAGCAGTAACGGAGCTAGCGGCGGCTCTATCTCGATCAACGCTCAGCGTACCATCACCACAGGTGTGATTAATTCTAGAGGTAGTTCTGGGGATGGTGGCAATGTCACCCTCAACTCAGTTGGGAACAGTCGAGTCAACCGCATCAACGCCCAAGGCGGCAGCGATGGTAAAGGCGGTACCGTTGACATCACCACAAACGGATTGTTCCGGGCTACGGGCACGTTTAGAGATCAAAACGACACTAATGCCAGCATCTCTACAGCCGATGAGGACGATGGCGGTGATATCACCATCCGGCACGGGGGGGGCGGAGTAATACCCTTTAGGGTTGGGGATGCCACAACCAACGGCACACGGGGAGCGATTACCAGTGGCGATGAGACAATTACTCCCTCAAGGTCTTTCCCGTTCACCACCATCAGGGGTAACATTCAGATTCTTAGTGTTGACGCACCCAATAATCCGACTAACCCAGGTAATAATCCGACTAACCCAGGTAATAATCCCACTAACCCAGGTA
>DALYIW010000123.1:0-3781 GCA_031970155.1 Coleofasciculaceae cyanobacterium CTOTU46601 | reverse complement strand
CAGGTAATAATCCGACTAACCCAGGTAATAATCCCACTAACCCAGGTAATAATCCCACTAACCCAGACACTAATCCTAATAACTCAACCATCAATCCTGTTGATCTAACCACTTCACAAGCACAGCCAACCCAACTGTCATCAACTCGAACTCAAAGCCCTACCAGCAGTGACTCCCTGACTGTAGACGATTCATTCAGCCGCGACTATACCCAATATTTCGGACGGAATCAGGCAGAAGGCATCACTCTAACTCAAGCGCGTAATATTCTTCGTCAAGCAGAAGGTGTCACGGGCATCAAAGCCGCGCTGATTTATGCGGTGTTTGTCCCCGACACAATTACCCCAGCCCCAGCTTCTAGGGGGAATCTCGATCAAGATGATTCAGGGATGACTCAATCTTCCTTGTTACGTTCCCGCAATCATAGCGATCGCGATCGTCTAGAAGTGCTTCTAATTACAGCTGATGGCAAGCCGATTCGCCAATCCCTTAACGTCACTAGAGCCGAAGTCATCTCGATGGCCAACCAGTTTCGCCGTCAGGTTACTAATGTTAGAAGCCGAGGTGAATATCTTGCCCCATCCCAAAAACTGTATCAGTGGCTAGTGGCTCCTCTAGAACAAAACTTACAGCAGCGCAGCATCAAACATCTGAGCTATATCATGGACAACGGGTTACGCACCATACCCCTAGCTGCTCTTCACGATGGCAAGGAGTTCATTGTGCAGCGATATAGCGTCGGCTTAATGCCCAGCTTGTCCCTCACCGATACTGGCTACAAAGATGTGAGGAACTTGGAAGTTTTGGCGATGGGAGCCGAACAATTTGCTGATTTTAGCCCATTACCCGCAGTACCCACAGAATTATCTGCGATCGCAGGTCAATTATGGCCAGGAAAAGCATTCCTCAACCAAGACTTTACTCTAAAAAATCTTCAATCTCTTCGCGCCTCAAGGTCTTTTGGCATTATCCATTTAGCCACCCATGCCGAATTTCAACCTGGTCAACCCAGTAATTCTTACATTCAGTTGTGGGATACTAAACTGCGACTGGATCAGCTGCCACAACTAGGGTGGAATCAACCGCAAGTGCAGTTATTAGTGTTGAGTGCCTGTCGCACAGCCTTAGGCGATCAACAAGCGGAGTTAGGATTTGCTGGGTTGGCGCTGCAAGCTGGGGTCAAGTCAGCTCTAGGCAGTTTATGGTCTGTCAGCGATGCTGGAACATTAGGCTTCATGACCCAATTCTACGAGACATTGAAACAATCTCCTGTTAAAGCTGAGGCATTGCGACAAACACAGTTGGCAATGCTCAAAGGTGAAGTACGATTGCAGGAAGGAAAGGTAATGACCAGCCGTGGCAGTTTTCCCTTACCCCCAGAACTAACTAGGCTTGCTAACAAAGACCTTAGTCATCCCTACTACTGGAGTGCATTCACGATGGTTGGCAACCCTTGGTAGTAAAGACATCTTTACAGAAGGAGGGATGAGGGATGATAGCGCAGCGGTAGCGACGTAAGGAGCGTCAGGATGAGGTACGTTAGCCCTGCCTACGAAGAGATTTGGGGGCGTAGCCAACAAGAATTATACGCAGATTTCCCTAGAGATATCCAACAAGTGTCTTATCTTTCTAGTTATCTGGGAGATACTGTAGAAAATTTGGCTGAAGAATGCTGATATAACTCTATGCTCTCCCATATAAAAAATTTAGCGGAGGCTCTAAAACCTCGTCTAATTGAAATTCGACGTCATATCCACTCTTACCCAGAACTGAGTGGCCAAGAGTACCAGACAGCCGCCTACGTTGCTGGTGTGCTGTCGTCCTGCGGCATGGTTGTGCAAGAGGCTGTTGGCAAAACTGGCATTATTGGTGAATTGGTTGGTCGTACTGACGATCGGTTAGTAGCAATCCGAACTGATATGGATGCCTTGCCAATTCAGGAACGCGCTAACCTAGAATTTACCTCGCGTAAGCCAGGTATTATGCACGCCTGTGGTCACGATGTCCACACCACAGTGGGTTTAGGTACAGCATTAGTATTGTCGAAACTGGGAGAAGTATTACCAGGCAATACGCGCTTTATCTTTCAACCAGCCGAAGAGATTGCCCAAGGTGCTAGCTGGATGGTGCAAGACGGGGCGATGAATGATGTTAGTGCTATTTTCAGCGTTCATGTTTTCCCCTCGATTCCAGCAGGTTCGGTGGGTATCCGTTATGGCGCTTTGACAGCAGCAGCAGATGATTTGGAAATCATCATTATGGGAGAATCGGGTCACGGTGCTCGTCCTCATGAGGCAATTGATGCAATTTGGATTGCTTCCCAGGTGATTACAACACTCCAGCAGGCAATTAGCCGGACCCAGAATCCCTTGCGGCCGATGGTATTGACAATTGGGCAGATTAGTGGCGGGAGGGCACCGAATGTAATTGCCGATCAAGTGCGATTAACTGGAACAGTGCGATCGCTTCATCCCGAAACTCATGCCAATTTACCAGAGTGGATTGAAGGGATTGTGAGGAATGTTTGCAACACTTACGGTGCTCGCTATGAAATCAGCTATCGGCGGGGCGTGCCTTCTGTGCAAAATGATTTAGCCTTGACTCAGTTATTGGAGGAGTCAGCGAAAGACGCTTGGGGAAGCGATCGCGTTCAAATTTTACCGGAAGCGTCTCTCGGTGCCGAAGATTTCTCAGTATATCTACAACATGCTCCCGGCACGATGTTTCGTCTAGGTGTGGGATTCAAGGATAAACCAAACTACCCACTACACCACCCTCAATTTGAAGTAGATGAAAGTGCGATCGTTACTGGCGTCGTTACCCTCGCTTATGCCATCTACCAATACTGGCAAAAACGTATTTAGGATTTTCTACCTATTGACGGATTGGCTTTGTTAGTTTTTTGACTAAGCTATCTAAAAACTAGGAAAAAATCAAACTATGGCATCCTCTACCCCACTTAAAGGACTAGAGTTAGTTGATTGTGCAAGGGCGAACGCCAAGCAAGGAATTGAGACAGCCGCAGAACTTTGTGGCTATGGTACTGATCTCAAGATATTCAGTCAAGAACTGAAGCAGGCTTGCGAGGATATGGGTGTCACATTTAATGAACTAAGCGACCTGATTACCGAACAAGATGCTTTAATTAAAACCGAGGGAGAAATTGTTGCTCCAGAATCAGAAACCGTGCTTTAACATCCTCCCCCGCTATATTGACTTGCAATTAGCGGGGGATTCCCATATCCCAGTCCACTAAAAACTGAACATAGTAGCCGTCAGCACGTCTTATGGCTCAAACTCTTGAAATTTGTTTTTCCGCATACCAGACCAAATCTCTCGAACTCCATACCGGGTACTATACCTTTAGGAGCACAATATATCCTGTTCTACAGGAGCTGCATTCAACCCAATAGAGAACCGTCATCAATGCGATTGAAGTCTTGTTGAAATCTTTATAATAATTTGCCTCAGTTTGTCCGGAGCTTAACAAATTATTTTGTATCACAGAAGTCTATAGAAAGTGAGATTAAGCATCTTCTTAAATCAAAAGCTTTCTGAAACTATATTGAATTCTATTGGGTCATTAAAATGTCTCGTCACTATAACGAAAAGCATTCTCCTTTAGAAAGAATCGTATACGCTACAGTTAATGTCAACGGGAAAGTACAACTAATACCAATGGAGTTGTATGTGGATGGCTCTATCAAACGAGCTATCAGTAGAGATACATAGAGACGCGCTCAACGGTTTCGCGGGAGTCCCCAGGCTCAACGTAGTAGCC
>DALYIW010000122.1:21197-22340 GCA_031970155.1 Coleofasciculaceae cyanobacterium CTOTU46601 | reverse complement strand
CGCTGCGCTATCATCCCTCATCCCTCATCCCTCATCCCTCATCCCTCATCCCTCATCCTTTCTTGATCGGCATACCTTTGCCACATCTGTTCGTATGCCTTCTCGATCTCGCGGGTGAATTGCTTCCCGTTCCATAGTGGCGATTTGTGCCGGGATTGGCGCAGTTTCCACGTTACTTGTTGGCGCAAAGTCTCATCCTTCCCCAAGCGAACGCCCCACTCTACATAGTCTTCATCAGTCCAGGCAATACCTTCGGTTATTCCAGCATTCATCATCATGGTATAGCTGTTACGAGCGGCAAATTGCTCACCGACTCGCGTGACTAAAGGAATACCCATCCAGAGAGTTTCTAAAGTTGTGGTCGCTCCATTGTAAGGGTAAGTATCTAACACAACATCAGCAATACCTAAGTTAGCTCGATGTTGTGCTTCAGATAAATCGAGTGATAAAAACCGGAGGCGCGAGCAATCTACTCCTTGTTCTTCTGCCAATTTTATAAAGAAGCGTTTAATCGATTCATTGTCACCCCAACCTTTAATTAAGAAGTAGCTATTCGGCACCTCTTTAATAATCTTCATTTGCAATCGTGCTGTGTCAAGGTGCCGCTTATATCCCTTCTGAGCACTTAGATATACCACGGCATCGCTCTCAATCTCCAACTGTTCGCGATGTAGATTCGGCACCCCTACCTCAAAACCATCTACCGCTATGTAGCTTTGGGGCAAGCGCCAGATTTTTTCGGTGTAATACTCCTGAGCCGAGTGAGGTAAAACGTAAGAATCAGCAATAAAGTAATCAATTGTTGGCATTCCCGATGCATCCCAGCCCAACCAAGTCACTTGAATTGGTGCTGGTTTTAGTGCCATAACCTCACAACTAAGGTCTAGAGTTAGACTATCCAGGTCAATTAGAATATCGATTTCATCCTGATAAATCTGTTCGGCAGTTTCCAGAGCATTTTTTGATTTATAGACTTGAGAAAACTGACTCATATACCATTGATGTAAAGAGTCGTATACTGGGTCGCAGACCAGAAAATAGCCATGAAGTTGAAAGCGATCGCGGTTATGATGCTGTATGAGCGATCGCGCCAGCCAGCCAACTGAATGATTCTGAAAAAATAAGATACATATCCCATCTTTA
>DALYIW010000122.1:5053-21187 GCA_031970155.1 Coleofasciculaceae cyanobacterium CTOTU46601 | reverse complement strand
GTTTCCCTGTAACACCTGGGTGTTTACGATCCCTATGTCCCTGACGATATCGCGCTACTGGCTCCTGAGCGTAACTTTCAATATTGACTTGGCAAAGTTGCGCCAGTTGATTCTGAATTTGCCTGAAATCTTTAGGAGAATCTTGAAAGTAGGGGAAAAAGAAACTTGAATTAATCAGTCGCGTCACAGTCAGCGAATCCAGTGGCATCGGTTGTGACTCGAGCAAAGATTCTAACAGCAATTTTTGTTTTTGTAACGTTAAATACGCCTCTTCCCAATATCCCCCCGCCGCCATGAGCATCCGCAGCAGCAAGTGGTTTGCTGAAACTTTCTGTGTCAAAGTCTCTGACAGGGAGCCGACTAACTTAGCAGCATCTATCGCTTTCTCATGATCATCAGATTTTTCATAAAAGCCAGCCAAATGGAGCAGAAGTTCTGGACTCTTAGGAGCTAAACGTAAACCAAATTCCATCAGCTTGACTGCTATTCCCGGTTGCTTTTTGGAAAAGGTAATGTCAATAGCAGCGGGTACCAAGATTTGAAGAAAACTTATAACTTGAGTTTCTGCATGGCTAAATGCTAAACAAGCTTCCACCAATTCCAGCGTTGATGGGTGCCAAAATGCGTAATCTAAAACACTCCGTAGCACCGTCATCAGTAGCTCCCAAGTTGGTACTACCTGTGGTTCACCTCGGAGGATTTCCAGTACCCCTAGCTCTGTTAATTCCTCTCCGGTGTAACTCTCCAGTGCGATCGCTAACCTAATTAAATGCAGTAAGTTATTGATATCTGTCGGGCAAATTTCCCGAAGCTGCTGGCGGATTTCCCAAGCCACGGAATTCTCTTCAAGCGCTTCTCTCCGTGTTATTTCTGCTTGCAAAACCTCACTAAGTTGGGCTGTCCACTCCTCAACTTGCTCTGCCTCCCCTTCCATCATCCCCATCAGCCAGGTTGTCTGTGCTTCTACCGCTTGTCCCTGCAACAGCAACATCAGCCCCAAATTCCAATAGTGGGACTTGAAATCAGGTTCTGTTAAGATTGCCTGCTCATAATAGCTGGCAGCCTGAGCATAGTTTCCTTTGATTAAGCACTGATGAGCTTGCTGCTGCCATTGCTCAGAAGCAGTCAAAGCTTGTTGAGGATTCATAAACTAACTAGCTGAAAAAGCTATAGAGGGACGTGATCTAGAAATTTTTGAACTGATATCAATAGCAAACATTTAGGTAATTGATATTAGGGATGAAAAATACCCCAAAATAAAGAAAATCCGCCTGCGCGGATTGAAGTCTCATTACAAGTTTTGAAATACTTTGCCTGTTGGTTTTATCTGTGGATATGCCATTCTTCTGACTGGGTTTAAATGAACTTGCAAAAGGCTTGAAGTGATTAGTGCTAAAACCTACTATCCACTTCAAGCCACAGAAAAGTTCAACTGAGGCGGCTTTAAACGCTCACTTCGCACCCAAATCCTTGTAAGTCCCTGCATCACACGCCGTTGTGCCGTCAGCGACATTGCCTGGTAAATTATCAGCAGGACTAATTGTTTCACAGACTTTTGCAAGCGCCAGAACCTCAGTGCTTGCTGCTGCTCCTGCTAGAGTTGTAAAGTTTAGTCCCAGATAAGATTTAAGCGTTTTCTTATCTGAATTTCTATTTCCCATGTTGCCGACTGTTTGAGCTGCTGTGGGATCGCCAGCCGTTACGATCGAGTAGTTGTAATTTACCGTTTGAGTGCTGATCCCAATACCTACTGTGGGGACATCGCTGGCAAACGCAGTATTTTCAAGGTAATAAGCTTGTTGGGCACGGTTGAGGGCACCCACGTTCTGCTTGGCTTCAGCCTGCTTTGCTTTATTAACCTGAGCCAGCAAGGAAGGTAGGGCAATAGCGGCCAAAATACCAATGATGATGATAACAACTAATAGCTCAATGAGGGTGAAGCCTTCATCCTGTCTTCTTTTCTTATTAAGATGTTGCAGGAATTTGGCTTGAAATTCTGGCTTCATGTGGTTTCTCCTTCAGGGGCCGGATGCTTGATGTTTCGCTTTCTGGATGTAACTTACCCACTTGTTCTCCCTTTCCTATCACCCTCTAAAAAAATTTTCTTGGGAATCAGCCAAAGCATTCAGGGTTGACGCTCTAAAAGCAAATACCCAGAACTCTCCAGTCCTATTACTGTGTCTCTGACGATTTCAAAAGCCTCCGACTCGGCCGTTGGCTCCAGAGTAACAGGATGCACAGGCCGCAACATCTGCCATCGCTCCACCAATGACGACATGGATTGTGCCTCCTCCCACAAAGGCAGCAGGCAAGCCGCCATTGTACTGTTTACCACAACCTGCCGTCCATCAATCGGTAGCTGCTGACTGATTTCAAACGGGTTGAGCTGTGTGATACACCTGAGTAGTTCTTTGTTCACATCTAGGGTTTTCAGCTGGGGATGCAGATGCACTTTGGCCTGTTGCCAGTCACAACGTATCCATTCAGCAGCTGGCACGAAGGGTTGGGCTTGATTGGGATGCCCGCACCAAAAATCTAACAGCCGATGGATTGGATGTAAAAGTTCAAACAGATGTAGCCGTTCTTCGGTAGAAATTTCTGGCAGAGACAACCCTAGAAATACTGGCAAATTGTCTGGCTCTTTGAATAAATCCATCAAGTTCCATTGCCGCCAATTAAGCATACTAACAAATTCTAGATCTGCCGTTCTCAAAGCCGTAAATAAATCAGGAATTGTGTATCCTTTGTCCCCTTGGAATAGATAGTTCATCAACACATGCTGTTTTTTATTTTCTTTTTCTTCACAAGTGGGATTCCAAACTTGATTTTTTAGGTCAACACTGTCCTTCAAAGCCTTCATAATATCTAGTGCAATATCAATCTCTACATCCTCAGGATTGCTATCCATCAAACTCATCATTTGGAATACTTTTTGAACACGAAAGTATTTCAATCGTTGAAGTGAACTGTGGAGATTACTACGAATAATTCCCTGTGGCTTAAGAACTGATTGCATTGCTTTTAGAGCAACTGCTGGGTCGGGAACCAGGTAAAGCAATTCATCACAATTAATGTAATCAAACTCTAAATCTAAATTCGGTAATTCATCAATAGAAAGTAAATAAAATTCTCCATTGTTATTACTCTGATACTGGAAGCGTTTGCGGGCTAAGTCAATCGATTGCTCTGATATATCAATGCCAACAACTTTAGCCCCAGGATTGGCTTCTGACAAAACTAGTGATTTGTATCCAGTACCGCAACCAGCATCTAAAATTACTTTGCCTTCAGAATTAATAATATTTTGGTTTCTCAAATAGTATGGTGTTACTAAATTGTGAAAATAAAGTGCCGATACATCGTCTTTAGGAGAGCAATCTATCCCAGTTCTTGGATAGGGACCGAAATTAAATTGCTGACGAATTTTTTCTAGTAATTCAAAGGTAATATTATCCATTTTTACTTTTTCCCAATAGTCTAAAACAGACAGTTTATTTTACTCAAGTTTCCAGAAGTACATAGCCTATCTCTTCCAACTTGATTAGCACCTGTTTGACAACTTCAACTGCCTCTTCTTGAGTGGTTGGCTTTAAGCTAACAAGATGCACTGGGCGCAATATCTGCCATCGCTCTACCAGTGACAGCATCGATTGAGCCTCGTCCCACAAAGGTAGCAGGCAAGCCGCGATGGTACTGTCTACCAAAACCTCCTGTCCAGTAATCGGCAACTGCTTGCTGATTGCAAACTGGTTGAGCTGCGCGATGCACCTGAGTAGTTCTTCTTTCACATCTGGGGTTTTCAGCTGGGGATGCAAATACACTTTGGCCTGTTGCCAGTCAGAAAGCACCCATTCATCAACTGGCACGAAGGATTGGGCTTGATTGGGATGCCCGCACCAAAAATCTAACAGCCGATGGATTGGATGTAAAAGTTCAAACAGATGTAGCCGTTCTTCGGTAGAAATTTCTGGCAGAGACAACCCTAGAAATACTGGCAAATTGTCTGGCTCTTTGAATAAATCCATCAAGTCCCATTGCCGCCAGTTCACCATACTGATGAACTCTAGATCAGCTGCCTTAAGAGCAGAAAACATCTCCGGGATAGTATAGCCTTTGTCACCTACCAGCAAATGATTTACCGCGATTAGCTCTTTTTCCGCTTCGTAGTCCCGATCCCAGGTATGTTGCTTGAGAATGACATTATCCTTTAAGGCTCTCATGATTTCCCAAACCAGATCTATCTCCATCTGTTGCGGAATTCCTTCCATTAAACCCATTGTTTTGAATACCTTCTGGGCTCGATAGTAGTAAGCACGCTGTAGTGAACTATGAAGGTTTGTTCTAATAATTCCATCAGGTTTTAAAACTGAATGCATTGCCCGAAGTCCAGCCACTGGATCGTTGAGCAAGTAAAGCACTTCATCACAGTTAATGTAGTCAAACTTTCTACCTAAATTAGAGATATTTTCAATGGGTAAATTATGAAACTCTACATTCTTAAATCCATGTTGTTGCAAGCGTTGCTTAGCTAATTTAATAGATTCTTCTGAAATATCGATGCCCACAATTTTGGCCATTGGATTTGCTTCTGCTAAAAGCAATGAGGTATATCCATTACCACATCCTGCATCTAAAATATCTATTTCTGTTGCCTTCTTAACTTTTTTACTTCTCAAATAGTACGGAGTTAATAAATTGTGGATATAGAGCCAAACCCTATCAGATTTTGGAGATTTCTCTAGAGGAACTATGGGATATAGCCCAGAATCATATTGTTGACGGATTTTTTCTGTTAACTCAGAGTGACCTTTGTCCATTTTTCTTTTTTGTAAAGCTAACTGTTTTAGGATCATAGACTTTCATCGTTTTCCAAGCGAAGCCTCTGTTCAGGAAACTGATGCTTCGCTGTGTGATCAAAAACCGCTATACTAAATTTAAACGTAGTCGTTATGAGTTTAAGCAACTTATGTCCAACCCCACTGTAGAAAATTTAGTCATCATCGGCTCAGGTCCTGCTGGATACACGGCTGCCATTTATGCGGCACGAGCGAATCTGAAGCCCCTGATGTTTGAAGGCTTTCAAGCTGGGGGGATACCTGGCGGCCAGCTGATGACTACGACGGAAGTTGAGAACTTTCCTGGCTTTCCGGAAGGGATTACAGGGCCGCAGCTGATGGAACGGATGAAAGCGCAGGCCGAACGCTGGGGGACTGAGTGTTACACAGAAGATGTCACGTTCGTTGATTTGAGCCAGCGTCCTTTTATTGTCCGCTCTGAGGAACGGGAAGTTAGAGCTAACAGCATTGTGATTGCGACTGGTGCGACGGCGAAACGGTTGGGATTACCCAGTGAACAGGTGTTCTGGAGCCACGGCATCTCAGCTTGTGCGATTTGTGATGGTGCTACCCCAATTTTCCACGGTGCTGAACTAGCTGTAGTTGGCGGCGGTGACTCAGCGGCTGAGGAAGCGGTGTATTTGACTAAGTATGGCGATCGCGTTCACCTGCTGGTTCGCACTAACAAGATGCGGGCGAGTAAAGCCATGCAAGACCGGGTGCTAAATAATCCTAATATTACGATTCACTGGAATAGTGAGCCAGTTGATGTCTTTGGTGAGAACGATCGCATGACGGGCGTAAAACTCCGCAACACTCAGACGGGCGAGGAGAGCGATCTGCATGTTAAGGGGCTATTTTATGCGATCGGTCACACACCCAATACCTCTTTGTTTAAGGGACAGCTGGAACTGGATGATGTAGGCTACATTGTGACGAAGCCTGGTTCAGTGGAAACGAGCGTGGAAGGCGTCTATGCGGCTGGTGACGTCCAAGATCATGAGTATCGTCAAGCTATCACGGCGGCTGGTACTGGTTGTATGGCGGCAATGTTAGCAGAACGCTGGCTGTCTGTTCACGGATTGATTCAGGAGTATCACCAGCAAGTTCCCTCTTCGGAAACACCACCGGAAGCTGAGTTAACTGAGCAAAAGACAACCGCGACACCAGAAGAGGCGTTTAATATCAATCAAACGCGACATGAAGGGGGATATGCGCTGCGGAAGCTGTTTCATGACAGCGATCGCCTCTTGATGGTGAAGTATGTTTCGCCCACCTGTGGCCCTTGCCGCACTCTCAAGCCCCTTCTCAACAAAGTGGTGGATGAGTTTGATGGCAAAATTCACTTTATCGAAATTGACATTACCGAAGATCCAGACATTGCCGAAAATGCCCAGATTACCGGGACACCCACTGTGCAATTCTTCAAGGACAAGGAATTAGTCGGGCAACTTCAAGGCGTTAAGCCCAAGAGTGAGTTCCGCAAGGTGATTGAACAATATTTACCAGCAAGCGTTTCAACTGCTCAATAGCGTTAGTTAGCATAGAAATACTCGCTGATTTAAGCTGGGTTCAACCGAAGGTTTTTCTTTGGTTGAATCCAGCAGATTTTATAGAAAAGTTTTACATATTCTTTTTAAGTTACACTTAAAAGTTAAAAGTTATGACCAAAGATTTAAAAAAACTTCACTTAGGATGCGGAAAAAATATTTTAAATGGTTGGATAAATTTAGACTCTGTATCCCTTGAAGGTGTTGATATAGTAGCGAATTTAGATGAATGTAAAATCACTAAGTTACCCTTTGAAGATAATAATATTGATGAATTTCTAGGTAATCATGTAATTGAACATTTACAGAATTGCTTACCTTTTATGGAAGAGTTACATAGGATTGCCAAGCCAAATGCTAAAGCAGTCTTTAGAGTTCCCTATGGTTCAAGTGATGATGCTTTTGAAGATCCAACCCATGTAAGACAATACTTTTTAAATTCTTTTCAATATTTTTCACAGCCTGTATATTGGAGAGCTGATTATGGATATAGAGGGGACTGGTTAACAGAAAAGATCGAATTAATAGTTGAAGCTGATAGGCATCAAGGAGAAACTCCAGAAGAAATAATGTGGCAAGTACATACCTTTAGAAACATTGTTAAAGAAATGGTCGTTGAATTGAGAGCGATCAAGCCCATCAGAGAGCCAAAAAAAGAATTGTATATTTCTCCGAAAATAGAGATAATCTTGTCATAAAATATCGAATTTTATTTAACTAAAAGCAGGTAGTACAGCTAACGACTCATACTTGTAAAAATCTCAAGGGTACAAAAAAATGAGTTGTAGATTATAAAAAAGAATGAAAGCGCTAACTAAGCCAATTTTGTCTCTCTGCATGATCGTCAAAAATGAAAGACACAATTTACCTCGATGTTTAGCCAGTATTAAACCTTATGTTGATGAAATGATTGTTGTCGATACGGGTTCTGAGGACGATACACCAGAAATTGCAGCTAAACATGGGGCAAAAGTTAGGTATTTTCAATGGTGTGATGATTTTGCGGCGGCTCGTAACTACGCAATTTCCCAAGCATCTGGAGATTGGATTTTAATGCCGGATGCCGATGAAGAACTGGTTGTTAATTTAGAAGATTTTTTAGCTCCTATAAATTCCCAGCCGGAGGTTATCGCGTACAAAATAGCCTTAACAGAAGCTAATGACACTAGTAGGACGCCAGCATACCTGATTAGGTTGTTACGTAATCTTCCAGATCTAAAATACACAGGACGCTTTCACGAGCAACTGAGGTATCAGAACCAGTATCTTAGTAGCCATCAGATTGGCTACTTGGAAAGTGCGAAAATTTTGCACTACGGCTACACTCAAGAACAAATCTTACAAAAAAATATAACCCGTAATATCCCAATATTAGAACGCGCCAGACAGAATGAAGGTCTGAGCCTGATGTTGCTGTACACTCTCGCGGGAATGTATGCTAATACGCAGCAGGCTCAGAAAGCTCAAGAATGCTATTGTGAAGCCTTGGATAGGCTGCTCCCCAATTTAATAGATGGAACTGTACCTAACGAATTTAGCTTCGTTCCTTCCTTGATTTTTACTTTGGGAGTGCAATCTCTTCAACAGGAGGATTATGAGACGGCAAGACTACTTTGCCAGCGAGGACTTGAATGGTGTTCTAACTACCCACCTTTGAATTATCTGGCTGGGGCTACTATCAGGGCTTTAGGTTTTTCTCTAGGGGCAGTAGCATATTTTGAAAATTGTATTCACCTGGGTCGAGAAGGCAACTACTACAAGGGTGAACCTTTTGAAGTGAGTTACATCACTACATATCCGGCGTATGATTTAGGTTGCGTGTACCTGGAGATGGGGCGAGTGCAGGAAGCTATAGCCGCGTTTGAGCTGGCGCTATCCTTCGATGCTAACTTTACAGCAGCTCAAGAGAAAATAGACGAAATTAGAGAAGACTTATAGTTAGTTGCGGTTGCACGCTGATGTGAGGGTTGTTGGTTGTTTGTATAAGTAATCAACTTGGTGGGTGGTTATCCTCTAATCCCTCGCCTAGAATGAGCTTGCCGTCGCTTTTTGTGACAGTTATCAATCTGGTCTAGTAGTTAATCACTTTTGTTTATCGATAGTTCATCATTTTATATCTAGGGGTGTATCTTCGGACAATCATGTCAGTTGATAGCTTATTTGACATCCCTCCTCGCTCACCTTGGGGTATGGCGAGGGATTCTAATCAGGCTACGTTGATGTTTGCAAACAGAGGGCACACTGGCAAACGTTAGTTTACTGATGCTTGGCGATCGCAAGCGTCATGCCGAGAAAGATCTTATAACTTGGCTACATTTATTAAGTTTATAAGACTTGTCGGAAACCTATAACCGCTCCCTAGGAACCTGTAGATCATCGTCGCCAGTCAAGGTTCATATAACGCGATTCTTGTGGCTGTTTTTTATTTTTGGGAGACTGGATTATGGTTAGGATTAGTCCTCCACTGGTTTACTACGACCAAGTTGATGGTACATACATCAAAGTTGGCACAGGCAGTTGGCAACACTGGCTAAATAATAATCAAAGCTTCAGATATGAATCCTTTTGGGGGTCTTTTACCGCCTATAAAGAGCATCCAGGAGAACAAATTATCTGGTATGCCAATCGATGCGTTAAAGAGAAAGCGAGAAATGTTTACTTAGGTAGCAATCATGAGTTGACTCTAGATAAGTTGCTAGAAACGGCTAAAGAGCTCAGGGGTTGGGATATTAGTTATGGGGAACTTAAACATCAAATCCATAAAACTGGTGAAATTAGGGATTTTGAGCCTCAGGTGACTCCTAATGAAGTAGAACTCCTTAATCAGATCTCCGAGTTAAAAAAGCAATTATCACAGTTACACAAGCAAATAGAGCAAGAACGCTTGCTTAATGCCAACCTGAATAACTCTGTTAAGTTCATCTGGAATTGAATGTAAATGTGCGATCGCCCATTCATATCACATCCGGGTTGAGTACCCCCCTTTTAACAAAGCAGGGGGAGCAGGGGAGGCAGGGGAAGCAGGGGGAGAACAAGCCCAAAATTGAAAGAGGGGTTATAAAAGCGGATTTGGGATCAACTAGCACTATGAACTGATCGTAAACGGGTAAGGGGTTAGGGTAAACTAAACATACCCTAACCCCTTACCTAAAATCAGTCACTGCATAGCCCCCTGGGAATCCCCACCTGCGCTCATGAGCCGCTACGCTAACAGCCGTAAGGCAGGATGGGGGATGTCAAGCGATCGCATTAGCCACACTTGATTAATCGGTGGTGCCAGTTTGCAGGGATTCTTCAGCAACCGGTGTCCATTCGGTGTGGAAGGTGCCTGGTTTATCGGTACGCTCATAGGTGTGGGCACCGAAGTAGTCGCGCTGCGCTTGAGTCAGGTTTTGTGGTAGGTTGGCGCGTCGGTAGCTGTCGAAGTAATCCAAGGACGCACTAAACGCTGGAACGGGAATACCTAGCTTATTAGACACCGCTAGCACTTCCCGCCAAGCATCTTGACGATCCAAAATAGTCTGCTTGAACTCAGGAGCTAACAATAAGTTAGGCAACTCTGGGTTGTCCTTGAAAGCGGTCTTAATCTTATCAAGGAACCCAGCGCGAATAATACAACCGCCCTTCCAAATCCGGGAAATTTCGCTCAAACCGAGGTTGTAGTTATACTCCTTCGATGCCTTGCTCAACAGCGCCATACCTTGAGCGTAGGAACAAATCTTGGAGCAGTACAGAGCATCCCGGATTTTGTTAACAAATGCTTTAACATCTCCGTCATACTTACCAGTAGGACCGGTTAGCTCTTTTGATGCAGCCACCCGTTCTGCTTTATAAGAAGATGTGATCCGGGCATTGACTGCCGCAATCATTGTGGGAATTGGTACACCCAGTTCTAAGGCACTCTGAACCGTCCAGCGTCCTGTTCCTTTTTGGCCAGCAGCATCTAGAATCAGATCTACCAGAGGTAAGCTGGTATCTGGGTCAATGTACCTGAAAATATCGGCTGTAATTTCAATCAAGAATGAGTTGAGTTCATCGGTGGCATTCCACTCGGTGAAAATCTCGTGTAATTGCTGATGGTCAAGTCCTAAACTGTTCTTGAGCATGTCGTAGGCTTCTGCAATCAGCTGCATGTCGCCATACTCAATCCCGTTGTGTACCATCTTGACGTAGTGACCTGCACCACCAGGACCAATGTAGGTAACACAAGGACCGTCATCTACCTGAGCAGCAATTTTGGTGAGAATTGGCGCTAACTCTCCATAGGCTGTATCTGTGCCTCCAGGCATGATGCTAGGGCCATTGAGCGCTCCTTCTTCACCACCGCTGACGCCCATTCCCACAAATCCTAAGTTAGCGGCTTCTAACTCTTGGGTACGTCGTTCGGTGTCGGTAAATAGGGAGTTACCACCGTCAATGATCATGTCCCCAGGCTCTAACAGGGGCTTGAGTTGGTTAATTACTGCATCTACTGGCGCACCGGCTTTTACCATGATGAGAATCTTGCGGGGGCGTGCCAGTGCCTTGACAAATTCATCAATAGAATAGGTAGCTGTGAAGTCCTTGCCCTTCGCCCGCGTTTCCATAAACGTCTGGGTAACAGCGGCGGTGCGGTTGAAAACTGCAACTGGAAAACCATTACGCTCAACATTGAGTGCTAGGTTTTCGCCCATTACGGCTAAGCCAATAAGCCCAAAGCTTGGCTGTGTCATAAAAACTCTCTCCGGAACTCTAATTAATCACGAAACACTTAACCTTCAGAGTATCTCGATCCCCGGAGGAGTCCTGGAAATATATAGATTAAATTAAAACTTTGCCCTTAAGGAGCAAAATTTGCTAAAGGAGATGATTAGGATTGATCTGAAAGTTTATCATAACTGCCCCGAATTAGCCAAGATGCGGACAAGCAATCGCTACTTCTTCTATTTGTATTGAAAAAAACAATTTCGCGCCAAAATTTAGAAGAGAAATCGTAAGGAGTACCTACAAAATGTTGGCATACGTCTTGGCGTTGGTCATCGGTCTTGGTAGCCTCGGTATTTACATGGCGGCGTTCTTTTTTCCAGAAATTCATCGCAAAGAGGATTTTATCTGGAGTGGAGTGGGATTATTCTATGCTCTGGTTTTATGGGTATGTGCTGGACGCATTACTGGCGGGGTGCTGTTGGGACAAATAGCCAGCACAGCGCTGTTAGGTTGGTTTGCTTGGCAAACGTTAACCCTGCGGCGATCGCTAACACCAGTAGAACAGCAGACGCCACTTCCTAGTCAAGATGAACTGCAAACAAAATTGAAAACATTATCGCCTGGTGGTCTTCAAGGACTACAAAAGCAGGTCACTGGTCTTTTTCGCAAAGGTAAATCTGAAGCCAAAACAACTTCAACCCCAGTCAATACAAAGGTTAGCTCTCCAGGGGTAACGGTTATCGATAGGGCGACTACTCAGGCTCAACCAGCGTCGGTAGAAGCATCCACTACTAAAGTGACAGAGGTAAGTGCACCCGAAATTAAGGAAGAACCAGCAGTAGGTGACGCCGAACTGTCAGAGTCTCCTGAACTTGTGCGCCCAAATCCACCTGACCCCAAACTCGTAGAAGTTGCCAAAAACTCCGCTTCCTCCGACGAGCTAGAGTCAATACAACAGACAACACCAGTAGAAGAAATCGCTCCTGAAGTGGAACTAGCACCACCAGCTGAACCACCCGGACCTGGCGACCCTGAGGACAGACAAGCAGAACCTTAAAAAGAGGGGGTGAGGGGGTGAGAGGGTGAGAGGGTGAAGGGTTTTTTCTAATAGACCTATCTAGAAAATAGGGAGTCGGGAGTTGGGAGTCGGGAGTCGGGGAAGAAATATTTTCGTTTTTTCGTTGTGAGCTTCTGCTCATGGTGTTTGTCTTGAAAATAGGGAGTTGGGAGTCGGGAGTGGGCAGTTGGGGAAGAAAGATTTTCATTTCTTCTTTGTGAGCGCAGCTCATGGGGTCTCTTGCATAAATGCGAAATCCGACCCTCAAAGTATCAATCTAGCGTAGTAAAAATGGACTGAGGCGAGAGACACCATGAACGGCGAGTACACAACTGGCAACATGAAAGTCTCTTTCCCCTACTCCCTACTCCCTACTCCCTACTCCCCACCTACAAAAGAGGTGAGAAAACAGGCCTTAGCCAAGGCTTGCCCATCGATCCCGAAAATCCCCCTAAGCCAAGTTGAAGGTAGGGGAAATTCTCGCGGATAATGGGATTGAAGACGTTTACCACAATCTTTCCGTGTAAAACTGTGACAGAAGCAAAATCTTACAAAGATACCGTCAATCTACTTAAGACCAAATTTGATATGCGGGCGAACGCCATCAAGCGCGAACCTGAAGTGCAAAAATTTTGGGAAGAAAACCAGATTTACGAAAACCTGTCACAGAATAATCCTGGCGAGATTTTCATTCTGCACGACGGGCCGCCCTATGCTAATGGTTCTCTACATCTGGGTCACGCCCTGAATAAAATCCTTAAGGACATCATCAACAAATACCAACTGCTTCGGGGGCGCAAGGTTCGCTATGTCCCTGGTTGGGATTGTCACGGCTTGCCCATTGAGCTAAAAGTCCTGCAAAACATGAAGTCAGAGGAACGACAACAGCTGACGCCTCTGAAACTTCGTCATCAAGCGCGTAACTTTGCACTCAAAGCCGTAGATGAGCAGCGTCAAGGCTTTGAGCGCTACGGCGTTTGGGGCGACTGGGAGCATCCTTACCTGACGATGAACCCAGAGTACGAGGCGGCTCAAATCGGCGTGTTTGGTCAGATGGTTTTGAAAGGCTGCATTTATCGTGGTTTGAAGCCAGTTCATTGGAGTCCGAGTTCTCAAACAGCGTTGGCAGAAGCGGAGTTGGAGTATCCAGAAGGTCATACCTCGCGCAGTATCTATGCGGCGTTCAAAATGACCAAGCCAGCGCCAGCAGTAAAAGAGGTATTGGAGCCATTTCTGCCGAATTTGGAAGTAGCAATCTGGACGACAACACCCTGGACGCTTCCCGGTAACCTCGCCGTTGCTGTGAATCCGGAACTTAACTATGCTGTGGTTCAGGTCGGGAGTCAAACCCCTGCCAAATACCTAATTGTGGCGGCGGATTTGGTGGAACGCCTGTCTGAAAAGTTCGAGACTCCGTTGACGGTGAAAGCGACTGTGCCAGGACGGGCGTTGGAACATAGCACCTACAAGCATCCGTTGTTTGACCGCGAGAGTGAGGTGGTAATTGGTGGCGATTACGTTACTACTGAGTCGGGTACGGGGTTGGTACACACCGCCCCGGGTCACGGTCAAGAGGACTATGTAGTCGGTCAGCGGTATGGCTTGCCGATTCTCTCACCGGTGGACGATCGCGGCAACTTTACCGAAGAAGCTGGAAAGTTCGCTGGGTTAAATGTACTCAAGGATGCCAATGAAGCGATCATTCAGGCACTGACAGAAGCGGGTTCCTTGCTTAAGGAGGAAGCTTACGGTCACAAGTATCCCTACGACTGGCGCACGAAAAAGCCAACGATTTTCCGGGCAACGGAGCAGTGGTTTGCCAGCGTTGAAGGATTCCGAGATGAGGCACTCACAGCCATCAAATCCGTAAACTGGGTTCCCACTCAAGGCGAAAACCGGATTACGGCAATGGTAAGCGATCGCTCTGATTGGTGTATCTCCCGCCAGCGTAGTTGGGGCGTCCCGATTCCGGTATTCTATGACGACCAAACCAACGAACCCTTACTAACCCAAGAAACGATCGCTCACGTTCAAGCTATTTTTGCGGAAAAAGGCTCAGATGCTTGGTGGGAACTCTCAGTAGAAGAGCTATTACCCGAACAATACCGCAATAATGGCAAGTCATACCGCAAAGGCATGGACACGATGGATGTCTGGTTTGACTCTGGTTCTTCTTGGGCAGCCGTGGCAAAGCAGCGAGAAAATTTAAAGTATCCTGCCGATATGTATCTGGAAGGGTCAGACCAACACCGGGGGTGGTTCCAGTCCAGTTTGCTCACCAGTGTGGCGACAAATGACATGGCTCCTTACAAAACCGTCCTAACTCACGGCTTTTTGGTGGATGAACAGGGACGCAAGATGAGTAAATCACTGGGGAATGGCATTGACCCCGCTGTGGTAATTGAAGGTGGCAAGAACCAAAAAGAGGAACCCCCTTATGGAGCAGATGTACTGCGCCTGTGGGTTTCTTCAGCAGACTATTCCTCCGATATCGCCCAGAGCAAGAATATCTTCAAGCAATTGGGAGATATTAGAGGCAAAATCCGCAATACGGCGCGTTTCCTCTTAGGGAATCTACACGACTTTGACCCGGCTAAGGATGCAGTGCCTTATGAGCAGCTTCCCGAATTAGACCGCTATATGCTCCATCGGATGACGGAGGTATTTGGGGAAGTCACGGAGGCGTTTGAGAGTTATCAGTTCTTCCGCTTTTTCCAGACGGTACAAAATTTCTGCGTGGTAGACTTGTCGAACTTCTATCTGGATATTGCCAAAGACAGGCTCTACATCAGCGATTTAAACTCGCCTCGCCGTCGCCGTTGTCAGACGGTGTTGGCGATCGCTTTGGAGAATTTAGCACGAGCGATCGCACCTGTTTTATGTCATATGGCAGAAGACATCTGGCAATATCTCCCTTACGAAACACCCTACAAATCTGTATTTGAATCGGGTTGGGTGAAGTTAGAGGAACAATGGCATAAACCAGAACTATCAGTCTTATGGCAAAAGTTGCGCGGTATCCGCACTGAAGTTAATAAGGTGATGGAGCAAGCACGGACTGAGAAGATGATTGGAGCTTCTTTAGATGCTAAGGTATTGCTCTACGTGCCGGATGTTGAGCTAAGAAAGCAACTACAAGCTCTTAATCCAACAGATAGCTTGAATGACGGCAATCATGTCGATGAATTGCGTTATCTACTACTGGCCTCTCAGGTGGAACTGTTAGATTCTCCCGATGCTCTGGAAGGATTAAAGTACAGCTTCCAATCTGAGGCTTTAGGGGTGGGTGTGGTTAAGGCAGATGGGGAAAAATGCGATCGCTGTTGGAACTATTCGGTTCATGTTGGTGAATCGAGTGAGCATCCTACTTTATGCGAACGCTGCGTCCCCGCCTTAAAGGGTGAATTTTAAGCTGTTGCGCTGACAACGGAGTTTTATCGAAAGAAAAGGGGAAAGGTGAAAGGGATGTATCGTCCCTCTTTCCTCTTTTCCCTAATCCACGTCCAAAGAGTCCCAAAATGCTTGAAATAGTCGTTTTGGGAGCTGAACTAGCTTAATTAGGTAAAAGAGAATTGTTGCAGCCAGTGCGATCGCAACTACAACAGAAACGCCAGATACAAGCTGAAAGACTGTAATTTTACCCCAGAACCAACTGACCAGAGCCTGAATGGCAACAAACTGCGCGATCGCGATCGCGCTCGCGCTAACCAACAAACCAAAGGCGACAACAATAGATTTTTCTGATAGGGTAGCTGCCTCAGATTTTGGTTGTATCCTGGCAGGAATGACTTTTAAAACAAGTTGATTGTTCAATCTTATTAATTTGTCGCTTCTACATACTTGCATCTGTTTTATTCCTTTTCCTGAACTAGAAAACTGGATGTTGTCTTTCAGCTTTTATTTAAACTACACAGCCGCTGTGAGAAATTTGTGAAACTAGCGATTCGCTCCTTGCGCTTTCATAGCCAAACCAAATCTGTAGGCTTGATTAACATTGCCCACAGGC
>DALYIW010000122.1:0-4925 GCA_031970155.1 Coleofasciculaceae cyanobacterium CTOTU46601 | reverse complement strand
TGTTGACAGGAAAATAATCCTAACGCTGATTTCGTAATTTTTGAATTACAAATTTTTCGCAGATTTAGGGGATATTTCTTATATTGGATAGTTCTCAATTTGCTGCAAGTGTATTATAAGACGATTTTTGCAAAAAAATTAAGTCTTTTATTCTTAACATTCCAAACTATTAGAAGTAGGAAAAGTAGGAAAAGTAATAGTATTTAGATATATTTGAAACTTGAAATCTCAAATTGAAGATGATCTGGCAGAGGCTAATACCATTTGGGCAAATGCTTGTCACACATGCATTTGCTACAGATAAGGGTAAGGTATTATCCATTGGTGTTAAGTAGAGAGACTGAATTATTTATAGGGTGGGTAGAGCGCCAGTGTTACCCGTCAAACCATTGTTAATGTTGGGTTTCGTCCCTCAACCCAACCTACATTCATGCTGAGATGAGCGCTACTGTTATGGCGCAAAACGAGGCTTAGGGAGAGCCTGAACCCATCGCTCTGGCGCTAGTAGACAGTTAAACTCGAACAGTTAACGCAAGAGTCTCACAATTTACTGGTAGAAGGCTCCTTATCGATTTCTTGTTGAGGTAATTCTTGAGCTTCGATGACCAATTCTGCTGAGGTTTGATCAAGCTCTTCTGCTAGAGTCTCAGTGGTAGAGATACGGTGCATCACCTCATCCGGTTGTCTAGTCGATCGCACTGCCGCCAACGCCTCTTTAATCACAACCGCAGTCGGCACTGCTACCACAACCCCCAACAATCCCCCAACCCTTGCTCCAGCCAGAATCGCAATAAACACCCAAAACGGATTCAATCCCGTAACGCTGCCCAAAACTCTAGGAGCAACCAAATTCTCTACAATTTGCTGCACAATCAATTCAACAGCTAGCACTTGAGCGGCCATCCCGATGTCTCGTAGTCCTACCAGTAAGGTAACGAGAGCAATGCCTACTGTTCCGCCAAAGGGTACCAGTGCCATGAGACCGATGGTTAAACCAAATAGCAGACCAAAGGGCACCTTTAAGAAGAGAAAGATGGCAATTAACCCTACAGCCATGCAAGTCGCTGAAATAATCTGCCCAATCAAGTAGTTTTGGAAGCTTAACCGCAACGTCTCAGAGAAAGGCCTCTGGAGACGAGTTGGCAACCATTCCACTAAGCTGACCCAGATGTCATTACTGTGCTGGAGTAGATAGAACGTGACAACGACAGTCAACAGCACGTCTAACAATCTGACAACGGTAAACACGGTCAGATTCAGGGCTAAGTTGAGAGTTTGCCCAGCAATGGTTTGCAACTGCCCTTTGAGGCGATCGTTAATTTGAGCAATCAGACCATCTAAGCTAATGGGTAAGCCTAGAGTATCAACCTGTTCGTTGAGCATCATCAGCTGATGCTGTCCAGAGTCGATCCATTCTGGCAAGCGAGCCACCAGCTGTTGTGCCTGAACTAAGGCTAGCGGCAGCAGTGTCACCCCTAACCCTAGTAAGATTAGCAACGCCACTAAAAATACCAAGATAGCTGCCTGCCCTCGTCTAACGCCTTGTCTCTCTAGCCAGCTGACTGGATAGTTCAACAAGAACGCCAGTAGGGATGCTACCAACAGGATGACCAGCAGCGAGCGAAAGTAACCAAAAATTTCAGAAAACGCCCAAGCATTCAACACCGTTAGCGGTGCTGCTAGAGCGATCGCCAGTAAACGTGACAATGGAGTTAGTGCTTCCCACCAGTTCAGCAGCTTGCTGCGTTTCTGTGGGGATGACTCAGAAGTAGTCATGAAACCATCTCAAGGTTTGAGTATTGATATTGGTTATTATCCAGAACTTCAGAAGTCTTCCTTGAGAATGTGCGATCGCAAGGTAACTTCCATAGCTGCCTTATTTGCGATCTTACAGAAATTTACGCCCTTGAAAACTTTTGTCTATCTTTCGGATGATCAAAACGAGCCAGTGTCATTGGGAAGGATGAGGGATGAAGGATGAGGGATGGATATCCCGATACATAAATAATGGTGCTTTAAATATTGAAATCTTCTTTTCTTCGACCTAATTAAATTCCTGTGCTTCTCCTCGAAGTTTTTTCATCCCTCATCCCCCATCCCTCATCCCTCATCCCTCATCCCCCATCCCCCATCCCTCATCCTTTATTTTTCAATCAAGATTCGCTAAATTGAGCTTATTATCATCCCTCTTGTACAAAGTTTCAGAAGCCACTATCTTTTGTAAAAATTCATCCGTTAACTTGGTGAAGGCTTTAGCCCCAGAGGAATTGGGAGTAGCGAGAACCACTGGCATAAAACTGTCCACGGCTTTAGCAACGTTAACATCCATGGGAATGCGATTTTTGAAGAGTTGCGTTGTTGTAAAATCGTCAGTAACTCGCTGCATAACTTGGTTGTAATATCTTCCGATTAAACCGCCGGACAAAATGAAGACAATCCCTAGTAATTTCAAGTTGAGAGGAGTCTCAGCACTATGACTTTCTTTGAGCTTAGCAATCCGTCTTTCCAGGAGTTGAATTCCCACAACGGATAAAGGTTCTGGTCTAGCTGGCAGCAAATAAAAATCACTAGCAACAATTCCGCTTCGAGTCAAAAGATTGTATCCTGGGGCACAATCTAAAATCACAAAATCATAGTCATTAATGACTGGCTCTAAAATGCCCCTAATTAATTGCTTTTCAAACGAGTTCCAAACTTCAGTAAAATTGCGATCGCCTTCATTTGTTGCTTTTTCGTGAAGCATTTCAGAGACTAGATACTCATCGTAGAGTTCAATATCTCCGGGTAGTAAATCCAGCCCTTTAACTGTACAAACGTAGGGTTGAATAACATCATGAATATTATACTTTGTCTGAGCTTTTGGCTTGATTGCTTTGTAAATTAGCTTGCTCAGTGTCTTTCTTTCTCTCCTAACCTTTGCAAAATCGTGAGGTGGCATTAAGCTGAGCGTGGCACTAATTTGTGCATCTAAATCTACCACTAAAACGCGCTTTCCATGATTCTTTGCCAAGCAAGTAGCCAAGTTTACAGTAAGAGTCGTCTTCCCGACGCCGCCCTTCATATTGACTGTGGCGATAACAAATCCCATGAATAGAATCCCTTTGGAGAAACATTGCCTTGTTTGGCGTAAACTAATCCAGGTTACTTGATTACCAGGTCAGTTGTTATAGTCTTCATGATATCTGGGATTTACCACTACTAGACAATGCGCCAAAAGTCACAAAAGAAAAACCTGACGTTGTGGTATTGCTAGATTTCTCGTACTTGTGGTGGAAAACCCTGGTTTTTGAGCATGGGGCATTGGGCATAGAGCAGGAAAAGTCCTGAACCAGCAAGCATTTAGCCCTTAAGCATCTGGTTAATTTACCACCTTAAGCACGAAAGCGCCACCCTGCCCTAGAACTTGACCTAAAATTTATCGCTGTCTAATATTTACTTTATTTTGGATGGCATTATCGCTAAAATATTGGACAATTTTTGTAAGAATTCTTGGGTGAACTCGGTGAAGGCTTTTGCACCTGTGGCATTCGGTTCTGTTAACACTACTGGCTGAAACTCATCCACGGCTTTGGCGATCGCAACATTTCTAGGTATTTCTGTATTAAAAATTTTGTCTTTACCAAACTCATCAATGACTCGGTTTTTGACTTTTTGAGCCATAGTAGTGGCATGACCCAGGGAAGAAAAGACAATACCAATTAGGCTAATATTGGTGCGATCGCTTTCTTTGAGTTTACCAATCCGACCTTCCAATATCCCCATTCCCACGACAGATAATGGTTCTGGTTTAGCAGGAATAACATAAAAATCGCTGGCAATCAGGGCACTTCGAGTTAGAAGATAATCACCTGGCGGAAAATCTAAGAGTATAAAGTTATAATTTTTCGCGACTGGCTGAAGAATAGTTATCAATAAAGAATTCTCAAAATTATTCCAGTTCGTTTCAAAGCTTTGCTGATTTAGGTTCGACTGAGAATAAAAGAAGGTTGCCAATAAAAAATCATTGTACAGCTCAATATCTCCAGGCAATAAGTCAAGTCCATTAACTTGACAAATGTTGTGTTGAATTATTTTTTGAATAGGAATAGTTGAATTAGCCTTGGGTTTAATTGTCTGATAAATTAATTGTTTTAATGTGCGGTTATCTTTCTTAAGCGTAGCAAAGTGAAGTGGAGGTATCAGGCTGAGAGTAGCATTAATCTGTGTATCTAAATCAACGACTAACACTCGCATCCCATGATCTTTCGCAAGACTTGTAGCAAGGTTGACGGTAGTGGTGGTTTTCCCAACGCCGCCTTTCATATTGACGATTGAAATGACGTACCCCATCAACTCTACCATCCGAAGAATATATTAATTATTTTAATTGGAGTGTCTGATACAAAGGTATTTCCCATATTCATCCCTAGTTGCAGTCAGCGGGAAGAAAGAATAACTGCATAAATAAATTTAGGGGCTTGGTCAACTAAAATAAGTACTATGCAAGAAGAACTAATACAAACCGCTATAAATCGTGCCTACTCTTCCCTCAGGCCAACTACCTACAAGTTGCTGGAAAAGAGTGAAACACGTCTAGCTAAATTACCTCGTTTCTGGTATATTGGCATATTTACTCCACAAACTGAGATTTACGAACAACTTGTTGATCAACTCCAGCCGCTCACGGAGAGTCTAACAAAAGTGATGGGGAGCTTCCGCGTCGGTATTTGTACTCTAGACGATCCAATACCTCCTGGAGGAAGTCGCACGGGGGTGATTGCTGACCGCTTTTTGATTGACATGACTTGGTATTATCAAATTACCAATCCCGAACACCCTTACTGGTCTGAAGTGGCACCTGAGCATTTAATACAAGCTTTACCTTAGGCTTCAGATACTCTTATGAAAATAGGGAGTAGGGAGTAGGGAGTAGGGAGTAGGGAGTA
>DALYIW010000121.1:17241-22378 GCA_031970155.1 Coleofasciculaceae cyanobacterium CTOTU46601 | reverse complement strand
TGCCTCCCCTGCCTCCCCTGCCTCCCCTGCTCCCCCTGCCTCTTCTTGTTTGAGATAGGCGTTTAGCATTTCCACAAACAAGTCAGCTTTTTCCTCGAAGGTAACTGTATTATCAGCAAACATTTGCTCCATAACCAAGCCGTTCATGAGACTGCGAATTAGCATGGCCATCACCGGATCAGATAGGCCTGTAACACGGGTAATTCCCTGTTTATAACCTTCTCCTGCTACCTCCAGCGTATTGCTGTGGTGAGTAGATTCGTCGCGTTGCAGGCGATAGAAGTCAGCAACGATAAATAGCTGCTTGAGGTGGAGACTCTCGTTTTGCCCAACTTGGTTCAACATCTGGGCGAGACTTTCCACTGGTTCGCGAACTGTCTCAGAGAGTTCTGTAAATGCATTCTGCCGCGCCACCTCTTCCATCAGCTGCTCAAAGAGAGCTTGCTTGTCTTTGAAGTAGTGATACAGCGTACCCATCGATACGCCCAAATGCCCTGCCAACTGGCGCATGGTGATTGCAGCATAGCCTTGCTGGGCCACCAGTTCAAAGCACTGGTGAAGTAGTTCTCTACGGTATTGGTCGTGATCAACATACTTGGGTGACACAGGAGTTAATTTAAATCGAGCGCTTGCTCAATAACAGTGAATTATATCTAAAATTCGATATTAATAAAGGAGAGGGCTAAATACGGTTTTTTGCCAATCCACCTAATCGTGGCAAATACTGGAGAGAAGGATTTACTGCAAGAGCGATCGCATGTTGCAAGCACAGCAAGTATTACAAGAGCGCTATCAACTCCAACAGCAGTTAGGACGTACCGCCGCAGGTCGTCAAACCTGGCTAGCTAAGGACTTACAATCAAACGAACAGGTAACCCTCAAACTGCTAGCCTTTGCTCCTCAGATGCAGTGGGAAGAATTGAAGCTATTTGAGCGCGAGGCACAAGTCTTGCAAGCTCTCAATCATCCCCGGATTCCCCGCTATCGGGACTATTTTTCCCTAGATCGAGAGACAGGAGCAGGAATTCCCTGGTTTGGATTGGTACAAGACTATATTCCCGGTTTCTCTCTTCAAGAATTATTAGAGCAAGGCAAACGCTTCAAAGAGAAACGGGTGCGAACGATTGCTGCTGACATTTTAAAGATTCTGATTTATCTGCACGAACTCAGCCCGCCTGTTTTACACCGCGACATTAAGCCTAGTAATTTAATTTTGGGAGAAGATAAAGAAATTTATCTAGTAGACTTTGGCGCAGTGCAAGCTCAAGCAGCTGTTACAGGAGTCACTTTTACTGTTGTAGGTACCAGTGGATATGCACCCCTAGAACAGTTTTGGGGACGGGCAGTTGCATCATCAGATTTGTATGCTTTGGGAGCTACTTTAATTCACTTGCTGACTGGCACAGCTCCTGCTGATTTACCTCAGAAAGATTCTCGGATTCAGTTTAGTGACAAGGTTAGTTTGAAACCTAGCTTTGTCAGCTGGATTGAGAACATGACAGAAATAGCTATTGAAAAACGCTACAGCACTGCCCGACAAGCACTAGAAGCCCTCGAATCTCGGCAATTGCCATATTTAGCTGCTGTGAAACTCCCGACCTTGGGAAAAATTCCCAAACCTTACGGCACTTATATCAAGATTAAAAAGTCTGCGGAAAAACTGAAAATTCGCACTCCTGCTCCTGGTTTAAGAAACCTAGCAAAAACTGGCTGCATAGGTTTATTAATTTTTATATTAATGGGTTCATTTTTACTCTCTGTAACAGTAGGTTTGATTCTAGCTATAATGACCCAGGTATCACTTTTTCACTCAGTTGTTGCATTAGGTTTACTATTACCTTGCTTGGCTCCATTAGTGATATTTTTGTCAGTGTTTTTCGGCGAACGCACTTACATTTGCTTTGACCAAAGCTCTTTGGAAATAGAGCGGGAAACATTGAGTTTCAAATATGGTAGAAAAAAAATAGATTTTCGGGATATTTCAGGTGTTTTATTATACCAACAGGGAAATGTTTATCAAGTAACTATTCGCTCACATTACATGAATTATCAGCTGGGTGGAGCTTTGGGGGAAGATGAGAGTGCTTGGTTGGCTCAAGAAATCCAAGACTGGCTAAACTACAGAGGAAGATAAGCAGGGCAATCTGTTAGAAAAAACTAGGGCTGTGAAATAGTGCTAAACATCGAAAAGTTAAATAAGTCTTACGGTAAGCGACAAGTTCTTCAAGATTTGACGCTACATATTCAGCCTGGAGAAATTTATGGATTGCTCGGCCCAAATGGAGCGGGTAAAACAACAACAATTAATATCCTCTGTAATTTGCTGACTTCTGATAGTGGCAAGATTGAGATTAATAATCAGCCAGTTTCTGAGGCAACAAAACTCTTGATAGGCGTTGCGCCACAAGAAAATTTACTTTACAAAACCCTTAGCTGCGAAGAAAACCTAAATTTCTACGCTCAGATTTATGGTTTAAAGGCTCAAGAAAGGCGGCAACAAGTACAGGAAAGTTTGGCAGCTGTCAATTTATCAGATAGAGCAAAAAGCCCAGTTGAAACCTTGAGTGGGGGAATGCAGCGACGGTTAAATATTGCAGTTGCTTTGGTACATCAACCCAAGTTGGTAATTTTGGATGAGCCTACTACGGGTTTAGATATTGAAGCCCGTTATGAGATTTGGGACTTGATTCGCCGCCTGAAAAATCAGGGAATTACGATTCTATTGACAACTCATTTATTAGATGAAGCCGAACGTCTTTGTCAGAGAATTGGGGTTTTGAAAGGGGGACGAATTGTTGCTGAGGGGAGTTTGGAGGAATTGCGAGAATGGATTCCAGCACAAGAGATTGTGGTGGTGCAGACATCAGAAGAGGAAAACGCGATCGCACGCGCACAAGAATTTGGCTTCACCCACCGACGCTACGGAAATGACCTCGCCTTTTGGCTACCCCAACAGCTAGAACTCAAAGAAATTATCTCTCGTTTTGATGGCATTCCCCTTGACTCAATTTCTCGTCAACCAGTGCGATTGGAGCATATTTACGTCGAGGTAACCAGACAAGATTAGAACTACAAAAACGTTTCAGCCTACAAAGCCAAAGCCCGTTAAACAAAAGGCACTACCTTGGACTTTGAAATCTACGATAACTGCTTTCTGCTCAGCAACAGCCAAACTCATCATCTGGAGTTGGTTGCTGGAAGGTTGGAGGAATTGTGAACAGTTGCTTCCGCCCCAGTACAAAGGGTAGATGGTTCCATTATTCGCCCTGACGTTAAGGAGTCCAGCGTAAGTTCTCGACACATCGCTTGAGCCGGTAAAGGTTCTGATATTTATTGCCACTCCGGTGATTGTTGTATCAGCAAGAGTTTTTGTTGACGAGAAAGCGATCGCAGAAAATAGCAAGACGGCAGTAAATCGTTTCATGGTTTGACGTTTCGGTTAGCGTTTCCCTACAAAATTGAGCCAGCTGTAGGATTTCTAATATAGCCCCTGTCAATGAAGAGAAATGGGGGAGCAAGACCATTTGGTTTTTCTGATGGGAATAATGGTTTAGCTGAATGGCGTTCATTTGGTTTGGCAAAAATTATCTGTAGTGGTTCCAAGCCTGTTGAATATCTAGTGCTATCTTTTCCCGCAACTCCCAAGGCGATAGGACTTCTACTTCTGAACCCAAAGCCCGTAATCGTCTGAGGACGTGGTAATCTGTAACCCGGTAATGGGCTGTGTAGTAGGCATCATTAGGAGAACGATACTGAAGAATCTCCAGAAGAGTGTATCTATGCTCTGGGTTTGGGGTGTGCTGTCTGAGTAAGCTGGCAACTTGCTCGTAGTCAACAGGTTCAAAGGTGTGATGCAGGAAAGTACCTCGGATATAGCGATCGTGAAAATCCTGGTTAAACCGCAGTAACATCGGGGCTGATGGTTTATAGAAGTCAAACCCCCAAGCTTGTTTTAGCTTTGTCCTAACTGTTTTCTGAGTTGGCAGTTGGTCATCCTCGTACTTCTCCCGCAATAGCTGCGGCACCCGTGGGTCTTTCCAGTCCAAGGGCATCAGGCGTTTAGAACAAATGCGATCGAGGCGGTAATTGTGCCAGTTGATTTCGCCTTTGGGAGTGCTGCCATAGGCACAGAGGTATTTTGCTCGTTCCATGTAGTAGATGCAGACTGGATAGATGACGCACTCTTTGACCAGATTCAGATGAGCGCTGTGATAGGTCAATAGCAGGGGTGGAATTTGTCCGGAAGCCCAAATTTCCTGCAATTCCCCCTGAAGCTGATCGACATCATCTTGTTTTTGAGTAGATTCTGGCACCAGATAGTCAACGTACAAAAAGACGCGATGAGTATCTTCGTGGGGTTGTTCGGAGATTTGCTCAACTAAGAAAGGGATATTGGGGTCAAGAAAACCAACCATTTCCAGGGTTTGGGCTACATAAATTTGTTCTTTGCTAGTCAGGTTGCCTTCGGATTCAACGTTTTCTTGTTGATTGGAAATTGGCAATATTTCGACTCGTCGGTAGTGCTTGCTTCTGCCAGTCTCGCTAGGTACTCGTTGAAGCCAGCCTAAACTAACGAGTAGGTCGAGGTCGCTTTGCAGTGATTTGCGAACTTGGGCAAATAACCGTTCTTGCAGCAAGTCTTCCAGGTTGGAATCAGACAAGGATGTTTGTTTTTTCAAGGACTGTCGCCACTCATCGATGGGTATATCCAGTTCTTCTAGCCACTGGGTAGTGGTTTTAGTGCAGGCACAGTTGAATTCATGAGGGTTGAGAATATCTTCTCGCTTCTCATCCTGGTGAGTTTCGCTGAAGAAAGCTTGACGCCAATCGGTGTAGGTGAAACAGTCCGGCAGGGCAGCGTATCCAGAGTCGCCGTAGAGCCAGCGCAGCCCAGCCCATAGTCTCACAGCGCGGCTGAGGTGGTGACTTTGCTCTAAAAGTCCTTTGGATAAGCGTTGTAAAAGCGTAGGTTGTGGGGGATTGCGAAAGAGTACATCTGGCATCAGTGAGTGCAGTGTAGGGTGTGGCTTATAGAGTATCAGGCATCGGAAGGGGGTATTTCCGATGGTGTGCCATATTGGGGTGGGAATTGCGCCAAACAGATAAGCCTACGTTGGATATCTGGAAATGAGCGATC
>DALYIW010000121.1:11188-17231 GCA_031970155.1 Coleofasciculaceae cyanobacterium CTOTU46601 | reverse complement strand
AATTGCAGGAGACGGATAAATTCACTGCCTGTACCGAGAGGGGAGCGATCGCCTATTCGATTAAAAGTCTTCTATTCCTTTGCTAGTGAGACTTTTGGGAAAATTCAAATGTTGATTTCGCGCATAGCTACATTCTGTCCGATTTCGGGAACTGTTAAAGACGGACTGATTAAATTTTGTCAGTTGAGTAGGAGCGATTACCTGCGGTAGCGAAGGAAGCGATTACCTACGGTAGCGAAGGAAGCGATCGCATCTCCTCCCATCAGCAACCTCATACACACTTTCAACGCCAGCAACTATGAACGCATCAGAGTTTGATCAGTACAAAGTCGATCACCTATTTCTACTCATCGGTGAGAATCCATTGCCTAATTATGTAGCCGCCAGACTCTTGTTAAACAAGGGAGGAACGCCCTATCTCGTTTATACAACGGGTACAAAAGACCCAGCAGAACGTTTGCAAACAATATTGAGTAACGAACCAATTGGCTTAAAGACGGCTCAACTTGTACCACTTAATGATTACGAATCCGATGCTTATCACATTAAAGAGGCGATTCGTCCAAAACTAGAAGCTATCAACGTGGGAAAAATTGGATTGAATTACACGGGTGGTACGAAGGCAATGGCTGTACACGCTTATAGAGCCGTTTTCAGCCAGCATCCTGACACTGTTTTTAGCTATCTTGACCCACGCAAACTAGAGATGTGCATAGACAGAGAAGATGGCGATCGCATTCGCCTTAAAGTGAAGCCAGATGTGTTGCAAGTCAAACTAGCCAAACTTTTTCAAATTCACGGCTTGGAGTTAAAAGAAAATTTCACACAAGAAGCGCAATTACCTGAATTAGCCACAGCACTCGCCCAAGTATTTAAGGATGAGAATAAGACAAAGCAGTGGTTTGATTGGTACTTCAATGTTTTCTGTGAAGAAGCTCGTAAGAAGAAAAATGAGAATTGGGATGATTGGAAAAGCAAAACAAAATTAGCGCCATTATCGATATCAGTTGAAAAATTGCCGTCAGAAGTTAAGACTGAATTTAAGCAAAACAACTTGATTGATCCAAGTGGACAACTCTCATTGCAAGAAGTACAACAATTAAAAACTATAGAACAGGAGCCTGTCTTTAAAGAAATCAAGGATTTTTGTAAATACCTGGACGGTTTGTGGTTAGAGCACTATGTTTTAAAACAGGTCAAAAATATTGCTGAAAAAAATTCTATCAAATACTACGGACTGAATTTTAAAGTGCCTCTCCCAGGAACTCAGCAAGGATTTGAATTTGATGCAGCGTTTACAAGAGGTTATCAGCTTTTCGCTATTTCAGTTTCAACAACTAGCAAAAGAGAATTGTGCAAACTTAAGCTGTTTGAAGCTTACTTACGGGCGCGGCAAATGGGTGGTGATGAAGCGAGAGTTGCTTTAGTTTGTTGTACTAACGAACCAGATACACTCAAAGCTGAGATGGCGTTACTAGACGACAAAAAGATTGCTGTTTTTGGAAAAGATGATTTAGTGGATTTATCTAAAAAGATTGAAGAATGGATTAAACAAGCTGATAAGGACGCAAGATGAGTAAATTTACGGTAACTGTACTAGACACAACCGGAATTCAACCCTACATTTTCGGCAGTAACCGCCTCCGTGAAAATATTGGTGCATCTTACTTAGTTTCTCAGGCAACTGATAACTGGGCGAGAGAGGCTTTAAAGAAGTTGAAAGACCAGATAAAGCAAGAAGTTTACGTCTTCGATCCTAAAAAACATCAACCCGATGCCAAACCGCGCATCGAAGATGATGGACTAGCTGCTGAGTTAGTTTATGCAGGTGGTGGCAATACAGTATTGCTATTTTCAGACAAGCAATATGCCGTGCAATTTACTCAGATTTTGAGTAAAAACATCCTAGAAAATGCCCCTGGCATTAATCTTGTAGCTGTCCATCAAGAATTTGATTGGGATAGTCAATCTCTATATGATGTTGTTCAAAATTTGATGAAAAATGACTTGGATGCTAAAAAGCGAAGCCGGATGCCGATTTGCCGACTGAAATACAAACTGACAATCAAACTGCTGAGTGATACTACCTTTGGGCGTGGGGATGGGGTAGCGGGTTTAATCGACCAAGAAGTAGAGCATGATCCTTATGGGTTTCCCTACTTACGAGGACGCACTCTTAAGGGATTGCTAAGTGAAGAATGCGATAACTTAATCGCTGTACTTTCTCATCATAGGTTGGATTGGGGTGAGGTTGCTTGTAACTTGTTCGGTACACTTGGTAGCACCCTTGAAACAATGGCAGCAGTTCATGTTGGTGATGCTTGTTTACCAGATGACTTGCGTCAAGCAGTTGCCTTTCAGATTCAGGATGAAACTTTAACAAAAGTAGAGGTACTTGATTCGTTGACAACTATCCGTCGTCAGACTGCAATAGACCCACAATCTGGTACATCAGATGAGGGAAGTTTACGTTCATATCGTGTAGTTTTGCATGACCTTTGTTTCACGGCTGACTTAATTTTTGAGAAAATTCCAAGTGATGAAATGCTGTCGCTTTTAGCTGTTGGTGCTATGGCACTTCGACGCTTGGGTAGCGGACGTAATCGAGGCCGTGGCCGCGTTCAATGTACACTAAACGATTCAGAAGGGAATGACATTACTTATCAACATCTCAACCATTTTGGAAAAAAAATTAAGGAAAAAGTTGCATGAAAGCAATTACTTTGACATTAGAAACTCAGCAACCAATTCTCGCTACCTCATTTCAAGGCGATCCAAACAGCGATGTGTCATATCCTTATATTCCTGGCACCATGATTCGCGGTGCAATTATTGGGCGTTATATGAAGCAGCATCACCTGTCAGAACTTGACTTAACCAATGATGAAGTGAAGCGAATTTTCTTTGATGCCAATAGTACCCGCTATTTAAATGCTTATCTTCAAAGTCGAGAAAGGAAACGCACTCTGCCGTTACCTTTATCTTGGTTCAAGGATAAGGATGAAGAGCTTAATGACAATTTGCCTGTAAATGTCTATGATTTCAGTGTTGACCGAGGAGATAATCCAGAAACCCCTAAGTCTGTTGGTGAATACTTCTGGGCAAAGGAAGGAGGAGTTGTCAAGTTATACAAAGAAAAGCGACGGATTAATATTCATAATTTTCGCGATCGCAAAAAAGGACTCTCTACAGATAACCAAGGTGAACTCTTTTGCTATGATGCCCTAGATGCCGGACAAACTTTTCAAGCCATCATCTTATGTGAAGATGGAGATATAGAAACTATTCAGAGTTTATTAACAGATATTAACCTCTGGTTAGGCGGTTCTCGAAGTGCTGGATACGGACAGACAAAGATTATTGATATAAGCATTCCCAATAATTGGCAGGAAATAGGAATTTCAGCGGAAGACCGAGAAAATGATGAAATTTTGAGCGTTACACTTCTGAGCGATACGCTTTTAAGAAACAAACAAGGTCAACCTGTAGCTGATGCAACTTTGATTAAACAAGCAATTGAGGATGTGTTAAATATAACCTTGCCTCAACCTAAGCCGAGAGATATCTTTACTAGTAGTACTCTAATCGGTGGCTTCAACCGCAAATGGGGATTGCCTTTACCTCAAGTTCCAGCCTTAGCAGCAGGTAGTGTAGTTGTTTTTAAAGATGTTGAGATTACTTCAGAACAAATTCAACAACTTGAAGCTTATGGTATTGGAGAGAGAAGAGAAGATGGTTTTGGTCGAATTGCTATCAATTGGCTAAAAGATGAACATATTCAAGTAAAACTAGCCAAGTCATCTACTACCTCTAGCTTACCTCCGTTAAGAAGCGAAGGATCGCGGCTTCTGGCTGAACAAATGGCACAAAGATTGTTAGAGCAAAAGCTAGAACAGTATCTTCAAAAACAGGTTGGATATTTAAGCTTGGATGAGGGTATCACTAACAGCCAATTGTCACGACTACAATCTGTTGCACGACAAGCACTTCCCAACGGGAATTGTAATTTAGTTATCTCGCTGCTAAATAACTTACCCTCTAATGCAAGGAATCAGTTTGATCGCACAAAAATAGGAAATAAATCCTTCAAACAACAACTAGACGAGTGGTTAGAGAATCCAAAAAATTGGATTAATGGTATAGAAGTCAAAATTGCTGATGTAGAGCGCAAATTTGATGACGATCGCGCCCGACAAGATAAGTTAGCTGAAAAGTATACGCTACGGCTAATTATGGCAGTGGCGAAGAAGGCAACTAAGGAGAGAAACTAATGAGTCTTGAACGCCTGAACCGTCACCAACGCCCTATTGCTAAACGCATTATTGTACGAGGCACATTAATTTTAGATACTCCTACTTGTTTGGGAAGTGGTGATGCTGATAGTCCAACTGATTTAGCATTACTTAGAGATAGTATTAGTGACCATGCTCTTTTAAGTGGTTCATCACTCACAGGTGCTTTGCGAAATTACTTGCGCGAGTATGAGCATGGATATGGTGCAAGTGAACAAAAAAGCGATAGCTTGCGCTGCTGCAAAGCAGATCGCGCTACTGCTCTATTTGGTGGAACCCGTCGTGATGATGATGGTGAACAAAGTCCATTACTTGTGAATGATACCGTCAGCACCAAGATACCGACTGTGGAATTGAGAGATGGAGTAGAAATTGAAGGAACAACTGGTACAGCAAAAAAAGGTCATAAATACGATTTAGAACTGTTAGCAGCAGGAACGGAATTTTATCTCTACTTTGAGTTACTGATAGAGCAACAAAAAGACCCCACAGAACAGCAAAATTATGAAGATAGGCTAGTAAAATCATTAGCATTAGCTTTACGAGGCTTAGAGCTTGGTGAAATTGGCATTGGCATGAAAAAGCAACGGGGTTTTGGTTGCTGTAGAGTGAAAGCGTGGCAAATCTGGGAATTTGACCTCACTCAAGATGATAAAAGACTAGAATGGCTGCTGTTTGAGCATTGGTGTACGGAATTATCACCAGAACGCGAAACTTATTCATCAATTGCTACTGCTCTTGGGGTGTCTTTGGATGAAGAGGAAGATAAACGCGATCGCTTTTCCATGCACGCCACTTTCAAATTAGCTGGTTCTCTCCTAATTCGCTCCGGTCAAGATTCTACTGAACGCGCCCCTGATGTTGTACATTTGAAATCTCATCGACCAGGTAAGTCAGAGGCAGAATCAGTATTATCTGGTACGAGTTTAGCTGGAGTATTGCGCCATCGAGCCGAACGAATTGTCAAAACATTGGGTAGTTGTTCGCCGATTGTAGAGCAGCTATTTGGTTTTGTTGATGGTAAACAGTCCCAAGCTAGCCGCTTAGTCGTTCACGAAAAAGAGATAGAAAAGGCAACTGAATTAGTACAGAATCGGATTGCGATCGACCGATTTACAGGAGGTGCATATCACGGCGCATTATTTGACGAACAGCCTATCTTTGGTGGTGATGAAACTCGTGTCTATATCGAATTAGAATTACGAAAACCCGAAGATTATGAAATTGGATTGCTGTTACTCTTGCTGAAAGATTTGTGGACAAGCGATTTACCTGTTGGGGGTGAAAGTAGTATTGGACGCGGAAGATTGCAAGGGACTTATGCAAAAATGACTCGCTACGAATCAGGAAAATCACAAGAATGGGTAATTCATCAGCAATGCGATAACACTCTGCGTATCAGTCATCCTGAAAAACTAGAAGATTTTGTAACAGCATTAGTTGATTATTCTTCTTCTATTTCTACTTCTGACTCAGATAAGGAGACAGCAGCCTGAATATAGCGATCGCTGAAATTATCCAAACTGGAGTTATATTTAATGAGCATGACAATGACTAAACCGATATGCACTGAAATATCAGTTGATAATGTTAAGTTTGATTTGTCAGGATGGCTACAGAAAAATGCTAAAGAGCAAAGCTTGAGATATCTATTAGCTCATGCTGATGATGGTGTAATTTGGGGTGAATTTAGAGACAATTATTACAAGTTAGTGACATCTAGAGATATATGTACTCAGTTTGCTGAATTG
>DALYIW010000121.1:0-11175 GCA_031970155.1 Coleofasciculaceae cyanobacterium CTOTU46601 | reverse complement strand
ACAACAATGTCGAATATTCAGTAAAAATGCTGAATTGATGCTCTGGAAAATCGGTCAAGATAATTGGAAAGCACGTCTCATTAAAGATGACAATAACCCAGAATGTCTCCCAGATGAACATCAAATTCTTTGGGGAACTCAAGTAGAGAAGGAATCAAATGGATTTACTTTAGTTTCAGATGGTTCACAAGGACTTAAACACGCTGTACCCCTATTTGGTATTACAGATAAGTTTAAAAATGGTAAACGTCCCTTACATTTAACGGTTCGTCACTATATTGAATATAGCAGTGATGGAGTTGCTCGAATTTATCTGAGTCGGCTTGTTGATTTATTTGCTGATAAGGGGAAGCAATAAGATGTCTTATAGTCAGTTTACTTTAGAAACGGTCGAACAGGCTTTTGGGCTGAGTATTGTTGAAAAGCTTGATATCTTTTCCGCAGTCCCAGAAGTACCTATTAGTAATTTTTTGAAACAGTGTCTGGAATACAATACTCCTTTGGCATTAGAAATTGCTACTGAGAAAGCGAGATCGGAAATGATCATCACACCGATTTTGATTGAACTCAAACAGCAATTCGAGTCGAAAATCAGTTTATTTTCTGGTAGAGAATTTAATGTAGATATTCAACAAGGACTAATTGGTTATTGTGATTTCATAATTAGTAAATCTCCCTCTCAATTGCTGATTAAATCACCTGTTGCTGTAATTGTGGAAGCTAAAAATGATAATATCCAATCTGGCTTGGGTCAGTGTATTGCAGAGATGGTGGCAGCACAAATACTTAATCGGCGTCAGGATAATAACAATGAAACAGTTTATGGTTCTGTAACTACTGGAACTAACTGGAAGTTTATGAAATTATTTGATGCAGTAGTTGAAATCGACCCTAATGAATATTTTTTGAACAATATAGGTAAGTTAATGGGTATACTCAAAAGTTTTCTAGAGTAAAGTACTGAATTTTATTTCTCAATTTTAAATATACGCTAGGGATAGTAGATATAACTTTGTTAAACAGCTTAATAGCCTCAACTGTATTCAACTAAGCTAAAAATAGAAATATCTTACATTAAGGAGCAAATTATGATCACTAATCCTCAATACTATCCCAAAATGACATCGGAAGAATACCTAGAATGGGAAGCCAAGCAAGAGTTTCGTCATGAATATATTGACGGTGAAATTATTGCTATGACCGGAGGTAGTCTTTCTCATAATGACATTGCCCTCAACTTCTATAGGTCTTTGTACGCTCATTTAAGTCAGAGAGGATGTCGAGTTAATGTTTCTGATGCCAAAGTTCAAGCTAATGAAAATAGTCGCTATTTCTATCCAGATCTAGTTGTCTCTTGCCATCCTGATGATTTGAAATCACGCGAATTTATTCAACATCCGAAAGTTATTGTTGAAGTTCTTTCGCCTAGTACAGCCAATTACGATCGCACGAAAAAACTAAAGCATTATCGCCAAATTCCGAGTTTGCAAGAATACGTTTTAATTGATTCGGAAGAAATAACCGTTGAGGTTTATCAGCGAGGTGAAGGGAAGATGTGGCTTTATTATGAATATGAAGCTGGAGAGGCAATTACTTTAAAAAGTATTGAATTTGAGTGTCCTATTGAACTCTTGTATGAAGGGGTTAGCTTTGAGCAATTAGAGAATAATTAGGCATTACGTAAATTAATTGAATAAGCAGGAAATTGAATAATGAATCCTAAGCATATTGATGAAGTTCCAGAGTTCATTAAAGACGATAAAGGAAAAGATATTCCACGTCGCGCTGTCGCACCTTACAACTTTGTTGAACTCCCGAATAAAGTGGTAGTAGCGGAAGAGTTACCAAGTGGCGATCGCTATTATCCAGATCGTCACACTGGCAAAATTGAATGCACTTTAACCACTGAATCTCTACTTTATACTCGCTGTGGTTGGAATCCCGATGATTTTGCTAAATACTCAGAACCTCCTACACATAAAACAAAAGAAGAAAAAGAGCGATGGGAGAAAGAAGAAAAAGCAAAGTGGGAGAGGGAAAGACGAGAAATTATTGCTCATTTCTTCAGTTCTCCTGGAAGTAGTCTTGCTGCAATACCGGGTAGTAGCATACGCGGAATGCTGCGAACTCTGGTTGAAATTGTTAGTTTTGGAAAAATTGATCGTGTTTCAGATCAACAACATTTTTTCTTTCGAGCAGTTGCTGCTGAGGCAGACGATCCTTTGAAGGAAGAATACAAAAAATATATTAAGCCTAAAAATATCAAAGCAGGTTACTTAGTCAATAGACAAGATAAGTGGTTGATTCGTCCCGCTATGCCTATTGATCAAGAGCCGTTTGTATGGGTAAAAGAAGATAGGTTACGCTCAATCTCTGGATTTATCCCAATGAGGAACCTACCTGAGTATCGACCTCAATATTTTATCAATATTAGTTTTCAAGATATCTACACAAAAAACACTCGTCGTTTTGCTGGGGAAGTCAGTAGTAATTGTACAACCTATCAATATAAAGGAGTTGTCGTAACTAGCGGAAATATGCTCGAAGGAGGAACTAATCCACGCGATCTCAAACGTCAGAATCACTGCATTGTCCGAGAACCCAACCCGGATGCTCAACCTATCCCCATAAGTGAAGATGCTATTTGGGACTATTGTAGTGCATTAACTCCTTTCCAGAAACAAGAACCGCCATTCGATGAAAATAAGGGTGTTTTTAAAAATGGTCGTTGTATATTCTACTGCCAACCTGAGCCTGGACAACCCGTAACTTTATTTGGTCAAAGTCCTAATTTTCGGATTCCTTACTCGCCCCAAGGAAATGGAAAAGCTTCAACAGCAAGAGATTTCATTCCTGATTTCCTGAAGGATTCTAAAGACAAGCCAGCAATTACTGATGTGGCTGAAGCTATTTTTGGTTTTGTCAGGCGTAACCAGCAACCTGAAGAAACAGAACAAAGTCGAGTAGGTCGAGTCTTTGTTAGCGATGGGATACTCAAGTCAAATCAAGAGAAACAAGTACAAGCAAGCCAGGAGAAAACACCTGTAAAAATTCTTCTTTCTAGCCCAAAACCTACTACATTCCAGCATTATTTAGTTCAAAAGGTGGCTGATAAAAGTCAACTCAAACATTATGCTAGTCAACCACCAAGCGATACAAAACCGGGAAAAACAGTTATTCGAGGACATAAGCTGTACTGGCATAAACCTGCTCGAATTGAAGTTCCCAGTGACGCATCAGATACCCAAACGAGTTTGATTAAACCGATTGATTCAGGAATTGAATTTACTTTTACTATCCACTTTGAAAACCTTAGTCAAGTTGAGCTAGGTGCACTGTTGTGGGTATTGAGTCTTAGCAGCGAGAAGTCACAAACACTCGAAACTGGCAAATCAGACGAGAAATACTGTTTTTCTCTTGGTATGGGTAAACCCTTGGGAATGGGGGCGGTGAAAATTGACTATGAATTGCATTTGAGCGATCGCACTGAACGCTACAAAAACTTATTTGACGGCAATCTCTGGCATACTGGCAAACAAAACAACACAAAAGAAGCCGATTGTGTGAAAGCTTTTGAAAACTTCATACTCGATCAAAACAAAGGAATTAGCGAGGACGATCACCCAAATGGGCGCAGAGCTAACAGTTTGAAAGAAGTGCCACGTATTGAGATGCTGTTAGCGATGCTGCGTTGCGATCCTAAACTGGATGAAGAACAAACGCGATACATGACTATTGATAAAAAAGACTATGTAAATCGTCCCGTACTCCCAACACCACTGCAAGTGATGGGCATATCTGATAATCGCAGGCCTAGTTTTTCGGCTTCATCATCTGCAAACGGAAAAGCAGTAATTACCAGTAAACCAGCTACTCAAAACCAGGAGTCAGCGCGACAAACGGAAATTTCCAAGCTTGTGCAGAAACAGCAATTAAAAGAAGGACAAATTACAGAAGCGAAAGTGACTAATAAAAAAGAACAAGGAAAGCAAGTCACTTACGAAATTATTGCAACTAGCCAAAAGTTAAGCCCAAAAGAACCTAAGAAGTACGAAACTCTATCTATTGGGCAGATAGTTAAGGTAAAAATTGTTGGATTGAGAGAAGATGGGAGTATTAAAAGTATTAAGTGTGTGGATTGAGCCGCTTGCTCTGGAAGGAGCGATCGCACGTGCTCAAGAATTTGGTTTCACCCACCAAAGCCCGTTAAACAAAAGGCACTACCGATGATTGCACAGTTGGCAGCTTGAATCGACGAATGAAAAAGCGATCAGGAATTGCCTTCTCTTGTCCAGGTACAAGACGGTGACGAATACGAGCTTCGCTAATCCAGATATCCTGTCCTGCCACAGTTAAATTGACGGGCGACTCCAGATTTTCCACTAAAGTTTCGACTGTCCTGGGCTTAGTTTTAGGAGAAAATACGTCAATTCGTAGCAGCTTACCGTTACCACTTTTGACCGAACCTTCGGTGACTAGCAATGAGCCATCCGGGGCAAACTGTATCCCATCTGGATTCTCAAGCTTACGGGTAAGCGGAATCGTCTCAACAGTTGCCTTTCCTTGCGGTTGAGGCGTTATCTTCAGAAGTTCTCCATCAGAAAACTTACCCACAATGAGTACACCACTTGAGTGACGAGCAATGCCAGCTAGCCCAATTTCAGTAGATCGCAACTGTTCATCTTCTGCCCAGGTTTGGAACTGCGTTGCCCCTGGTGCAAGATAGTGAATCCGAGGACGGGAACTATCTGTAACATAGATACCACCTGTTGGAGCGATCGCAAGATCATTGCTAAAACCACCATCGGGCATCTCAATCACCCGTAATACTTCACCTGAGCGGGTATTGATCGCGAAAATTCGAGGCGATCGACGAGTCACTTCACCATTCGCTCCACGAGTGCCGAGGAAATCAGGTGACGTTCCCCATAAAATTCCTCGCGGCTCATCAAGACGCAAACTGGTAGCAGCAAACACCTCGTCATTTCCAGGAAAAAAAGTTTCAGCTTTGCCTTCAGGAGTGATGCGTAATATTTGTCCACTGGTGACAGAGCCAACGTACAATGTACCGTCACTGGCATGGGCAATGCCGTTGGGATATTGAAAGTTCGCAGGCAATTCAATTGGAGCGAGGGTTTTTGTAGAAGTGCTGTTAGTGGCGCGTATGGCAAAGTGAGAAGCAGTCGATGTCGCGATCGCCAACGATTGAACTGGCTGAAGTATACTGACTATCGGCAATACGAGTGCAGATGTAACACAAAATGTCTTCCTCATAAATTCTGTTTTTTCAATGATTAGTTCTACTACGAATTTTTGCAATTTCCAAGTTGTGATGTTGAGACCCAACAATCTGCTTAAAAAAACCAGATGTATTACTTGCTTTGTTTGTCTAATTCTTGAAAGACTTCTCTGGCAACGACCATGGCATTAGCAGCTTTAGGAAATCCCGCATAAACCGACATTTGTGTAATCAGTTCGATGATTTCCTGACGAGTACAACCTACATTTAATGCCCCTTGAATGTGAAATTTTAGCTGTGGTTGTGCATTGCCTAATGCGGTGAGGGCTGCAACAGTAGCAATTTGTCTCAATTTCAAATCGAGTCCTGGGCGCGATAAAACATCGCCATAAGGAAATTCGATGCCCAATCGTATAAAGTCGGGTGCAATGTCTACTAAACTATTGCGAGAGCGTTCATATCCTGCTTGGTTGACTTGATTGATCAGCGACAAGCCTGTTTGAAATCGGTCTGTGGTTGTAAGTGGGTTTTCCTGAGCCAATGCGCTTGCAGGAATATCACTCAGGCTAGATTTGAAGGAGCGACCAATCCAGATGAGCGTGATTAAAGCTGTGCCTATCAAAATCGCCAAAACTCTCTTGAGTTTCATTTACATCTCCTAAGCAGCAGATTTAATTGATAATTAGGACATCGCATCCCAGATGACTTTGGTATCAGTGAACTGACGGAATTTGGCAACCTTACCATTTACTAAATCGTAAACATGGGTGGCAGGCGATCGAAAAGACTGGTGAGTAGTGCGATGAATGCCCTCATAAAAACCAATCACAATCACAGAACAACCTGCATCCAGATACTCCTCAATGTGAAATTGCCAAGAATCCCAATCCTGGTTGAAAGCTTTGAACACCCCCTCAATCACTGCATCTGCTCCGTAGCGAGTTGCTCCACCGGGAAAACCTTCGTTTTGAATCCAGGCAATGTCAGGGGTGCATAGTTGCCGAAAAGTAGCATAATCTTTTTCGCGGAACGATCGGTAAAGCTCCTCAATCACCTCAAGATTGCTCATTGGTAAATTTTGAGATGGTGATGGCTCAATTTTGCTCAAAGACATCACTGCGATCGGTTCTGCCAATGTCTCCTCATAGGCTTTAAGTACTTGTTTCACGTAGGGTTGTTGAAAGTGAGCATCCACAGCCGCTTGATCATTCCAGTTCTCATAAAGCACAAACGTTGTTGAGTCTTGAGTGTCTTGCAGTAAATCAAAGGTAATGCAACCGGATTCGGTGCGAGTTGGAGCCAGCAAACCCAGCAAATCCTGCTGCATTTGTTGTTCCATACCAGGTTTGGCTTTGATGTAGGCAATAATTGTCAAGGGTTGATGTGTCATTGTTTCTCCTGATTATGACTAGTGATAACTGAGCCATTAAAACGTAATGACGACTTTGCCAAAATGCTGACCTTTCTCCAGATACTTAAAGGCAGCTTGAGTTTGATCGAGGGTAAATTTGGCATCGATTACAGGATGAATGTCATGAGTCGCGATCGCTTGATTCATCGCGACAAAATCTTGCGTACTGCCAACTTCCATCCCGCGAATCGTGGCTTGTTGGTGGAGCAATGAGAGTGTATTCGTCGTTGCCTCAAAGCCATCTAGCAAACCAACTACAGAAATGTAACCACCCATGCGAAGTGCATTTAGCGATCGCTGCAACTTCCGTCCACCAACCGTCTCAACTACCACATCTGCACCGTTTCCTTCGGTGACTTGATGCACAACCGCTTCCCAATCGGGTGTAGTTTTGTAGTTAATCAGAAAATCCGCCCTTAACTGCTGTGCGCGTTTGAGCTTGTCATCATTGCTGGACGTGATCATAACGGTTGCGCCCTGTGCTTTAGCAAATTGCAGGGCGAAGATCGAAACTCCCCCCGTGCCATGCAGCAAAACGGTTTGCCCCGCCTGCAAATTACTGTACTTCAAGGCGTTCCAAGCAGTGAGTCCGGCGATCGGTAATGTTGATGCTTCTAATGCAGAGAGATTGGTTGGACTGTGAACCAGTTGATTCACAGAAAACACCTTGTATTCTGAAAGCTGTCCTGAAACAACGCCTAACCCTTGCCGAGTGGAATAATCTGTTGCCTGGGGCGTGGGTTTGCCATCAACCCAATTGGGAATAAACGTTGTCACCACCTTGTCACCTGGCTTAAATGCCGTCACTCCTTGCCCAATTTGTTCAACCACTCCTGCCCCATCACAAATAGGAATGTAGGGCAACGGTAAATTGGGATTGAGCAATCCTTTGACAACGAGCAAATCAACATAGTTGAGAGAAGCCGCCTCCAACTTGACCAGAACTTCCCCTACACCTGGGTTAGGCTTGGGTTGCTCATACAGAAATAGACGATCAATTCCAAAACCATCAATGAGTTGAATTACTTTCATAACAACACCTCCGAAGCGGGAAACTCAGTCACTATTCGCAACAGAAAAACTTGCATCACTCAGTAGCTCAACGCAATCAATGGAGCGTTCAGGCTGCATTTGAATGACTTGTCATTCAAGAGTGTTAATTGAAAAAAGATCGTCTTACAAGGAGAGCAATGAATGGTTAATACATTGCTAATTGAATAACGCTCTGTAGGCGCTGCTGATTACAGGGATGATTTTGCAGTAGGAGTAGTGAAGAAAGTGCCTGTCGCGCTTGCGCTCTTGCTAGTGCACCACCCCGTCAGGATTGTTGGGCAACCACGGAGGGATTGCCCCGATAAATTCATCTTCTCATTCAGCAGCGCCCGCTGTGTGTAATTTCCTTGCAAAAACTGCTTCAATGACCTCATTCTATATTCATGCTTGAAATAATAACAATAGTCTTTTTAATCATTACTCTCGTGCAAAAAAAGCAATAATGAGCCGTCAACAAGATTTAGAAGTGTTTGTGCTGGTTGTCAAAAACGGCAGTTTTGCGAAAGCCGCTGATGAACTGCAACTGAATCCATCGGCTGTAAGCCGCCGCATTAGCCATCTAGAAGAACGACTGGGGGTGCAATTGTTGAATCGCACGACTCGCAGTTTGAGCTTGACTGAAGTAGGAGAACGCTATTTCAACCGTTGCCTCAGTATTCTGGCAGAGATTGAGGAAGCCGAACAGGAAGCGCGGCAACACAGTGAACAGCCGCAGGGATTGCTCACCGTAAGTTGTTCCACACTCTTTGCCCATCGTTATGCGATCGATTGCATTCCTGTGTTTCTGGAACAATATCCACATTTACAGGTGCGCTTGATCTTGACTGATGATGTAATAGACATTGTGCAAGACGGAATTGATGTCGCCATTCGAGTCGGAGAATTAGCAGACACATCATTAGCATCGACAAAATTGGTATCAAATCGCCGTATTATCTGTGCTTCTCCTAAGTACATTGAACGACATGGAATTCCGAAAACTCCTGATGATTTAGCACACCATAACTGTCTGATATTAAGCGCACACAAGACAACGCTCAATCAATGGCGCTTCAAAGACAAATCAGAACTCCGAGAAATTAGCGTGCGGGGAAATCTTGAAATCAATAGTGGCGCTGCATTGTATCAAGCTGTAGTGACAGGGTTGGGGATTGGTCGAATTTCAGCCGTGTTAGCAGAAGATGACCTCAAATCAGGACGGTTAGTACGGCTGTTAACCGACTACGAAGATGATATAGATGGAGGAATTTATGCCATCTTCCCGCGCCATCGCTACCTGCTGCCAAAGGTGAGAGTATTTGTAGATTTTCTTGTGACTGAGTAGTAGAATCGGCTTCGTACACTACAGCCCGATCGCGTAATCTTCCTCTGTTCCGATGGCGATAAAGGCAGTAAGATTCAGGTGATTGGTGAAGGGACTCCTTGTGAAGTGCGGCGCGGCGCAGAAGTAGTAGAGAGTTAGGTTCTTAGCACAAGATGTAATATCCAACATTCTTAATTGTGAGGTCAATATGGCTTTCAGTAGTTATAAAAGTATCGGTGCAGTTGTCAAAGAATTTCAAACTAAATACACTGAAGCAGATTTCATCGTTGAAACCGCTTTTAACATTCCTGACTACTTCCAAGAAGACTTACAAACTGTCATGCGCGAAGGAGTCGTTGATAACTCAGAATTTGCAATTTGTGAAAATTTAATTTATCCAGTATTAAAAGAAGTTTGGAAGTGTTATCGCAGCAAATTTTTGTTGTGGAGTCACGAGTCCCTTACCTATGATGAAAGTCTTTCAGGTTTTCCTGAATATATCTTGGCGAAACGTTCTCCTTTGGGAAAGGTTGTCTTTGATCAGCCTTATTTACTTCTAATTGAAGCCAAGCAAGATAAGTTTGAAGAAGGGTGGGGTCAGTGCCTAGCCGAAATGATTGCAGCGCAACGATTGAATGGGAACCCACAAATGATTGTTTTCGGTATTGTTTCTAATGGCGATCGCTGGCAATTTGGCAAGCTAGAAGCAGATACTTTTACTAGAAATATTAATCTTTACAGCATTCAAGAGCTAGATAAACTCTTTGCCGCTGTTAACTATATTTTTAGACAGTGTGAATTGCAACTCGATGAAAAAGTAGCTGCTTAATTCGGAATTCTGATGGAAACATTGTATGACCAGCGCCCAATACTTTCAATCCCTCACCTGTTACTTAACAAGAACAGCTAAATCGCTCAATTGTTCAAGGGTCAATGTCTGCTCATCCGCATGAATCTCAATTTCATTAGGTCGAACGATAAGTTTTAATGTGCCTTTTTCCGTGATAATCGAGTATTCTCCCGGTAAAAGGGTTTGAGTATTGTGAGAACTGCTATTTTCCCACTTCTTATTGGCTGCTTTTATGCGCTCTTTGTAAGGATGAAGTCGTTGACTCAATTTAGTTCTCGTCACTTCTTAACGTTCCTCCAGTTGCTCAAGCGCTCATCAAAGCTATTTGTTTCAGTCTCTTTACGGGGATTATAGCGGTTCTCAGTTGTACGTACTACACGGTAGGGGCTTTGGTATCGTGCCCCTACAAAGAAATGTGTTCTCAGCTACGCTTATCAGTCAGCTTTTGACTCAATAGCTAACTTTTTCCTCTCTACAGACACTTCGATCCGCTTCAGGATGTGCTCTAACTGGGCGATTAACTTAGGCACACCTTGCAGATTATTGGCTTTGACTCGTTCGTGTAGGGCAGCAGCGATATCAGACATCGATCGCACCGCGACAGAAGCACTAGCCCCTTTGATTTGATGCGCTTTGTTGGCTAGAGTAACCCAATCTTTAGTGGCTAAAGCTCGCTTGGCGTCGGCTAAGAAGCGTTTCCCATCTTTGACAAATCCTTTCACTAGTTCTAGTTGAAAAGCGGGATCGGCCATAGAGATTTCCTGCAATTGAGTCCAATCCACTGGATCTGAGGCAGGATCGATGCGAGTTGGGTTTTGAGGGTTACTCTTTTCTCCCTTAACTACGAATGACCAGCGCTGTAACATGACTTTCAAGTCTTTGACCATCACAGGCTTACTCAGGTAGTCATCCATGCCGGCGGCTAGACATTTTTCACGATCGCCTTGCATAGCATAAGCCGTCATCCCAATCACCACCATATGACTTTCACCATCTTCTCGTTGGCGCAACAGTTGGGTAGCCTGGTAACCATCAATAAGTGGCATCTGGCAATCCATCAGCACGATGTCATAGTGGTTATGGGCTAATTTTTCCAAGGCTTGTTGACCATCTTGAGCTGACTCCCACTGATGACCGAGCAAGCGTACCTGATGCTGCACTAATTTCAGGTTGATTGGAGTATCTTCTACTAATAGAATTTTCAGGCTGGTTGGTTGTCCTGGCTGAGAGTTTACCCCTGGTTTTCCTGAGGCGCGATCGCTAACCACAGAGGATGACTCGAAAGAAACCAGCGCTTGGCTTGAGGGTGAGTCTAAAGC
>DALYIW010000120.1:0-22410 GCA_031970155.1 Coleofasciculaceae cyanobacterium CTOTU46601 | reverse complement strand
CCGGTCATCCCTAAGTATTGCTACTTATTTCGACTGAACGAATCGCACTGCTTGTAATGCATAACTAGAATTCCTCCAATGCAGATAGCGATCTGGTTTCTTACGAACTAGCAACTAGCTGGGATCGCTGATTAGATGATGAATCCCTCTTTTTCGCCTTCACAGCAGCATTGATTTCAGGTAGGAAAATGCCGTTCGGCAAGTCACACAGCGCGAATGTAGCACTCATACCAACGTTCAGCAGAAATTCTTGAACTCATTAGCAGCAGACTCATCATTGCTTTTGTCCATCCACTGCAAAGCACTTGTTAGGCTGCTCTACTAATATCATTCTCATTCTAGAAAACGGTAAAAAAGCAATGGAGCAATAGCAATCCAGATGAGAACTACTATCCAGACTCGTCCCGCCAGAATGTTGTAGTCGCTAAGAAGCCTACTCCATGAATGCCCAGCGATGTAGTGACCAAAGGTAAATTCAAAGACAACCGTAAGTCCCAGCCAGATGAATCCAATAAGGAGTGCCTGCTCTGGTGATTCAATACTCCAAAGGCGCGTCAGTGCCCAGATATAAAAACTAAACAGTAAAACGCCAGTAATAGTCGAAACCTGATGGGCACGCAACTCATTGAGATATTTTCCATAGGTAACTTCTCTAACTATCCCATTGATGATTCCTATAAATATCATTGGAATCCATGCGAGAATGTAGCGTAGGATCATGGCTTATTCCTCAAATATTAGTACAAGCAAATATTTTGTTATTGTTCATCACTAAGAACACCCTGCTGCCCGATCCTCCTCAAGGATTTCAGTCTCGGTATTAACTTGAGGGAGTACAGTCAGAACTGAGCAGCAGGCATGGTGAGTAACGTAGTTGCTGACGCTGCCTAATATCGCTTCACTCAAACCCAAGCGACCTCGACGACCGATAATGATGAGGTCAGCCCCCCAACTACAGGCTAAGTCACAGATTGCATAACCGGGAGTGCCAGGAGTCTGGGTAAACTCAGTACTCACACCAAGTGCAGTTGCTTTAGCTGCAAGCGATCGCAGTCGCTCTAGTCCCTGCTCTTTATAGGTTTCCCACTCCTCCAAGTATGCTTTCACTGCCTCATCCTGCATTTTCGGGTAATAGACCAAACTGGAGAGAGCAGGCATTATTGGATAGCCTTGTTCGTAAGGAGACAGAACGTGCAAAAGCATCAGGCAGGCATTGGTGGATTTTGCCAAATACAGGGCTTCATCAAAGACATACTTGCTCATTTTAGAGTTATCTATTGCAACGAGCATCTTGTGAAACATCTAGACTTCTCTTCCCCCGATTAATTTGAGCATTCTTTGGAAACTTTACCTGCATTGAGCATCAACAACTGTTGAGAGAAGGACACGGGGAATACGCTCTCTCACCCATCCCCGTGTCAATCTCCCTAACCTCTAACGGTGTCCAATATCCAACCCTTCGGCAGCTGCAACTTCCAGCAGTGTCTTGAGTACGGAATCCGGATTGAGACTCATCGAGTCAATCCCCAACTCGACTAAGAAACGGGCGAATTCAGGATAGTCGCTGGGAGCCTGACCGCAAATCCCAATCTTGCGCTTGTTTTTCTTCGCCTTCTCAATCACCATCCGCACCATCTCTTTGACACCCTCGTTCCGCTCGTCAAAGAGGTCAGCAACTAAGGCAGAGTCGCGGTCTAAACCTAGTGTCAACTGCGTCAGGTCATTGGAGCCAATCGAGAACCCGTCAAACACCTCACTGAACTGGTCAGCCAAAATGACGTTGTTAGGAATCTCGCACATCACATAGACCTGCAAGCCATTTTCCCCACGCTTGAGTCCGTGTTTCTCCATCTCGGCTAACACCTTGCGACCCTCAGCAGGAGTGCGGCAGAAGGGAATCATCGGGATGACATTGGTCAAGCCCATTTCGTCTCGGACTCGCTTTAAGGCAATGCATTCTAGAGCGTAAGCCTCGCGGTATTTCTCATCATAGTAACGAGATGCTCCCCGCCAGCCAATCATCGGGTTTTCTTCTTTCGGCTCAAACTGTTTGCCACCCAGAAGGTTAGCGTATTCATTGCTCTTGAAGTCGGACATCCGCACCACCACCGGATTGGGGTAGAAGGCAGCGGCGATCGTACCGATTCCGTGGGCTAATTTGTCTGCAAAGAAGTCAGGTTTGTGGGGATAGAGCGCTGTAAGCTCAGCAATTTCTCGCTTAACGGATTCATCTTCCAACTGGTCAAAGTGAATCAGAGCCAGTGGGTGCGCCTTGATATGATTGGCAATGATAAACTCAAGCCGTGCCAACCCAACGCCATCGCAAGGAATCGAAGATAAACCAAAGGCTTCCTCTGGATTGCCCACATTCATCAGAATCTTGGTTCGAGTGCGAGGCAGATTATCAAGCTGAGTTTCCTGTACCTCAAAGGGCAATAGACCGGAATATACCTTGCCTTCTTCCCCTTGAGCGCAGGAAATAGTCACGGCTTGACCCGTTTTCAGGACACCAGTGGCATTGCTGCAACCGACGATCGCGGGGATACCCATTTCTCGCGCAATTATTGCGGCGTGACAAGTGCGTCCGCCCTGGTTGGTGACGATCGCACTTGCTTTCTTCATGATCGGTTCCCAATCCGGGTCAGTTTTGTTAGTAACCAACACTTCACCCGCTTGGAACTCGTCAATTTTGTGGACATCCAAAATGACACGAGCACTACCTTGACCAATCATTTCGCCGACAGCACGACCTGTTACCAGTACCTCGCTGGTTCCTTGTAATTTATAGTTGCGGAGGACGCTCTGCGATTTCTGGGATTGCACCGTTTCGGGACGAGCTTGAACGATGAACAGTTCACCACTGATGCCATCTTTTGCCCACTCTATATCCATCGGAGTGTCGGTGCCGCGCACTTGGGAATAGTGTTCTTCAATCAGGCACGCCCATTTGGCGAGGGTAAGAATTTCCAGATCGTCGATCGCGTATTTACCTCGCTCACTTGGCGGTACTGGCACGTTTTTCGTCTGTTTACCACCGCCGAGGTCATATATCATTTTGATTTCTTTGCTGCCCAAGCGTTTCTCTAGAATCGGACGGAACCCTGCTTGGAGCGTAGGCTTGAAAACAAAGTATTCATCGGGGTTGACAGCCCCTTGAACAACGTTTTCGCCCAAACCATAGGCAGCAGTAACTAAGGCAGCATTCTTAAAGCCGGTTTCGGTGTCGATGGAGAACATCACACCCGATGCCGCCAAGTCGGAGCGTACCATCTTCTGCACGCCGACAGAGAGGGCGACCTCGAAGTGATCGAAGCCTTTGATGGTGCGATAGGAGATGGCGCGGTCAGTAAATAGAGAGGCGAAGCACTTGTGGCAAGCTTCTAAGACGCCTTGAACGCCATGAACGTTGAGATAGGTTTCCTGCTGACCTGCAAAACTAGCATCTGGCAGGTCTTCGGCGGTGGCACTGGAGCGAACCGCAACATCCGTATCGCAACTATACTGTTCGCATTCCTCTTGGGATTCTGCCGAAAAGCGGCTGCATAATGTCGCATCACCATATCGCTTGCACAAGTTCAGGTAAGCCTGCGTAATAGCGGCTTGCAAATCTTTGGGAAACGGCGTGTGGAGAATCAAGGCGCGAGCCTGCTTGCCGCGTTCCCGTAAGTTATTGACATCCTCGACATCCAGGTCTGAAAATAGCTGGCGCAGCTTCTGTTCTAAACCCGCTTTCTCGATAAAGTATCGGTAAGCATAAGCTGTAGTGGCAAAGCCAGTGGGAACATTGATTCCTTTGGGTGTCAGTTGTTGGATCATCTCACCCAAAGAAGCATTCTTGCCGCCCACCAAGGGGATATCAGCAATACCGACTTCCTCAAACCAAAGGACTAATGCTTGTTCTTTAGGAATCTCGCGATACTCTTGCTCGACTGTTGTTTGCAACATGAGTTCAATTCCTCTAATATTCAGGCTCGGTTGACTCTGACTCGCTAGGCAAAGCCTTTGAGAGGCTATAGCTTCAGGCTCCGATCCAACCTTTGTCCTACAGTTCTAGTTGTAGGAAAACAATTTGAGGAAATTATGAGGAAGACAAGCAAGTTTGGAAGAATTGTAGTTTCGTGAAGCCCATCAGGGTACTACAGTCCGTGCTTTGCTCTCCTCTACAGCTAAAATTTCCGGTTAGGACACTATAGCGTCAAAAAATGAGTTCCGATGAAAATACTGCTAGTAGAAGACGATGAGATTACAGCTAACGTCCTGGCACAAGAACTTACCACCCATCACTACACTGTCGAGACAACGGCGGATGGTCAAACGGGTTTGGAACTGGCTCAAGCCTTTCACTACGATCTGCTACTGCTGGATATCATTCTCCCTAATCTGGATGGAATTAGTGTTTGTCGTCAACTGCGATCGCACGGCTTACAGATGCCGATTCTGCTGCTGAGTGCCAAAGACAGCAGCACCGACCGGGTAATGGGTTTAGGGGCAGGAGCCGATGATTATGTGGTCAAACCCTATGAACTTAATGAATTAATTGCCCGGATTCAGGCTTTACTGCGACGGGGCAGTTCCAGCCTAAGAGCGGTGTTGACCTGGGAGAAGCTTCAGCTCGATCCAGATACCTGCAAAGTTACTTATGAGGGAGAACTTTTACATCTAACCCCAAAAGAGTACAGCATACTGGAGCTTTTCTTAAGGAATCCCCAGCGCATCTTCAGCCGGAGTGCCATACTAGACCACATTTGGCCTAGTGGCGAATTTCCACAAGAGGACGCTGTCTCCACCCAAATCAAGGGTCTGCGGCACAAGCTAAAAGCAGCCGGAATAACTACAGATTTGATTGAGACGGTTTATGGATTGGGCTATCGGCTGAAAGCGCCACCGTCCGATACTTCCTCTCAAAGGGTGTCTCAAGAGGAGGTAGGACGCGTAGGAGAGCGATTGCCTCTGGCAGGCAAGGGAGCGCGATCGCGTGCTGTGAGCGTCGAGCAAGCAGACAAGCGCCAAGCTCAAGCCAATGTGCTGGGAGTAGTGCAACAGATGTGGGGCAACTTCAAAGAGAGCTTGGGGTTGCAGATGGCACTGTTCGAGCAAGCGATCACCCAAATCTCTACTGGAACCCTGGATAAGGAACTGCGAGCCTCGGCTCAAGCTGAGGCTCATCGCTTAATTGGCTCATTGGGTTCATTTGGCTTACCGAAAGGCTCAGAGGTGGCGCGGCAGATCGAACAGTTGCTTTACTTAAAGTCTCTGGGTCAGAATGAGGCGCGGCAACTTGAAGAATTAGTTGGGCAGCTCAAGCAAGTTGTGGAAAACAAGTCATCCACAACGGCGGCTAATTCTGATCTAAAGACGGCATCGGGTCGATTGCTGATCGTAGATGATGATGTGGTGCTGACCCAGCAGGTCAAACAAGAGGCGATCGCTTGGGGCTTGCAGGTAGAAGTGGCAACCGACCCAACAGCCGCAAGAAGGGTGATTTCGTGCCACCCCCCTGATGTTATTTTGCTAGACCTCAGCTTTTCCCAAACAACTGAGAACGGGCTGACGCTGCTAGCCCAACTGCATCAACGAACTCCAGCAATCCCGGTGTTGGTAATGACTCGGCGGAATCAATTAAGCGATCGCGTTGAAGTAGCGCGTCTGGGCGGACATGCCTTTTTACACAAACCCATTGCCCCAGAGGAAATTCTCAAAGCCGTTACTCAGGAACTCAATCGCACCCAGAAAGCGGAAGCCAAAGTACTGATTGTAGATGACGATCTCCAGGTACTAACTGCTTTGTCTACTCTGCTGGAACCCTGGGGACTTCACGTTACGACGTTGGCCCAACCCCAACAATTCTGGGAGGTACTGTCCGACAGTGCGCCTGACTTGCTGATTTTAGATATAGAGATGCCTGGTTTTAGCGGCATTGAACTGTGTCAGGTCGTTCGCAATGACCCTGGCTGGAGTGAGTTACCCGTGCTATTTCTATCTGCCCATAACGATGCTGAAATCGTGCATCAAGTGTTTGCTGTAGGTGCAGATGACTATGTGCAGAAACCGATTGTTGGACCCGAACTAATTGCCCGTATCCTAAATCGGCTGGAGCGAACCCGTATCCTGCACAGATTTGCCCAAATCGATGAGCTAACTGGCGTAACTACTCGGCGCAAATCCATCCAAGATCTAGAGCGGTTGCTACATCTGGCAGAGCGCCAAAATCAGCCTTTGTGTTTTATGATTTTGGACTTAGATCACTTCAAGCGAATCAATGATCGACACGGTCATGAGGCAGGAGATCGAGTTCTTTGCCTGCTGGGAGAACACTTAAAGCAGTCCTTCCGACGTGAAGATGTGGTAGCGCGTTGGGGTGGCGAGGAGTTTGTTTTAGGGCTATACGGTATAACGAGAGAACAGGGTGTAAAGCGGTTGACAGGCTTCCTGGAAACCTGGCGTCAGCAGGAATTTATTGATGCTAAAAATCGGACGTTCCATGTCACGTTCAGTGCAGGGGTGGTTGAGTACTACAAGGATGGTGCTGACTTGCAAGAACTTTATCGAGCAGCGGATACCGCGCTGTACCGAGCCAAGGCAATGGGGCGCAATCAAGTATTAGCTTTACCTAGCCTTTTAGAGTGCCAACAACAGTCCTGAACCCTACGGATACAATTAAGGATTGAGCTAGCTGAGACTGAGAAAACGCCAACCGCCTACAACCACCCTCTGAGCATACCGTGCCAGTACAACAAGGGCAACACATATCTTTTCAACAAATACATGCTGAAACGCTCTTGCGCTTGGTCGAAAGGAAACGTCTCCTTCGGGTTTTTATCATAGTCAAACTCCGTTAGACCGAAGTTCCTCCCTAACGGGAGTCCTTCGGTTTAGAACAGATTGTGCGAGACAATACCCTACCAAGTATTACACGGAAGGAAGAACCCGCTTTACCACGTAATATATGGAAAGGACTCTAGATTGGTGAAAACTCCCTAGAATCTCTAGTTCCAGCCAATCCAGAGTCCTTTCCTTTAAAATATCCAAAATGCGATTAGTACTGAGTTTCCAAAGTCCAGCCGAGAGCGTTGGCGATTTGGGGAACCAAGGTGAGAGAATTGAAGGGTTTAGCGATCGCACCTTTGACTCCCAACTCCTGAAACCGTTGTGGTTCAGTCAAACTCAGCCTTGCCGTCAAAAACACTACTGGGATTGACTGAGTTATGGGATTGGCTTTCAGTTGTTGCAACAGAGCCAGACCATCCATTTCTGGCATCATCACATCAAGTAAAATGGCATCGGGTTTCTCAAAAACTGCCTTAACTAAACCGTCTTGACCCGACACCGCTAGTAACACATTCCAACCGCCTAGTGTTTCCAGGCAAGCTTTCACAACCTGCCGGACGTGGAGTTCGTCATCAATAAATAAAATTCGTTTGGTGGCTATAGTCGTTTCCATTCTTTCTGCTTTTCCCTCCTGCATGACTGGAGAGACATCGAACTAAAATGCAATCACCTCCAGCTTGGTGGCGCTCACCGATAGGCATTGCTCTAGAAGCATGAGGCTTCCATAAAGGCGCATCATACAGCTTGACTCTACCTACCGACGCAATCCACAGCTTCTGGAAGGCGATCGTTAGAAATGAAACTATAAATGTAAAATGACCGAAGTGGTTTTACCTTACCCCTAAGTTAAATCAACAATTTGAGGAAATCTTGAGGAAAGCGGATATAGCAGTCCCAAATGATTCGTGGAGATTCAAGGGTTCTCTAAGAAGTCGGGAATCTGAACCTCTGTTACCACCCCAGCGTGGAAGCCACTTGCTCTGCCAGTGTCAAAGGGTCAAACGGTTTAGCAATTACTCCAGCGACACCAAGCTTCGCAAATTGGGCTATATCAGTGGATTGCACCTTAGCTGTGAGCAAAATGACTGGAATTGCTTGAGTCGCTGAATTATTTTGTAACTCCCTCCACAGCGCGATCCCGTCTATGTCAGGCATCATCACATCTAGTAAAATTGCGTCGAACTGTTGGGTTTGAGCTATAGCCAGCCCTTCTCTACCCGATAAAGCTGTCAGCGTCTCCCAACCCCCTAAGTTTTCCAGACAAGCCTGAATTACGGTACAGAGATTGATTTCGTCATCGATCACCAGAATGCGCTTTTCTGGCATCAGAAGTACTTGTAGTTAAGAGTATACGGCTTAAGATCCTACCATTGCATGGCTAATCGAGGAATTTTGGCAAAGTGAAATAGAAGCTACTGCCCTTTCCTAGCACACTTTCCACCCAAATTTTGCCGCCATGCTGTTGTACGATGCTTTTACAGATGGCTAAACCCAGACCTGTTCCCCCTTTTTGGCGGGAGTCAGAAGCATCTACTTGTTGAAACCGTCCAAAGATAGTGTCTAGCTTATCAGCAGGAATACCGCGCCCTTGGTCTTTCACTTGAAATAAAACCCGGTCGGCTTGGTCTTGGACACTCAGCGTAACCGTAGTCTTTGGGGACGAAAATTTAATGGCATTACTCACCAGATTAACGAGAGTTTGAATAATGCGATCACAATCCGCCCAAACTTGAAGGGAAGCCGATTCAACACATAGCGTGATGTTGCCTTCTGCTGCTAAAGATTGCACTGTTTCAACAGACTGTTGCGTGAGTTTTATCGCATCGCACCACTGCTGATTCAGCTTAACTTTTTGTGCTTCTAGTCGCTCTAAGTCGAGAATGTCATTAACCAGACGCACTAAGCGTTCGGTATCGTGAATGGCGATGTCTAACATCTGTTGAGCAACGTCCGGCTTGTTTTTGAAGACTCCGGCGGCGAGTAACCCAAGAGAGCCGCGAATTGAAGTAAGGGGCGTTCGCAGTTCGTGGCTGACAATCGAGATAAACTCGTTTTTCAGGTGATCGATCGCCTGAGTTTCAGTAATGTCTTCGACTGTACCGACATGACCAATCAACTCTTGTTCGTTTGAAACAATAGGAGCTGTTCTGATGCGACAAACCCGGATAGTGCCATCTCGATGAGAATAGCGCAGTTCCCCAGAGAATTCTTCGCATACTGCTGTTGCTTGAGACCATTGGGGCAAAAAAACCTGTAAATCGTCGGGGTGAGCAAACTGCATCCAACCATCCCCTAAAGCTTCTTCAAAGGTGAAGCCACAAATTGCCTGACAGCGTGGATTGATATAAATGCACTTGCCTCTGGCATCAGTTCTGAAGATACCTATCGGCGAAGACTCACTGAGAGAGCGAAACAGAGCTTCATTAAGTCGTAGTGCCTCTTCTACTCGCTTGCGTTCGCACAGCGCAGCTTGCTGTTCGCTGATATCCCGTCCTTCTGGAATCAGTAAGATTACATTTCCCGTCTCATCTTTTACGGGCTTGAGGGAAAAGTCAATCGTCGCTACAGTGTCTCCAGCACCTAGCACGTCCACTTCGTAACGCACAAACTCACCTGCGGCGGCTTGCCTTATTGCATCTTTTAATTGGTTTTGGGTTTCGGGTGAAATCGTCCACCATCGTGCTTCCCAAAAGGGACGACCAATAATATCTGCATGGCTGATACCACCAAAATCTAAGGCTGTTTGATTCGCCTCCAAAAGCGTACCATCTGGCTTGAGTAGCCCGATGAATTGAAACGTTTGGTCGAAAATCGCACGAAATCGTCTCTCGCTCTTCCGCAGTGCTTCCTCTGCCTGGATGCGATCGCTGATATCCCGTCCTACAGATTGAAACTCGACAAATCGACCCCGATCATCAAATATCGCCCGGTTAATCCACTGCATCCAGCGAATTTCCCCAGCAACTACCACTCGATGCTCGATTGTCCCTACAGGATTTTCTAAACTTAGGGAATTGAGGAATTGAGCGATCGCTTCACGGTCTTCTTCAAAAATAAAGGGTTCATAGCGATTCCCAATTAGCGCTTCCCGTTCCTGCCCAAAATAGCGACAATAAGCTTCATTGATAAAAGTGAGCATACCATCCGGCTGGAACCGAGTAATTAACTCCGTCTGGTCTTCAACGATAGCGCGATAGCGCTCCTCGCTCTCTCGTAATGCCTGTTCTGCTTGTTTGCGAAGCGTGATATCTTGAATCTGAGCAATAAAGTACAGTGGTTTCCCCTCACCATCGCGCACCAGCGAACCAGTTAAGAGAATCCAAACAATATGCTCCAACTTGTGACAATATCGCTTCTCCATCTCATAGAAGCGAATCTTGCCCTCAAGCAGTTGACGTGCATAGTCAAGGTCGGTATTCACGTCATCTGGATGCGTAATTGCCTGAAACGTTGTGGCTAACAATTCTTGTTCACAATACCCAACAATTTCACATAAGGAACAATTTACCTTTAGCCAACGCCCATCTAATGCTACTAACGCCTTGCCGATTGCCGCATTATCAAACGCACTGCGGAGGCGCTCTTCGCTTTCTTGCAAGGCAGCTTCTACCTGCTGACGCTCTCGAAGTTCAGTTTGTAATTGCTCATTCGTCTTACTTAATTCGGCTGTTCGCTGTGCAACTTCCATTTCCAGCCTGTTATGAGCTTGTTTCAGCCTCTCTTCAGCTTGCTTGCGCTCTGTGATATCCCGTGCTGAAGATACCCGTACCTGGCGACCTTGATAGATACAGTTTTTCCCAATCACTTCTAAGGGTAAAGTAGTTCTATCTTTTTTTAAACCCACTATCTCATAAGGCTTTTCATCACCAGTTACAGTCTTTGCCATCACCAAGGCTAGTGATTCTGGTGTCAAAAAGTCCTTCGCTTCCATGCCAATGACTTCGCCCAATTCATAGCCGAACAGTTTGGCAAAGGATTGATTGGCATCAATAATTTTTCCTTGTTCATGGATAACAATGCCTTCAAATGTTGCTTCAGCTAAACCTTGAAATCGTTGCTCACTCTCCCGCAGCGCTTCTTCTACTCGTTTACACTGGGTGAGATCGGAAAGGGTTGAGCGACTGGCAACAAAATTTCCTGCTGTGTCCTTAATAGTGGTTGCATTCAAAAGTACGGGCAGAATTGTGCCATCTTTCCGAATCATCTCAAATTCGAGGTCTTTAATCCAACCCTGTTCTAGAACGCGAGGAAAATTTTTCTCGAAGGTAGCTAAATTCTCAGGAGTAAGCAGACTAGAGAACTTCAGCTTGCCAATAATTTCTTCGCGGCTATACCCTAACCAGCTCAGCTCTGTATTATTAATCTCAATAAAGATGCCGTCTTTGTCTAGAGAGTGATACCCACAGGGCGCATTGTCGTATAGGTCTCGAAGTTTTGCTTCTGCCTGCTGACGCTGCTTAATCTGGCGATTTAATCGATAGTACGCTAAGAACAAGAGTCCCAGACTCAGGCTGAGACCCAGTAGCGCAGCGATGATAAGGGTGTTAGCTTGAGCGGCGGATTGCTCGACGAGTAGATATAGTGCCTGCTGCTTTTCAGCATCGGTCATGGTGGCAAGTACTTCTTTAAGTGCAGTCAACTCGGCTTCGGTCTGAGGCTAGATTGCTTAATATTACTTTAGTTCTGGCACTTTGCAGATGGTTAAGAGTCTGTTCCAAAGCTTTTGAATGCTCAAGTAAATTCTACATTACCCCAACAGAATCAACCTACTTCTGTTGGAATAGCTATTATTACTAGTCTAGCAGGAATCCTGGGAGGAATTGCTTCAATTATTGCTGCCATAAAATCTAGCAAGCAAGCTGAAATAGTCAAGGAAGAGAGAGTAAAAATTCAGCAAGATTTATTGTCAAGCTTAGATTCAGAAGAAAAAATTCAGCAATGCCAGCCGAAGGATGATTGAAAAGGCTAAACCTCATCCTGCATCTTAATATAGATAAATCTCTAGCCTTCAGAAACCAACGCTTCCAGCTCAGCCAGAAGCTTTTCCAATCGCTCCTGTTTGTTAGGATTGTCCCAGAGCTTCAACTTCTTCAATGTGGCATAAGTTGTATCTACGCGGCTTTTGAGAGATAAAGGCGGGTTCTCAGAATTGTCAGTACTCTTCATTTTTATAGCAGCAATGCGTTCTTTGATTTGAGTTAGGGATAAATCTTCAGAAGTTGCAGCTTCTAATAGAGCCTTTCGCCCTTGCTCATCCTTCACGCGTGCAATTACCTGTGCCTTAGTGTAGGCAAGCTTTCCTTGGCGTAAAACCTCCAGTACGTCTTCAGGCAAGTTCCTCAAAGGGAGCCGATTTCTAATGAAAGACTCCCAGCTCATCAGTCCTAGCCCCTCAAATACCCATTGAACTTGCTCTTGTTCCGAGCTACCCGTAACGTTACGGGTAACTTTGCCTTTAGCCTCATTTTGCATCCGGTAGAGTACGGCAATCACTTCCTGCACGCTTAAGTCTAACTTTAACGCCAGCAATTGCAGGATTCCTTCAGTCTCTTCAACTGGGTTAAGGTCTTCCCGCAGTAAGTTTTCCACCAGCGCCAGTTGTAGTGCCTCCTCATCAGTAAGTTCACGCGCAACAATGGGGACTTCTAATAGCCCAACCTCTTTTGCTGCTCGATAACGTCGCTCCCCAGCAACTAATTCATATTCCCCATCGGGTAAGGGACGAACTAATAATGGCTCCAGAATGCCGTGTTCTTTTACTGAGAACACCAACTGGGCCATTTTTTGTTGCTCAAAATAACGCCGAGGTTGTTGAGCGGGAAGGCGAATTGAAGATAAAGAAACTAACTGAGTTACCTCCTGCGGCTCTTTTGAGCTAAAAACTGTATCAAACGTCCGGATTTGACGTTGATAGGGTTGGTCACGTTTACGAGTCACACCAGTTCCTCCAAGCTTTGCACGATTTGATTGAGGACTTTAAGACTTGGATGTTTCGCACTGTACATCGCAACGGGAATATTCTTTTCTGAGGCATCAGCAAAAACTGTAGAACGAGGAATTGGAGGGTACACTTTGCCCGAACTCGAAAGTTGCTCTTTTATTGCCTGTAATGTCCGTTCATCTTGCGAAATACGTGAATCATAGCGGGTGGGAATAAACCCAGCAATTTTCAAGCGACGATTAGCTTTTTGGCGAATCCGAGACAGCGTGTTTAGTAGTAGTTCAGTCCCGCAAAAGGCTTTGTATTGAGTTTCAATCGGCACCAAGACATGGGTAGCCGCGATTAAGCTAATGTAACTTAAGACTCCCAAGCTGGGTGGACAGTCAATCAAAATAAAATCATACTGCGACAACACAGGTTCCAAGGCATCCTTGAGACGTACCTCCCGCATTTCAGCGACCACCAACTCCATCTCAGCAGCGCTCAGGTTGATATTCGCTGGTACTAAGTCCATCTTATGAATGTTTTTATGGATGGGCAGGGGTTCTCCGTGTACAACAGATTCGTACACCGTCTGTTTGAGTTCAACGACATCCAAACCCATAAAAGTTGTTAGTGAACCTTGCGGGTCCATATCCACTAACAAAACTTTCTGCTTGTTGAGAGTCAAGTGGTAGCCCAAGTTCATTGTCAGGGTGCTTTTCCCAACTCCTCCTGACTGATTGAACAGCACAATGACCTTGCTCATCTACGTACCCCCACAATAAAGTTATCAATCCAACAATAAAGAAGCGCTTTTATACGCTTGGGTCGGCTATATGAAGAAGCTTCGACCCAGTATCTAAGGCAATTCATTTTTTCTCACATCCAAAAATTATCAACAAATCGATACTCAGCATCAGTGAAACGGAAAACTTTAATATTGACTACCCAGCCCTGGTATCGTGAAGCAGTCGGGAATCTGCCAATTGCCATCAAGCTGTTTTTGCCTGATTGTACAGTGCTGTGACGAGTTCACCATTCGGTTCCCGTGCTATCAGTTTCTAAACTGGAGTATCCTCAATGATTGTCAGCTTCTCGAATATCACAGAGCGCAGACGGCAGACAAACGGAGCAGTGCATACTAGAAGAGTTCAACTATTGAGCGGTTCAAGAGCAGTTGTTTTGATCCAGAGATAACACTAGTGGTGAATCCGCAAGATGGCTTAGCTCAAGTTTTTAACGAGTTGATTCTTGAAGGACATAAAGATACCGCTGTGAGTTTTTTACTGTGTGGATGATAGCGCTGAAAATAACGTTGGTTGGTAATGAATACGATATTCGTCCAAGAAAGACGGCGGTAATAATTGCAATACTACACCAACTACCTGTGCCTTAACCAAGAGTGGAAGTGCGGATAAGATTGCAGTGAACTGTTTTTGTCCGTAGGCGTTAGCGACATTGAGGATTTTGGTAAGCGCTTGGGGGGATGGCGATTCTAAAGCAATAGGCAGATAGGTTTGAGCGAGAAACTCAATCTCTTCATCAGGTATATCCATGTTTTTTAGTCCTCCTTTAAAAGGTTCTATAAGGGCGGCTAAAATTTTCCGCAAGATTTTCACGCCTCCAAATTCGGTTGCCACTTGGCCCACTCGACCCGTACTCAAACCAGCTTCAGATGCGATCGCCTTAAGTGAGACTTTTTCAGGAGATGCTCCTCGTTCAATGGCTTGCCGGAATCCTTGAAGAATTAAAAAGCGGCTTGTTTGGGTTGGGTCACCTGCTTCAGGAGTAATCTCAAAGGCACTTAGCCGCTTCACTTTGTAACCCAAGGATTCGAGAAAAGATAGGTCATAGTCAGCACAGAAGTAATACTGTAAGTGCTCATTTGGTCTAATGTAAGTTCTGAGCCTGCCGAGAGTTTGGATAATTTCACTGTTGGTCGAAAAATCCACAAACTCTCGAAACCCAGCTTCTTCTTTACCAGCAGGTAAGCCAGTCAGAACTGTATAAAGTAATTCAAGTGAGCCGATGTTTTGGTAGGGAACACCGAAAGAGGCAAGTGCTGGTGCATTTAGGGCATAATTTCCTCCCCGCGTATCTCGGAACTTGACCAAATCCCCGGCTTGAGTAAAGTCTTTCCAGTCGTCAAATATGATGTCTGGTATCTGTTGCTTGAAATGTTGCTTGAGAGCATTAATACGGCGCTCACAGGTTGAGCTGCGGTGTTTATTTGCCAGCCCCAAGCCCATGACATGGATAATCTCGACATTAGTAGGCTTGGGGGTTTCTTGCTCAACTTGAAGGATGGCTCCTGGAGATTCGTTCAGCCACAGGGCTAAGTATTGGCGTGTAGTTGTGGCATCAAGGTACAAGCTCCACTTGCAAGCAGATGCGATCGCACTATGTCGCTCATGGCGAGTGGCGATAATTAAACGTCCCCGCTCTAGACGTAAGCTGCCAGCAACTATACCGCTCCACACTTCGAGAAATGGCACGAACCAGTTGAGCAGGACATTTTTTGCTTGGAGTGCTGCCTCCTGATAAGATTGCGCTCTCAGAAGCTGCGACGCACGGCGAGCAATGCCTTTCCACTTTTTGGGAAGGTTGGTAACGCAGATGCCTTCTGGCGACTCTAGGAAGCTTAAATCCTGTACTAAGACTTCCTTGACTCGGCGAATGATTTCCGGAGCAGTATTTACTAGGTCAATAGCCTTGACGGATTCGGCGAATAGTTGCCGCAAGGTATCATCTCCGAGTCCGTAGCGCGGAAGTTTTTGTTGACCGGAAAGGTAGCCCTGTAGTACTTGCCAGATTGGAGACAGTAGGATAATTAGATCTGGAGCCTTGAGAGCGATCAGAGCGATCGCCTGCTCAACATCTTTGAGGGTTACCTCTACTGTCTTGATCGGGTTAATAATCCGTATGGCTTCGTCGAAGATGCTCCCCTTGTTACTCCAGTCAAATTCCTCAAGACCAGGGGCGCTATCGAGGTGAGCGAGAAGGCGGGAGTTTTGTAACGAGAGAAAGCGTAGATGCCGATGCCCAAAGCCAGCACCGCTACTACTCCGACAAGCCCCACTCAAGTGGCAGGTGGCACAGACTGGATTTTCGCTGCCTTCCAACTTGGGTATATTCTTTGAGTGAAGCTCAATAAACAGTGATGCTCGGTGGCAGTTACCTGGGGTATCTGGAAACTCACCTGTTTTTGGTCGTCTTAAGTAGGTTATCCCCGCTGGGTCAGTATCCTTTTTAAGTCCATCGTGACGGGGTTGGAGATAGGCAAAGTTCTTTTTTACCGTGTCGGTCGTGACGTTGCGAGCTTGTTGGGCAAAATACCAGAGTTGGTCAACTCCAAATTCTTCGGGTTGGAGAATCCCAGCGGTGTGGCTCTTACCTAGCCCTGGAGCAGAGGTGTCAAGAATGTGTTGCCAACCAGCTTCGATTGCTTCCTTCCAAACCCAAAACCGTTCGCCTTTTGAGTAAATGATTCGAGGGGACAGTTCATCACACTTTGAACGTTTGGGAATCCGACCGGGCTTATATTTGATTACTTCTGGACGTTGAGTAGGTAATGATTGCGGTTGTGGCGCAGGTCCAAACCCACGAAACGGACGGTAGCGCTTAATCAACCGCTTGAGGAAGTTGGGTAAGCCAAAGGTTAACTCCCATTCTTCCTCAGATATTAGACCAAGGGGCTTTGGCTTCCTGTCTTCAGGCTGGAAGCGTGCTAAATAGTCTTGTGCACTGAGATAGCAAATATTATTGCTCTGACTGTGGACTAAGAGTTCGTCAAAGTCAGGTTGTGACTTGTCAAAGAACTGACCCCAGTCGGCAACTGTAACTTCATAGCCATGAACTCGCAACCACTCAAGTGTTTGGCAATTGGCTTGGTTGATGTGGGGGTTAGCAACAGCACCCGCATCGGGCATCAGCTGGATATCTTTGATACCTAGACGCTTCAGGTAATCTTCCAGGGTCTTTTCCCCGTACCTAGCCGCCGTCGCCGTGCCGATTACAGCGATGTCGTGCCGTCCTTGTCGCCACAAGAACAAGGCAACAAGCATTGATTTTAGTGCTCCCTCACACAGGATTACTACTTGGATTTTTTCAGTGTCGGGATGCTTCCAGCAAAATAGTGGCAGTTCTCCGTTGGGAAGTTGAGGACCGTTCCCTCCGTAATTGGTACCACTGAGCCAAATGTACTTAGGGTCATCTAGTAAAGTGGCAATTTGCATCCCTGTAAGAAGCCCATCTGGGTCAAGGGCAGCGATAGTAAATCCTGGTCTTCCCAATAGCTTACCATCGGGAGAAATGCCAGGGAGGTCAGGCTGGATTCCGAGGGGAGCATGAGTGTTCGGTTGCCAAGTTCTTACCCACCCTCGAGCAATGAGCCAGTTAATCTCATCTGCTTTTAGCTGGCGCTCTATCTGGAGGTGCGAGAAGTGTCGGTTACTTAGGGTTGTTGCTCTCCATTGCAGCACCAGCCGGAACTGGCGATCGCGTTCCTGGATGCTTAATAGCTCTGTGACTTTAACCTTATCCTGTTTGCGTTTTCTACGTCTCCCCTGAGATATCGCCGAGCTAAAGGTACTGCCCTCATTTTCCTCAGTAAATAGGCCGCCCATATCGTTACGCAGCCGCTTGATAAAGCGATACCCAGGTGGAGTCTCATGTTGACTGAAAGTTCGCAGGCACTCGATTAAGTTGTCCTCTCTGATAGCGCAGCCATGATGGTTTCCGCAAATGGGACAGAGAGAGCGTTTACTTGTGTAATGACGTTTCATTCTCGCACCCTTGTCTGAAGCTTAAGGCTCCGATCCCGCGATTTTTGTGTGTTCTTACACTAGCGGTCTGGTTTTTTTGACTAAAAAACTACTCACCGATCAAGATGATCAATATGATCAGGTGAGTACTCAAAGCTGAAAGCCTTATAAGATAAGCGTTTCAAAAATATAAATATTCCACGAGGGGGAGGTAATATCACCGTGAGGGGGAGGTAATATCACCGCGAGGGGGCGTTAGTGAGTACTCATGAGTACCTGTACTTATCTCAACAGGATTTACGTACTTACCCCATATATAGGAGGAAATAAAGCGCTCAATCCACTCCAGCGCTACATACGGTATTAGTGTGTTAGCCCTACTCAACGCAAAAAGCCCCCGGTGGAACCGAGGGTTGGAAAGTAGTGAATGCTCCACGCTTCATTTCTAAGAGAAATAGAAGCGTGGCATCTATGGAATTTTGCTCAAAAAAATCTCTAATGTAGTCGGTAAATTAAAGCAATCCTAAAAGTGTCCCGAGCTTGAGAGCGTGTTCCTGAGGAATTGGTTTGTCTTGCCAGTCATTTTCAATATCCCGCACCCAACTCTGGCTCATTCCTATGGCACGAGCGACTTCCCTCTGACTCATACGGTTGGCAGTTCGAGCCTGCTTCACCATAGCTCCGGTTAGCTCTCTGGATTCGGGCAACTCTGCAATGAGAGTGGCTCTTATTGTCTGTGGTGACGTTTTGACCGAATCAGAAATGCTGACCTTACTAGGTAGACATGATTTTCTGGTCTTGTCCTTAGAAATTCTTTTAGCTGTGTCAAATTTTCGGCTCTCGAATTCGTCCAAGTGTTCTCGAATTAGCTTGGGGAGCGAAAATGTCAACAACGCTGGGAACAAATGGTTTTTTATGTAGTTATCTGGCAGCTTTCTAACTCCAAGGAGGCGTTGATTCCTCTCTCTAGTCGATAGGCAGATCAGCTTATCCGGCATTGCCCACGCGGGTCTGAGCCACATGGGGTAGGTTTCATCATCAAACTCAATTCCAATACCAACTTTCTCTTTTAAGACCAGCAAGGCTTCATCTACTCTTTCTTTGAGTTTCCAGCCGTACTGATAGCTATTGATTGCCTGTTCAAGTTCACAGTAAGGCAAAACACTACTCAACAAACTCTCGACTGTATACAAGCCACTGGCATGAGCGCGACTGTTCTGGATAATGTATAGGACTAAGCTGGTTGCTAGCTTTTGGCGATAGGGGTCTAGGTCGAACAGTTGCCTCGGGATAAACCCGTATTGATATAGTGCTTTCCTCTGGCGTTCGCGTTCAAAGTTAAGGAAGTTATAAGTCCAAAGACCTGGTTGCACCCGGATAGTGACTTCATAAATTTCATCTGCCTCATCGAGCAGATTGGGCTGAATGTACTCCTGCACGCTAACAATCCACAGCAGGCTGCGCTCCCTCACGCACAGATTTAATTCTCCCTCGTACCAGTGAATAACTGCACCGAGGGTACCGACCACCCAAGCGAGGTCGGCGATCGCTTTGAGCTTTTGTGACTTGGTCAGCTTTTTAGTTTTGTAGACCTGCAAGATTTTAATCAGCTCAGACCCTCGTAGCACAAAGGGTTCTTTCCAAGGTTCGGTTTGAGAAGCGGCATAGGTGGCAAACACAGCGTGCAGTCTCGCTGCCATGACACCATAGCGATCAAGAATTTCTCGCTCAGCCTGGGAAGCGATGAATTCAGGCTGATGCTCCTGCTTGTTGAGGATGTAAAACTCGATGTAGCGCTTTTTGCCAAATGGCTTCTGGAAGTAAAGGCGACCTGGATCGTACTCATTCCAGTCTGGAGACTTTAGGTATGCTTGGGTTGCACTAATTACAGGTGCTCCAGTTGCCATCATCTCATAGGGTCTTTGAGTGAATAGTGGCGTCTCGGTTCGGGGGAGGTTTCTGGGTTTGCGGAGTCGCTTTAAGCGTTGCTCGAGCGGCGGTACGTCTGCAAGTGCCATCTCTAGCTGTGATGGCTCTAATTGAATGTTAGTATCTGTTCTTTGATTATCCGCTTCTGACATCAGTTTTGACCTTTACCAGTGGGCTGTTTATGACACTGAGCTTGGGTCGAGGTGGAGCTTGAATTATGAATTACTCCAGTAGGAGTGTTCGCTGCCCTTAAGGACAACCGTTGGTTCTTGTCCAAACGCTGGTCATTACTATTGCCGTCGCAACGTTTACTAAAGTCACGGGAGGGGAAAAGGCTCCGACCAATCAAGTTAGTCACCCAGGTAGCGGCATCTTGGTCGAGTGATGCTGCCGTTGCTTCAAGGTGTTCTTGCCACTCGATTGGCAGGTGCACTTCGAGGGCGAAGGTGCGCTTGTTCAGCGGTTCGGTTAGGGAGGAACTGTCTCTCCATTCCGGACACTCCAGACCGCGTTGGTCTCCTGATTTGTCTACCAGGTTGAGAATACCGAATTTGTTGCAGTAAATCGTTTGGTTGTCTATGGACTCCGAGCGATGCTGACAGTTCCAGCAGGACTGGGTTCTTAACTCGGTCGTAAGTTCGGTTTGGTCGCGAAGGAGACGGATTGCTGCGGTAGTGCTGCGAGCCTTGCCTGTTTCCAAGAGATCGGCGATCGCTTTTCTTGTGGAATCGGGTTTTTTTGCTAATTTGTAGGCGGCATCAATGCTCGAGGATAGCGCTAACTTTAGAGCTTTAGCAGATGAGTAGTTCTCCAGAGATACTTCAGCATCAATGGTTTCAATGACTTTTCGCCCTTTTGAGTAGGAGCGACCAGAAAGACCAATCTTCAAACCAATCGCATCTCGTGACTTTCCAAACTTTTCTGTCTTGGAACATGGTGGAAAATTTTCCACCATGTCTTTCAAGTCGGTGCGCGTTCCTCTCCTAATGCGTGCCTTTTCTTTTTCCACTTCTTCCCAAGCCAAACCCTCTCGGATACGAACTTCAAGAGTCCTGTCACGACTGACATTTTCTAACAGCAGCGTTTCTAAGATGGCGATCGAGTCTGGGAACTCTCTCACCTCAACGGGGATAGTCTCCCATCCCAGTTTTTTTGCCGCTTCCCAGCGTCGATAACCAGAAACAATGACATAGTCAGTTGTCACCACCAGTGGTCTAACCCACCCACTCTCTCGAATCAATTCCACCAAAGAAGACACATCTTCGTCCTCCCCATAAATACTGGCGTTCAGGGGGTGGGGGGTTAAAATATGAGGGGACACCTGTCGTAGCGCAGGGTCTGGGAGTGACATTATGGGAGTGACATTTTGACATCTGTGACATCTTAAAACTGACATTTAACGAATGTCAATATGTTAGTTGTATAAATTGTGGTCTAGGAAATTTTTGTGATAACTTGTGGTAAGTACGGAGTATGAGGAATGCTGGTAGAGACTACACCTAAGCAAAGGCTGGCGGATTTCGTAAAGGAAATCCGAGGAAAGAAAAGTCAGCGCAGCTTTGCCAAGCTGCTGGGTGTTAGTTACTATGCAGTACAGAGTTGGGAAAAGCAGGCAGTCTGGCCTGACGATGATAATCTTCAAAAACTAGCTGATTTGAAGGGATGGACGCTTTGGCAACTGCAAGTCTATCTACAGGTTCCGCCAAAAAGCGACAAGATGGCGAACAAGCACTCTTTTGACTCAGGCTTCGTGGAAAATTTGGAGCTTGGACATTCAACTAGAAAGCTACGCTCATCTGTCAACGAGCTTTTGGCAGAGGTACGGGCATTGCCGTTTGAGGCAGCAGCTGAAGTGGCGAAAGTAGCTTTGGAGACGATGGCTGCTAAGGGGTCTTGAGATAAAACACCTGTCCCTGCAAACGACTGTGCGATCGCTTTTACCTTCGTCAAATGGCTACAGCACTTGGAAAGAGTTGCCTACTACGACAGGATGACGCCTGATAAGGAAGCGAGAGTAGGCATCACAGTGATCGCCGACTATCTTAAAAGCAGTAGTCTTGGAGATTGTGAAGACAAGATTTTCCGATCAATCCTTTTGTTGGGAGGTAATAACCTCGACTGGGCGTAAGAGCTTGTCACCCCAATGAAATCCTCGGCGAACAATTTTTGTAATAGTTTGGTCTTCAAGGTCATTTCGGACTTCACGACCGACCACCTGGCATAGGCTGAAATCCGGCTGATTTCCTTGAAAATCAATGGGATGCACTTGTCGCTGCTCGAGGATGAAAAGCAGCATTCTCTGAATACTGTTCAACGATGAAGGCAAACGCGCCCAAGATTGGGGATTTGGTGCGGGATGTTCTGCAATGTAATTCAGCACAGACTCTAGAGCATCGGATACTCCTAACAGTTCCCGAAACAGTTGCTCGTTTGCTGCCGTTGCACTCTTGTGTTCTTCGCGCAGCGCTTGTTGGAGCGAACATCTTTCCTTGAGAAGCGTTTGGAGTTCTTGCAGCAGCCTATCACGCTGCTCCTGGCTTAAGTGCAATAGTTGTGATGAGTCAGTCATTAGTTTATACAATTACTACAGTTGCGCTGCACAAATGCAATGAGTGCGTTATTTGCAATCATGGCTTGCAGAAGTCTTGAAGAAATTCGATAAAGTTTCTCCGAGGCTTTTGTCAATTTCAGTGACCTGAAAAGAGGCAGCGATCGCATCTTCTAATCCATTAAATTCAGACAAAAACTCAAGGGTGGGAACGGGTTCAAACAAGGCTGAAAAATCGGTACGCTGGAACTCCCTAACTGAGGAAATGTTTGGTGGGATGGGAAGCAAATAGTCAGCGATGAGGCGTTCTCTAGGATTCATCAATTGCTTTCGCGACGAGGCAATGACATCTACCGGATACTTTCGCTGCTGCATTGCCACGGTAAACGCCTTAGCAATCTCAGCCATTGACGCATTCG
>DALYIW010000119.1:0-22453 GCA_031970155.1 Coleofasciculaceae cyanobacterium CTOTU46601 | reverse complement strand
AAACGCTACTGCTAGTAGTAGGGTGGGCAATGCCCACCTTACATGTAGAGGTTCTTCGTAAGTCCTGTTCTTGTGATAGTGGCATGAAGAGAGATTCTTTCTTTGTCGCCCCAGTTACGTTCGCAATCAATCTCAATCAGCAATATTCAAGTTTGGCATGGCTGCTGTCACACAGTTAAACATCATCAAAATCAGCAAGTGGCTCTCTAATTGGGCATTTAACTCGCTGATTTCTGCCTCAAGTTGATAGATAGTATCCGCAAGGATTTTTGTATTTACCCAAGAGGGTGGGTTGACTAGTGCTTTTTTGTACCTTTTTAGCTCTGAATAAAGCCGCTCAATCTGCTCGCTCAATTCTTGCTCTTCAGTTTTTGCCATATTTTTTCTCAATGTTTTTATTTGAAGTTGTTGCTTTGTCTAACAAAGGTCTCTCGGAGAGAGCGCAATAGTACTTTGAAAAACCCTATTTTATTTTCTTTCTTGAGAGCGATCGCACAAACTTCATTGGGTGACCAAAAGTGGTCGTTAAAATCGTAGTATCCCATTGAATATCCTACACTGATGATTGCTTTCTGTTAGAAGTTTCAAAGGTTGATGAGTGTTTCCGCGTCTGCCTAATGTCTAACTTTATGTATAAGTTTGATCTAGACATAGAAAGTAAGCATTTTCTAAATAAAGCTTGAGTTATTTTCTCTCAATAATGAAAATAATTGCTAGCAACTTTGACCACGAAAGGATGAGGGATGAGGGATGAGGGATGAGAGATGAGGGATGAGGGATGAGGGATGAGGGATGAGGGATGAGGGATGAGGGATGGAAAATTTTTGAGTACAAGCACCTTGATTTATAAAGAAGAAAAGAAATTAAAGTGGAATACTTGCCTTACCAAAGGCAGTGTGTTAAAAACGAGGTTTATAACTACCTATTCTTGAGGAACATCTACAGCGGTCACTATTGGCGGTCAAGGTAGCGATCGCGAAGCGCGAACAAAGCGCAGAGTGCATCCAGTAGCGCTTCAGGCAGTCTCGTTAACCTTTCAGACATACGCCTGCTTTTTGAAGACACGGGATGAAATTTACCAATTTTTTCTCAAGTTATCAGGGGAACCGAGGTAAACCTCTGTAGTAGATCAGTAGGACTCCTGTGGAGGAGTCGAACACTAACTGACTTGGCTGGCAGCACACAGCTGTAAAGCCAGAGATTAATAGCTGGTGTAGGGGCGCACTACTAAATTTATAAAGCTCAACACCAAAACGTTTCAGTAAGAATGCAAACTAACGTAGATATCACTGTACTAGAGCAGCTGATTGATTCACTCCAATCGTGTTTTTCTGTTGAAGAGGCATACACGAACATCGGACCGCTGATCAAACAACTGTTTCCCAATGAAACTGGTGCAATTTATGTAATGAATGTCTTAAAAAACCAGCTAGAGGCGATCGCTACTTGGGGGCCTGTACCGTTAACCAGCGAACCTATCTTTACGCCTTACGAATGTCTAGCGCTGCGGCGTGAACAGACACATCTAGTTGAAGATACACATTATGGTCTAATTTGTCAACATATTCGCCCTAACTATCTACCTGTTGAAACTATTTGTGTACCCATGATGGCTCATGGAGAACCGTTGGGGGTACTGTATGTCAGTTCGCTCAAGCGAGGACAGATTACTCAAATTAAACAATTAGCACTAACTGTCGCCAAACATATCAGCTTAGCGCTAGCCAACTTAAAACTGCGGGAGAGCCTGAAAAACCAGAGTCTGCGCGACCCCCTGACCAAGCTGTACAATCGGCGCTACCTAGAAGAATCTCTAGAACGAGAAATCAGGCGATCGGAGCGTTACCCCAAGCCTTTGGGAATCATCCTGATCGACATCGATCAATTTAATCGTTTTAATGAAACCTTTGGTCATGCGGCAGGCGATATGCTGCTGCGAGAAATGGGTATGTTCTTGCCCAGCCAAATTCGTGCCTCAGATATTGCTTGCCGTTACGGAGGTGAGGAGTTTCTGCTGATGTTGCCGGAAGCGTCTTTGGCAACCACCAAACAGCGATCTGAGCAATTACGGCGTAACGTTAAACACCTGAATATCCAATACAGGAGTCAGATTCTCGACTCTATCACCATTTCTTGTGGGGTAGCGAGTTTCTCTGAGCATGGTTTAACGGGCAAGGCAGTGATTCAGGCCGCCCGTGCAGCGTTGCACCGGGCTAAAGCCCAAGGAGGCGATCGCATTGTCACTGCCTAGTGACAACTTCAAAATTGCTCACCTTAAGTATTGATGCGATCGGTACTCAAAACCTGCAACCCCAATGTAAACCACCAACTTTTAAGCCCTCCGAACTCATCCGTGGGGCGGATTCATCATTTGTGTAGGTCAATTCATTATTCTTCTAGGAACTAAAATCATCAAATTTTATATCCTATCCCCCCGGAGGGGATGTTACGCTGAAAGATAGCAGGGGTGCATCTAAAGATAATTCTGAGATGCCCCAGCTATTGAAGTTGAACGCAATGAGGAACACGAAGTGGTTGCAACTCCTGAAAAACTGCAACAAGTAACATCTCCTACAACTGGCGGTAGCGATCGAGTTGCTGTCTTACTCATGGGCTATGGGGAAGTCGAAAGCTACGAAGACTTCGCTAACTACAATGAACAGGCTTTAAACTTACTCACAGCCAAATTTGCACCAGTACCCACTTGGGTTTATCCACCACTAGCGAAAATACTGGCAGTTTTTGACTTGCACGAGTGGAGTCACCAACACGACAACTTTATCTCACCCCATAACAAAATCTTTGAACAGCAACGGGCTGGCATTGAAAAAAACTTACAAGAAAAATGGGGCGATCGCGTTCAAGTCTTCAAAGTCTATAATTTCTGTGCCCCCTTCCTAGCTGAGCAAGTCCTAGCGGAAATTAAAGCCCAAGGCTTCGACAAACTGCTCATTTATCCTCTGTTAGTTGTGGATTCCATCTTCACTAGCGGCATTGCTGTTGAACAAGTTAACGACGCCCTGACTAAGTTGTCTGATGGCAGCGAACATTGGGTCAAAGGACAGCGTTACATCCCGTCTTTTTACAACGAACCAGATTACATAGACTTGCTAGCCCGACTAGTTGAGGAGAAAATCGCTAAAGAGTTAGCCGTAGCGCACTTACCCTCCCAAACGGGTATCGTACTCATGAATCACGGATGCCCTCATAAGGCAAAAGGATTTACTTCCGGCATTATGGAAAGTGAGGCGCTTTATGAGCGAGTCCGGGAGAAGTTGATTAACAAGTATCCTCTGATATCAGTGGGTTGGCTCAATCATCAGACACCGCTAATTGAATGGACTCAACCCAATGTCGAGTTAGCTGCCAAGAACTTGATCGACTTGGGTGCCACGGCGATCGTCATGATGCCAATTGGCTTTGCGACAGAAAATCACGAAACTCTACTGGATGTCCATCATATCGTCCACGACCTGAAGCGTAGAAGTCCCCATGTTACCTATGTGGAAATGCCCTGCGTTAACGATCATCCTGACTTCTTGAGGATGGCAGCAGATTGGGCAAATCCTCAGATTGAAGCCCTTTTGGCAGAAACAGCACTGGCGGTTAATCCCCAGTTGGCAGCAGCACAGGCTTCTCACCATCATCATCACCACCACGACCACGACCACGACCATCATCACCATCACTAAAGTCAGCGCGTTGTAGGGGCGGGATAGGGATATCAATCTCTGGAGAAACAGACCGCCTATCAGTCAACAGCCCCACGCAATCTTGCGACGAGATTGTCTCGGTAGGGCTAATAAAACCCACCTCGATCCAGGTATATCTTGGGTAAGGGTGGGTTTTTTATCGCTGAGCAACGCGCACAACGACTGGCGGCGCGATCGCCTGAATTAGGGGTTGACGTTTAAAGCCTTTGTACTACTTTTTGTTAACCCGTAGTGGCAATAGTTTTATAAATCGGCTTCCGGCACACTCCATTTAACATCTCAGTACATTCTGAGCTAAAGTTAGGAGTTGGTTGCTGACAGGTGAAGTATGCTTACCAAAACTGAGAGTTGAATAGAACTTAGAGTACTAGTGTTTCGTCCATAGATTAATAGTTAGACTCTCTCCAAAACTAACAACCAAAAACTAACAACCAACAACGAAAAACGGTGTCAGATTTATGAACTCGTTAGTCGGTCAAACCTTACAGGCTGGTAAATATACCCTAGAACAAGAACTGGGACGTGGAGGCTTTGGCGTCACTTTTAAAGCTACCCATCACTACTTAGGTCAGCCCGTGGTGATTAAAACCCTCAACGAGTCCTTGCGCTTAAATCCAGAGTTTGACCGATTCCAGCGTCAGTTCCAGGATGAAGCGCGGCGACTAGCTTTGTGTAGCCATCCTAATATTGTTCGCGTCAGTGACTTCTTCGTAGAAGCTGGTGGGTCATACATGGTCATGGACTATGTGCCTGGCCCAACGTTGCAAGCTGTTGTGTTTCCAGGACAACCCTTAGATGAAGCGACAGCGATTAATTACATCCGACAAGTGGGAGAAGCCTTAAGGGTTGTGCATCACAAGGGCTTACTTCATCGGGATATCAAACCAGAAAATATTATCCTGCGTACCCCCCCATCTTCTTATCAAGGGGAAGTTGGAGGGGGTGAAGTGGTGTTAATTGACTTTGGGATTGCACGGGAGTTTACACCTGATTCAACTCAGAGCCACACAATCATAGTTTCTGACGGCTATGCACCGATTGAACAATATTTAACTAAAGAAAAGCGTACGCCTGCGTCGGATGTTTACGGTCTAGCGGCAACACTGTATGCTCTATTGACAGCACAAGTGCCGACACCAGCGATACTTCGCGATCGCCAACCCATGCCTGCTCCTCGTGACCTGCAACCCCAGATTAGTGCAGCACTTAACCAAGCTATCATGCGAGGTATGGCAGTCGAGGCTCGTTACCGACCGCAGAGTGTAGATGAGTGGCTGTCGCTGTTACCTAATCCTCAGTGGCACAAGGCTAACGGTACAGGAAATGGGGCGCTACCTACTCACACCGGGTCAACGGTTCCCATCAATTCTCAGCAACTGACCCAAGTTCCTCAAGTGCCTCAAGTTCAGGCAAAATCGCCGTCTGCTGGTCAAAATCTAGCCGGGGTTAAGCGGCTGGGTGTTCGTGGTGTATTGATTGGGGGAGGAGTGGCGATCGCTAGTGGTTTAATTGCCTTGGGTACTGTCTGGAATCAGCCTAAATCTGAACAAGCTTTGCCTTCGCCTACTGTAGAACCCTCAGCCTCACCTATTCCCTTACCCACCAATGAGGCGCAGGATACATCTGAGGATAGTCAGGATACCTCTCAAGATACCCCCAAACAGACAGCTCAACCTGTACAGAAGAGTAACTCTAATTCTTCGGCTGAACCAGCACCCGTTCGTCGATCTTCTCGCAGAAGATATACACCGGCCCAAGATACTTCCTCACCTGAACCTGTTGTGCGATCGCGAAGAAGACGGCAAACACAGCGATCGTCTTCATCTGAGCAAGTCGAGAAGCCATCTACACCAACTCAGGAAGCACCTTCCTCTGAACCTAAACAGATGCCAGCGCCTGAAACCAAAGACTCTGCGCCACCTGTAAAATCACCAACCTCTCCAGCTTCACCTGTGACACCTCCACAACCAGAATCAACTAATAAGTCGCTTCAACCAAGCACACCACCCCCACTGGAAGCGCCGCTGCCAAAGAAAGCTGAACCCGATCAGACACAGGGGAATAAAACAGATGAGAAACCACAAAAAACTGGAGACTCATCCTCCGACTCCTGATCGAAGAAGTGAGGGGGTGAGAGGGAGAGGGGGTGAAGAGGAGAAAAAGATTCATCCTCACTCCCAAGGCACGGTACAAGCTGACCTATCAAGACGAAAAAACAACACATCGACAGTCTCAGTGACCACTCTCGCATGTAATTTGTAGGGGTGAACGGCCGTTCACCCCTATTTTTTACCTTACCTCCAATGGGATGCCCCGACTCCCGACTACCGACTCCCGACTCCCCAGTTTCCTAGAAAATTTACCACTTCAAAAACGATGCCTCTACCCCTTGCTCTCTCCGAATCTTCCCATCCTTCTCAAACCAGTCAATAACCTGCTGATGCGTTAACTCCTCAACCGTAACACCAGTATCTTGAGCAATGTGCTGCAACAGCCGTAGGGATGAAATTGTCAATCGAGTTAAAAACTTTTCCGAGGAAGACAGCAAGGCTTTATCAACATCGGCTGACTCTTCTGGAGTTAAAAATTGTACGTTCGGTTGCGGTGGTTCAACCATAAGCTTTTTTATAAACAATCTATAAATCTTTAGGGTAACAAGGCGCTGCTAGAAGCATCACAGACAACTTCTCTATCCAGCCTCAGCACGCGCTTTAATTAAATACCCACATTGGGGTTCTCCCTGGTTAATCCAGTGAGTGCGTTCTACTGTGCAATCGGGTAGTACAGCCGCAAACATTTCTAATTCATGTCCACACACCGTAGGATGAGATTCGGCAACGTTTTGAATGGCACAGTTGTGTTCTGCCACGATAAACTGATGAACGGCATTATTATCTAAAGGGCTTGGTTTTAGAGCATACCACTCTGCCATGTAACCTTCTGCTTTACGGAGTTCTACCAACTTGGCAACACGCTCTTGCACAGAACCGCTGCCGACGCGATCGCGATATTCTATCGCCTTACGTTGCCACTGTTTCCGCAGAATTGAGCTAACTTGGTCTTGACCTACGGTTTCGGTTAGGGCATCCAACAGAGACACAGCAAATTCTTCATATCGATTCGGGAAGCGATCGCGCCCCTTGCGACTGAGCCGGTACACATGCTGAGGACGGCCCATCCCAGTCTGCACAGCTTGATGCTCAATCAGCCCTTCTTCCTCTAAATCTTTTAGATGACGCCGTATGGCTTGCGGGCTAATCTCAAGCGCTTCAGCTAAATCCTGCGCCGTCTTTTGCTCCTGTTTCAGTAAGTGTTGCAAGATGTCCTGCTTCGTAGAAGGTTGTTGAGTGGTCATCATTGGCTTGTGGTGAGGGCGGTGGGAAAGGCGATCGGACACATTTAACTTGACTTTGACAACATCCTTGTTGTTAATATATCTTACAATAGAATTAAACAACATTGTTGTTGTTTTAATCTCCCTCAACCAGACGGCATTACGAGAAACAGGGTATCTACTACCACTCAGCTGCCATCCTTAAAGAGAAACAATAGAGAATCCTCTAGAACACGAGAGAACACTAGCCTAATGACTACTACCGTCAAAACATTAGTCAACCAGCCTTATAAGTACGGCTTTATCACCAACATTGAGGCCGATACCATCCCTCGCGGTCTCAATGAAGACGTAATTCGCCTGATCTCAGCCAAAAAGAACGAGCCAGAGTTCATGCTAGAGTTTCGTCTCAAAGCTTATAGGCAATGGCAGAAGATGACAGAACCAACTTGGGCACATGTTGGTTATCCGCCAATTGACTACCAAGACATCATTTACTATTCTGCACCCAAGAAGCAAAAGGAAAAGCTCAATAGCCTTGATGAAGTTGACCCAGCTTTACTGGAAACCTTCGAGAAGCTAGGCATTCCTCTTTCTGAGCAGAAGCGGTTGTCTAATGTCGCGGTAGATGCCATTTTTGATAGTGTCTCTATTGGCACAACATTTAAAGAAAAGCTGGCGAAAGAAGGCGTTATCTTCTGTTCAATCTCTGAAGCGTTGCAAGAACATCCAGAGTTAGTCAAGAAGTACCTTGGTAGCGTTGTTCCAGTAGCAGATAACTACTTCGCTGCCCTCAATGCTGCCGTTTTCAGTGATGGTTCCTTCGTCTTCATTCCCAAAGGCGTTAAATGCCCGATGGAGCTATCTACTTACTTCCGGATTAATAGCGGTGATACCGGACAGTTTGAGCGCACTCTGATTGTTGCCGAAGAAGGCAGTTCTGTCAGCTACCTAGAAGGCTGTACTGCACCGATGTACGACACCAACCAGCTGCACGCGGCTGTTGTAGAACTTATCGCTCTCGACAACGCGGAAATTAAATACTCTACCGTTCAGAACTGGTATGCCGGAGACGAAAACGGGAAAGGTGGAATTTACAACTTTGTCACCAAGCGCGGTTTGTGCCAGGGCGTCAATTCTAAGATTTCCTGGACACAGGTAGAAACGGGTTCAGCAATTACCTGGAAGTATCCTAGCTGCGTACTGGTGGGTGATAATTCTGTCGGTGAGTTTTACTCTGTAGCACTGACGAATAACAAACAGCAAGCCGACACTGGAACCAAAATGGTACATATCGGCAAGAATACTCGCAGCACGATTATTTCTAAGGGAATTTCTGCTGGTAACTCCAAAAATAGCTATCGCGGTTTAGTGAAAATTGGCCCCAAAGCAGAGGGTGCACGGAACTACTCTCAATGCGATTCGATGCTGATTGGTGATACTGCTCAAGCGAATACCTTCCCCTACATTCAAGTGCAGAATAACACTGGCAAAGTAGAACACGAAGCCTCTACTTCCAAAATTGGGGAAGACCAGTTGTTTTTCTTCGCACAGCGAGGCATTTCACAAGAAGATGCTATCTCCATGATGGTCAGTGGTTTCTGTAAAGATGTCTTCAACGAATTACCGATGGAATTTGCTGCTGAAGCTGATAAGTTGTTGAGCCTTAAACTAGAAGGCACGGTTGGATAAAAAATCCAGTAATCAATGTAAAGTTTGCAGTGCCCAGTGAGGACTATAGGGGTGTAGAGCAACAGATGAGCGAACAGAAGATAGAACACAAAGGTAGCTGTTTTTGCGGCCAAATATCCTATCAAGTTTTAGGAGAACCCTTCTGGGTTGGTCACTGTCATTGCACTAATTGCCAGCGATTTACTGGATCGGCTTTTTTGTCAGGAGCTTTATTTGAGAAGTCAAACTTTACGTTGTTGAGTGGCGAACCAACAAAGTTTAAATCTTCCGACTGGGGTGAGCGTGGTTTTTGCTCTCGTTGTGGCTCTCAATTAATCTACGAAGACACCAGATTACCAGACTACATTGCTATCAATTTAGGCAATCTGGATGAGCCGAATGATTTCTCACCACAAATGCACATCTGGACATCAAGCAAACGGCAATGGGTTCACTTAAATGATGGTCTACCTGAGTATCCGAAAGAACCGCCGATGGAGGTGCCAGCCTGAAAACACTCGCCTTCTTTTTCGGTGTCCAGTTGAAAGAAACTATAGATAGCTAAGGTTCACTTTCAACAGCCAACAGTTAACAGTCAACAGTCAAAATGATCGTAGAAAATAGCGAAGTAATATTGTCTGTCCGGGATTTAACGGCAGATGTCGATGGAAACCAGATTCTCAAAGGATTAAATCTGGAAGTTAAGGCAGGAGAAATTCATGCCATTATGGGGCCAAATGGCTCTGGTAAAAGTACATTCTCCAAGGTTTTAGCGGGTCATCCTGCCTACGAAGTTACGGGCGGCGAGGTTATCTTCCTAGGGCAAAACTTACTGGAAATGGAACCGGAAGAACGGGCACTTGCTGGCGTTTTTCTCGCCTTCCAGTACCCTTTAGAAATTCCAGGTGTTAGTAATTTAGATTTCTTGCGAGTGGCTTACAATTCCCGCCGCAAGCATCAGGGATTAGAAGAACTTGATGCCTTTGATTTTGAAGATTTGGTACATGAAAAGTTGGGAATTGTCAAGATGAATCCCAGCTTCCTAGAGCGAAGTCTAAATGAGGGCTTCTCTGGAGGTGAGAAGAAGCGAAATGAAATTCTACAAATGGCCTTATTAGAGCCGAAACTGGGTATCTTGGACGAGACGGATTCTGGTTTGGATATTGACGCACTGAAGATTGTTTCTGATGGCGTTAATCAGCTGACAAGTCCAGAGAATGCCACAATTTTGATTACTCACTACCAGCGTCTTCTCAACTATATTGAGCCAGATTTTGTGCATGTGATGGAAGACGGGCGTATCCTCACTACAGGTGGTAAGGAACTAGCTCTAGAATTAGAATCTCGTGGCTATGATTGGGTGCGGGAAGAAGAGGCAACTGAGGTGGGAGCACGATGACGATTCAAGTTTCTACCAGCACGATTCCTAACCCGGAAGAGGTGGGTTTAACGGCGGCATCTGACCGTGGAGATGCTTATCTTACCGAGTTATTAAGTCAGTGCCAAGCGCTTGATTTACAAGTAATTGACCCGGAAATAGTAGGGTTGGTTCAAGAGTTGCGCGATCGCACTTCTCTATGGCTCAATAAACTTACCATCCCCACTAAACGGGACGAAGAATGGCGCTTTACGGATTTATCCCCTCTATTAGAGGTAAATTTCCAGACGCCTAACAAGTTCGATTTACCCGAATCAGCCGCTGAATTGACTCTACCAGAAGCACCAATTCGCTTGGTATTTGTCAACGGGGTTTATGCGCCTCAACTCTCAGCCGTTGCTGACTTGCCAGAGGGATTAGTCGTTACTAATTTGGCTGGGTTGCCTACTACTTACCGCACAAAAATAGGTAAATATCTCGCACAGGAACAAGGCGCAGCAACAGAAGTATTTACAGCACTTAACACCGCTGGTTTAACGGATGCAGCAGTCGTGTGGGTGGCGAGAAATCAGCAAGTAGAGACGCCCATTCAACTGCTATTTATTTCTACAGCAGATGAGACGCCTACCGTTTCTCAGCCACGTTGTTTGGTAGTGGCAGAAGTAGGTAGCAAACTGACTTTGATTGAGAATTACGAGGCAGTCGGTGAAGGCGTTTATTTCACCAATGCCGTGACGGAAATTGCCCTAGAAGAAAACGCTCAAGTCAGCCATACTAGAGTTGAGCGAGAGAGTAAGGGCGCGTTTCATATTGGGACTTGTGCGATCGCACAAGCCCGTAACAGCCGCTATACCTGCAATTCCATCAGCATAGGTTCCAAACTATCGCGCCATAACTTAGAAGTCTTGCAAACAGGTGAGCAAACCGAAACGACTCTCAATGGTTTGACAATAGTTGCCGGAGAACAGTTGTCAGACACTCATAGCATAATGGCTTACGCTAAGCCCTACGGCACCAGTAACCAATTGCATAAATGTATTGTTACTGACAAAGCCCATGCTGTCTTCAATGGTAAAGTCTTTGTTCCTCAAGCTGCCCAGTTGACCAATGCCAGTCAGCTAAACCGCAACTTACTTTTGTCTCCCAAAGCTCGCATTGATACCAAACCTCAACTAGAAATCACAGCAGATAACGTAAAATGCTCTCACGGTGCCACGGTTAGTCAGTTAGAAGCTGATGAAGTCTTCTACCTGCAAAGTCGTGGACTTAATGAAGCAGACGCCCGCAATCTCTTGATTGACGCCTTTGCCGCTGAAATTATCCAAAAACTGCCAGTAGTCTCTCTGCGGAAACAACTCTCCGAGTTAGTACGAAAACTCTCAGACTAGTCAGTAGTCCCAAGAAGGGTTGAAAGCTGGCAGGTTAACAAGTTAGCAGGTTGCAAGTTAATAAATTAGGTACCCATGAACGCAAGTTCACAACAAAGAATGAAAATTTCTTTTTCCCACTCCCAACTCCCGACTCTTGACTCCCTATTTTCTTTCTTAGGCAGTTTTTCCAACCTTAAACTTTCCAACCTGATACCTTAAACCTTCCAACCTTCCACCTTCTAACCTTCAACCCTTTGAACAATTCCCCATTCCTCAAAATGACTGTCACTCAAGAAAGAACTCTTGCCGAAATAGCCCACGCTGACTTCCCAATTTTGCATCAAGAAGTCAACGGCAAACCTTTGGTGTATCTCGACAATGCAGCTACGTCTCAAAAGCCGTTAGTGGTGTTAGAGACACTGCGCCACTATTATGAGCAGGATAATGCTAATGTTCACCGAGGCGCTCATACTCTTAGCGTAAGAGCGACAGAAGCTTATGAGAGTGCGCGGGATAAGGTAGCTAGTTTTATTAATGCTGCCTCGCGGCAAGAGATGGTTTTCACCCGTAATGCCAGTGAAGCAATTAACTTGGTGGCATACAGCTGGGGTATGAACACGTTGCAGCCAGGAGATGAGATTATCCTGACTGTGATGGAACACCACAGTAACATCGTTCCCTGGCAGCTGGTAGCTCAAAAAACGGGTGCAGTGATTAGGCATGTGACACTGACAGAGAGTGGGGAGTTTGATTTAGAGCATTTCCAGCAGTTAATTTCTGATAAAACCAAGCTGGTGAGTGTGGTTCATGTCTCGAATACCTTGGGTTGTATTAACCCGGTGGAAGAGATAATTGCGATCGCACACCGTTACGGAGCAAAAGTCCTGATTGACGCTTGCCAGAGTGTCCCTCATATGCCAATTGATGTGCAGGCAATGGACTGTGATTGGCTAGTAGCATCGGGCCACAAAATGTGTGCGCCTACTGGGATTGGCTTCTTGTATGGGAAACTTGACCTATTGTTAGCAATGCCGCCGTTTATGGGTGGCGGCGAGATGATTTCGGAAGTCTTCCTAGACTACTCCACCTATGCGGATTTACCCCACAAATTTGAAGCAGGGACTCCGGCAATTGGAGAAGCGATCGCATTAGGTGCAGCTGTAGACTACCTGACAAATTTAGGTATGGACAAAATCCACGCCTACGAAGAAGAATTAACCGCCTATCTCTTTAATCAACTGCGCGGCATTCCTGACTTGAAAATTTATGGCCCGCAACCTACAGCAGACGGTAAAGGAAGAGCAGCATTAGCTTCGTTTACAGTTGAAGGACTCGACTCTAGCGATGTTTCTGCGCTTTTAGATCAAGAAGGTGTTGCTATCCGTTCAGGTCATCATTGCACTCAACCTCTACACCGAATTTTAGGGGTACCGGGTACAGCACGAGCAAGTTTGTACTTCTACAATACTCGCGAAGAAATTGACGTTCTGATCGCTGCTCTTAAGGAAACCATAGACTTTTTTGGCAGCATTATGGAGTGAAGAGGGAGTAGGGAGTAGGGAGTAGGGAGTAGGGAATCCCCATTGGTGTCAACTTAACGTGAAACCCAAGCGTAGCAATTGTTGCCGCTCAATGCCCGCAGGCTGTAAGCCTGGGGCTACACAGACAAAGCCTGCCTACGCAGGCTAAAGATTGAGTCCGCGCAGGCGGACTTCGTTTGTGTAGCCGCGACTTCCAGTCGTCAGGGCTTAAGTTAACACCAGTGGGCAATGCCTTAGCCTCTACAATTCCTATACTCGCTGTGGGATTTCAACTCCTCACCGGATGCTATCACTACCAACAATTCAGAGCAAAAAGCAATGACAACTACACCCGTTAAAACGACCTCAAAAGAAGCCAAAAAGAAAGTTTTTGGCATGATATTGGCTTTCGTAGAAAGTCAGTGTGTTTATGTTGCTACCCGCTTAGGAATATTTAACCTCTTACAAGATGAAGGAGAGCAAAGTCTTGAGAGTTTAGCCCAAAAGACGGACACAAAACCTGAAAGACTCTATTTCATTCTCCGGGCTTTAGCTCATTTAGAGGTGTTAGAAGAAAAGCCAGGACGAGTTTTTGCTCCGACTGAATTATCTGCCCTTCTCGTTACTAACAACGAACCTTCGATGGGTCATTTTGCTATGCACCTCATCGAACCCGCACAATGGGATGCTTGGAAAGTACTTGAAGATGCTTTACATACGGGTGAAGTCCCCTTTGAAAGGGCAAACGGCAAGACTGTTTATGAGTTTTGCCAGGACAACAAATGGAGTGGCGATGTCTTCATCAACGCCATGAGTTTCTTGACAAATCATGCTGTTGATGCATTGCTAGATGTTTATGATTTCAGCCGCTTTGATACGGTGATGGACGTTGGCGGTGGACAAGGTGGACTAATTGCCCGAATTGTCAAGCGGTTTGGTTGTCAGGGGATGTTGTTTGAAGTGCCTTATGTTGCCGAAACTGCGCCTGCCTATCTGAAAAAGCAAGGGGTTGCTCAAGATGCGGTGCAAATTATCTCTGGTGATGTGTTTGAAGAGGTGCCAAAAGGTGCAGATGCGATCGTAATGAAGTATTTTATCTCGGCATGGAATGACGAAGATGCGATGAAAATCTTACACAACTGTAAGAAGGCACTACCACCGCATGGAAAAATCATTCTTTTGCAAGCTTTCGTCCCTGATTTAGACGAACCAAAAGTTGCTCCTGATGGCATTATGCCTGGAGTATTTGCGGTACAGGTAAATATAGCGGTTCCGGGGGGTGGATGGCGCACCAGACGACACTTTCAAGAGTTGTTTGAAAAGTGTGGATTTCAGTTAGAGAAAGTGGTTGATACAGAAACTAATCTCTCAGCGATGGAGTTTGGTTTAGTGTCTTAAATCTATGGATGCAAATAATGTCTACTAATACTCTGGAAAATTAGATGCCAATACAGCAACTTATTTGCATCATGGTTCTGTTTTACTTAATTCAAACTTACGGGAGTAATCCAGGACTTTTCGGTCTTCCACTGACTATCTATCTCAAAGATAGTCTCGGACTTTCACCAGCACAGTTAGCATCCTTCAGCAGTTTTATTTTCATTCCCTGGTTAATTAGACCCCTTTACGGAATGATTGGGGATGCTGTTTCTCTATTTGGCTATCAGTTCAAAAGCTACTTTTTTATCTGCTATGCACTAGCGCTTGCTGTCTTATTAGGATTAAGTAGCTTTCATTTGTACACCATTTCATTTTTGGCGATCGCATTATTTTTACTCAGTCTATCCATAGCCTTTAGCGATGTACTGACGGATAAGATAATGGTCGTTCAAGGCAAGCGTTTAGGCAACACAGCTCGCTTACAAGCTGCTCAATGGACGGCTCTAGGTTTTGGTAAAGGGCTGCTATATTACATTAGCGGCTGGCTTGCTCAAAAATCTAACTTATCAGTGGCATTTCTGCTCACTACAATTGTGCCGTTGATTGGTTTAGTCGCCACCTTCCTATTGCTTGCAGATGAAAAAAAGCAGCAACAAACAGTTTCCTTTAAAAGTAGCTTTAAATCCCTGTGGTTAGCGGTAAAATCGCAGCGCCTTCTAGCCGTTTTGGGCTTTATTGGTTGTCTGGAATTTACTCTGGTTCCACCTCTCGTCAATTACCTCATATATTACTATAAGGATAGTTTGAAATTTGACTCTCAATTCATCGGTACTTTAGGTACATTTGAAGCATTTGCTAATGGTTTAGGGGCGCTCGTTTTTGGAATCTTTGCCTTTAGAATTTCACGGCAGCTGCTACTCAATCTGGCGATTGGATTAACGGCTGTCTCTACACTTGGTTTGCTATTTATCCAGAATATGCAGAGCGCTATCCTGGTGAGTGTATTCTTTGGATTTTTTGCCATGATAGCCATGCTGGGAGTACTAGAAATTGCTGCAAGAGCTTGTCCTGTCGGTGTAGAAGGTTCAGTCTATGCTCTGCTGATGTCCGTTTATAACCTAGTTAAACAACACGGCCCCATCTTAGGGGGTTACTTATATGCTTGGGGAGTTCCAGTTTCCATTCTTGTCATTATCAGCGCCATATTTACAATGCTCTGTTGGTTTCTAATTCCTCTACTTAAGTTAGAGCAAGAGTAACTAGGCACGAAGAATAACAATATCATTCAAAGAGCAAGCTCTTCCACGCATCAACTCACCTGAAAAATAAGGTAATTACACCCATAATCAAGCTATTGAAACCTCGCTCTAATTCTCAAAAACTCCCTTGAACGCAAGAAATGAAACTACACCCGATACAGCAAAAAATTATCACTTACCTTGAACCACTTCCGGCAGCACACCAAGATTCAGCAAACGTTAGTCTCATTGAGCGAGGTAAGTTAAGAATCAGTGAATCAGTCACAGGCATTTGGCGTCGCTTGCGCCAAGGTAAACCCGTAATTTGGGACCCTTGGATACTCAAGGATGGCGATATTTACCGTGTTTTTTACTTAGAAGGTGTAGAAGGACAAATCCCTTGGTGGACACTGAGTAAAATTTGCGGTGCAATTTCTACAGACTTAGAGCATTGGCAAGATTTAGGCACCCTTCTTGAACCTGAACCAGCTAATGATTGGGAGTCGGGAAGAGTATGTGCGGGTTGTACTTATAAAGAAGATGGTGTTTACTATCTGTTTTACTCAGCAGGTGGCAAAGAACCACCACACCTGAGAAATGAAGGAATTGGTTTAGCAACATCGACCGATGGGTTACACTTTTCACGTTACTCTCATCGCCCTTTATTAATACCAGATGATGATGACCCCTGGTACGGACGTAGTAACTGGACGGGGCATTTTCACTGGCGCGATCCTTATATTTTTAAGGATGATCAAACAGGCAGTTATTACATGTTCATTTGTGCTAGCTCTAAAGGGGCTGGTAATTTCCAGGGATGTGTTGGACTGGCAGTAGCAGACAAAATTTCTGGCCCTTACAAGTTGCTACCGCCTGCTGTAGTAGCGCCTGTAGATGCTACTGAGGATTGGCCTTACTATCACTTAGAACGACCTCAAGTTATTTATAGAGACGGCAAGTACCATTTATTCTTTTCATGCTTTAAGCAGTTCTTTAATCCCAAGTGGCTGGAAAAAGTTAAGCATAAAAGAATTACTAATTCTTCACTCTATTGGTACATTTCAGACACTATTACTGGCCCATTTAAGCCAATCAATGATGATGACTTCATTGTTATGGGGAGCGAAAAAACTGGAATGTATGGAACTAATTTTCTGCAAGTATCAACTGAACCGGAAGAATTTATTGCTTATGGCTGGTATCACAGATTGCACGCTTTAGCCGTTTCACAAGCGTTTCGAGTCAATTGGAAGAACACTAGCTCCTTGTTGGATCATAGTGGGCTAGCGATCGCAAAGCAAAAACGCCCCCGAAGAGGCGTTCTCATCAATTAACCTATATCATCGCGTCCGAAAACTGTGAGAAAGGCTTCCCAAATTGGATTGGAGTACTAGAATTTAGGATTTTCCAATCCAACTTCTGCTGCTGCACGATTCAGCATCGATTGCTGACGGTTTCTGAGTGCCCGTTGGTTAGCTAGCATCAGTGAGCGGGCTTTCTCTTGAGTAGACAAAGTAGAAATCTGTTCTTGTAGTTTCATGGTATTCGCCTCTTAGCGTAACTGTAGTGAGATGAGGCGCGTTCCTTCAGGACTTTTCCTTACTTCCGTCTCTCTAGATTTTTGTGAGAGATGAACGTTTTTGTTTCTGTATCTATTTTTACCGTTTTTTAGAAAAACGTCAAGTCTGCAACAAAGATTTACAATGCAGGAGCGATCGCAAGCAACTCGTCTGTAGAAAATGTCTTTGTGATGTGACAGGTTGTAACACAAGAAGCTCATCACGAAGAATTCCCTCTATAATCACAATTCCAGTGTCAGACGTTAAATTGTTGGTATGAGTGATAAAGATAAAAGTGAAGGCTATAAAGTTGTTGCTGATAACCGACAAGCCCGTTTTCTCTATGAAATTTTAGAGACTTACGAGGCAGGCGTTGAGTTAAAAGGCACGGAAGTTAAATCTATTCGAGCGGGTAAGGTCAACTTGCGCGATGGATATGGTCTGATTCGTGGTGGCGAAGCTTGGCTGCTGAACGTGCACATCTCCCCTTACCAAAGCAGCAGCGATTATTTCAATCATGACCCGCGCCGCACCCGCAAATTACTGCTACACCGCCAAGAAATCCGCAAGCTCATCGGCAAGGTGGAACAGGAAGGTTTAACCCTTGTGCCCTTGAAAATGTACCTGAAGCGAGGCTTAGTCAAGATAACCATTGCTCTAGGCAAAGGGAAAAAGCTTCATGACAAGCGCGAAAGCCTCAAAGAACGTCAGGATAAGCGAGATATGGCACGGGCAATGAAGCGTTATTAAGGGGTTAGAAGGTTGAATTGTTGAAAGTTATAAAGGTGTAATATTATGTCCGCTTAAACGCTTACGATATGCGTAGGTTGGGTAGAGGAACGAGACCCAACACCGGGATATTTTGATGTCAACCTACAATTCGTAACTAATCAACCGGACATGATATAACCCGTTTTTGTAATTGGGAGTGTGAGCATCTTGCTCACGTAGACCCAGCAATTGGGAGTGTGAGCATCTTGCTCACCCATACTCACCAGCGAGCAAGATGATCGCACTACCCAATCTCTTTGAAAAATTGGGATGCGTCCGGAAGCTATAACCTGTAATAACCTGTAACCTACTAATCTTCGACCCCAGCAGTGTCAGCGTTTGGAGTAGTGTAGTAACTGGCAATAATGGCGACCATCAGCCACCAGAGGGTGCTAACTTCAGGGCGGTACCAGACGGTATCAACCAGACCGTGGGAGAGCATACCGCACATCGCGGCGATCGCACCTATTAACCAAAATCCATCAGGGTTAGCTGACGCCCGGAGACGACGTAATTGCTGTAGTCCCTGGTTAAACGTGACCACCAACAGCCACAAAAAACAAGAAAACCCGATGAAGCCCGTTTCTACAAGTACTTCCAGAAAAATAGAATAGGCACTCAAGGCACTAAAGCGAGCACGCATGTACTGGGGATAGATTTTATTAAAGGCGTTGTTACCCGGACCAATGCCGATGATCGGGCGATCGCGAATCATTTCTCTGACCGATGACCACACATTGATTCGGAAGTTGTTACTACTATCTTTGCGACCCACAAATATGCTGGCAACACGAATGCGGAGGGGTTCGATCAACAGCACAGCCAGAATAATTATCGCAGCGCAACCGCCTAGCAGCACTGGCATAGCCCAAGGACGCCAAGCGGTTGGCAGTTGAATCGTGTACCAATACACCAGTAATACCAACAGGGCGACAAGACACACGACAAAACCAATCCAGCCGCCGCGACTAAATGTCAGTACTAAACACAGTGAATTTAAAACAAATATTGTCACGGCTAGGACTTTGGGCAGCCACCATCGCCAAACAAAGATGGCTACACAACTCAAAGCGATCGCTGGAATCAGATACCCAGCCAGTAAATTAGGGTTACCTAAATAGCTATAAACTCGTTTCAGGTGCCCAGAAGGTGACTCTGGATCAACCCATGTCGCCAGTGCCTTTGCTCCAAAAAACCACTGCCGCATCCCGAAAATACTGACAATTAGGGAGACGTGGAGGAAGAGAGTCATCATCCAAGAACGGATGCGGGGCGATCGCAATACCCGTGCCAGCAAGGCAAACATCAGCAAATAAAGCGTTAGCTTCCCCAAACCCGTAGCCGCTTCCTTCTTCACGGGTGACAGGGCAGTTGCCACCACCGCAATACCCCAGTACAGCAATACCAACAGATGAATCGGTGTCACCTTCAGAGGTAACCTTTCTGGCAACGCTGTCTCATCCGATAGAGTCAACAACACCCAAAAAGCCCCACAAGCAAATAACAAGACACCAATCAGGGCACTCGACACAAAGGGAGCTAGAGCCAGTACCATAGCGACCAACAAAGCCCCTACTAGCTCAGCCCACTGCATGAACCAACTGCCCCGACGCCAAGATTGCAGCAGCCCGACTAACTTATATAAATAGCTAGCGCCTCGCCATTGATAGAGGCGTAAATTCGACAGAGTAAACTTTTGCCAAACTGAATTCATAGAGTAGCGATTAAGGGCTAGGGACTAGACTCAATTAAAATGCACAATTAAAAATTAAAATCAATAGTCTTTCATTTTTAATTCTCAATCCTACACCTTGATTCCGGACTCTAGACTACAACTTTTCTTCTGTTAACTCCAACTTAGGCAAGTTGACAATATAGCGATATCCTGATTCTAATGAGCCTTGAACGGAAATTTTCCCCCCATGTAATTCTGCCAAATGACAGCTCAGTAATAGCCCTAAACTTTCACGAGAATCATTCTTCCCAGGCAGCTCGTCTAGTTCCTGCCTTAAAGCAGAGATAGCGGAACCCGAAGCACTCGATAGTAACTGACTGGTTGGTGGGAAGTAAGAACTCGAAACTAGTTCACTGCTTTCAATATCTCTTGTGCCGAGAGGAATTTCTAATGCATTAGAATCCTCAGCCGCTGAGGATGGTAAAGGAAAATCGACGAGACCTCCATACAGCGGAGATATACTCTCTCCCATCCAGGGGTGAGAAATCCACACCGCTATGTTGAGATTATCGGTTTTGCGAGAGACATGGATGCGAACTTCACTTCCTGCCTGGGCTGAATGAATGACGCCAAAGACTAAATAATATAGCATTTGCCGTACCTTGTCTTTGTGAAGCAACCAGATGCGATTTCCTGGCTCTACCGATAAACGTATTTGTTGCTGCCTAGCTTGAGCTATCTCGAATAGGCTATTGATTGCCTGTTGACAGAGCATTTGGATATCTACAGGCATCAGATCGAGTTCTTGGCTGGTGTCATCCAAAAGACCAAGGTCAATAATTTCATTAATCAGCGACACAAGATGCTGGCCACTGTGATGAATAATTTCCAGGTACTCTTTTTGTTTAGTGGTTAGAGGGCCGTAAACTTGGCGAGTTAGTACACTGGCCATTCCCATAACAGACGTTAGTGGTGTCCGTAGCTCTTGCGTCAGCTGAGTCAGCAATTTGACTTTAACGGAGTTAGTTGAGCTAAGACAATCGGACACACTCTTTAAAACATCTGGACTCTCTGTTGTTGGCTCAGACTGCCCCCATCCATGAGAGTACTCAACGGCTGCTGAGGCTTGAGGAAGCCTATGGACAGGGGTTATCTGCTCTTGTTTCAATAGATGGTTTCGCTCAAATTCACTCAAACCCCACCTAGCTGTAATTGCCAGAAACTCACTATCTTTGGTGGTAAAGCAACGAGGCTCCCAATCCATTACTGCCAGCGTACCTAAACATTGACCATCTGCTGTCAATAGCGGTGCACCCAAGTAAGCACGGATGCCGTAGTGCCCAACTAGCAAACTACTGGCAAACACAGGATTGTTTGCTGTATCGTGAATTGCCAAAACCTGATGACTATCCACCACGTAGGTACAAAAGGACTCATGTCGTGGCAATTCACGAGATTGAGCTAGCTGATTCATCAGTCCAACCCTGGATAAACCGACAGCTGATTTGATCAGCACTAGTTCTTGCGTTACTAAACCCAAGAAGCAGATGGGTGCATCCAAAAATCGGGAAGCAGCTTGAGTGGCTTCCTCGAAAACCGTAACCGTCTCGGCGTCAAGTAGACCTAAGTCTCTAAGAGCTGCAAGCCGTTTTTGTTCTCGTGTTGCTGGTGTCAAACCATCCAGACGACAAAAAATTCTATTTTTCAGGTCTACCATAACAACTCCTACCCCCATATGTACTGCTTGCATTCCACAGCTAAGTGCTACTCAAGTCTTACTCGCCATACATTAGGGTTCCCGTACAGTGTTGGGGAACAAACACAACAAGACAGTGGGCTTATTTGTTAGAGAGGTTATAAATCAACGATTCCCCCGCATAAATGAGGGGGATTCTTCGATTTTTGGCTGAATGCCAAAAATGAATATCGAGAACGTGAGAAAATTTAGATAGTTTAAAAGCTATAGATTATAACTTTCAACCTTCCAATCTTCAACCCTTCACTGACCAAGCTGGATGAGAGAGTAAAGAGGCAATCACTCGGACACCTCGCAGTTGGTTAGAAAGGGGCAGATGACCTTTAGGTGCACTGAGATCCCAGGTAAACTCATGAGGATACCGTGTCCAGTTGTTTCCTGTCTTCCAACCGATTTTAGGCCAAAGCTTTTCCCAGTTTTTGCCTAAAGAGAGCCAAAGCTCTCGCTGAACACCAAAGCCAAATTTGCCTTGAGAGTGAATGAACCATAGATTGTTGATGGTATGCAAATCGGCGATCGGGAAGTTTTCTACTTCAGAAAAGTACAGCCATTTTCTCTTAATTGCCGCAGGCCCTGCTAACTCACAGAGTTTTTCCAGGGTAAGACGATCAGCGGCGAGAAAGTCTTGCTGGACAAGAAGCTGTTGCAGGGGCGTATAGTCAATGTCCCTCTCAGAGACTAAGGGCACTATGCCAGTAGGAAAATGGGTTGTCAGAAATTCTTTGGTATTTGGTGTATTGGCGTCATATAGGGATTGGTAAGCCAAACCTGCAACGAGGTCAATAGAGGTTAGCTGTCGCTCTTTTAAAAAATCCATCAAGACTTCTAAACCAGCAGCACCTTGACTGACCAGTTCTGGAATTAGCTGAAGTTGTTTTTTTTCAGAATTTGACTGAAGCGCCTGCTTCAGTTCGGCAATCTTACTCGAATCTTCTGTTACTGAGGGAGTTGTTTGGTCTATCATGAAGCGGCTTGTTTAAGATGGCGGCAATAGATTAATTGTGGGGGTAAGGGTTGAAAGTTGGAAGTAGAGAAGAAATTACTCTCTCATCTCCCCCTGCCTCCCCTGCCTCCCCTGCCTCCCCTGC
>DALYIW010000118.1:0-22711 GCA_031970155.1 Coleofasciculaceae cyanobacterium CTOTU46601 | reverse complement strand
AGCAGAGGAAGCAGAGGGAGAATTTGCTACTCTACTTTTAAACTAGCCGACAAGTTGTCCACCTGATCACTACAGCTCCAGTCATCTCCTCACCCGCTCAACCCCTCCTCTTCGGTCATTCGGAAAGATGAAGGATGAATAGCCCCATAAATAAATAATGGTGCTTGTGCTCCAAATTTTTCATCCCTCATCCTTCATCCTTTCAAAGGTCAATCAGCTAAGATTCACAGTGGCCCATGTTTTTTCGCCTACGATTCCGTCGGCCAAAATGCCTTTAGACTTCTGAAAAGCAATTACAGCAGCTTTTGTGCCTGCACCAAATACACCGTCAATGGCTCCCGGATTAAATCCTTGCTGTTGTAGGCGCTGTTGGAGTTGCTTAACTTCTGAACCAACGGCTCCTGCCTGTAAGGGTAGAAACGGCTGTGAGGGAAGATTGCGCCATTTTTGAGAAAATTGCTCCAAGGTTGGTTTTGAGACTTGTTCTTGCAGCCATGCGATCGCTTGATCTTGGTGAGGTAAACCCCGATAAAATTTGTAGCTATCAAGCAAATTCACCGTAGAGGGTGGTTCTTCTTTCGGTGTTGGAAAGCTGTTTAGTGCCTTCCAAGTTATTGAGTCAACCACGCCATCCGCATTCAATCTCTGATACTTTTGAAAGGAAATGACCGCTTGTAGGGTGCCAGAGCCAAAAACGCCGTCAATCGGGCCTGGATTAAAGCCTTTTGCTTTGAGGATTTGCTGTAGTTCTTTGACTTTTTGACCCGTAGAGCCTTCCCTCAAATAGTCTTCCGTTGAGGCACCAAGTCGTTGACGCACGTCGCTACGCAAGCGAGACAATTGACTATACAACCAGTCACCAGGGCATTGCGTTGGAGAAAAGTCTCGATGTCCTTTAATATTGTCCGGGTCAATTTTGCACGAAGAGCAAATGGAAACGCACAAATCAACTAGACTGTTCCACTGCTGTGCATTCATCTGGTAGGTGGTGAAGGTGCCTTCGTTTTCAATACCTGGTGACTCGTTGCCTTTAGGGTTACCTGCATGAGCTGAGCGCAGACAACGCCCTTGTTTAATCGCGTCTAGAGAACCTTGTCTACCCTCAAGCAAAAACCCGCCCGTAGTGTTCAAAAAGTTGTGGCCAGAATCTACCCAGCCAAAGCCATCCATATGAGCGGTTTGAATACTCTTGGCAAAGTTTTTGGCTCCCGCTAGCGTTCCTTTGGATACATCATTGGGGGAATTGGGAGTAGCCGTATGGTGAACAACGATATATTGGGGTCTAGTTATTTCCGACCACTGTTTTGGGGGTTTGGCACCCCATTCTTTGGCAGAAATTACACTAGCAGTGAACGGCATTTATCTTTTTCCTCAGTTGGAATGGCTTGATTAGAAAAGTAAGGGAGTAGGGAGGAGGGAGTAGGGAGTAGAGGAAATATACTTTCAGGTTGTCAATTTTGTACTTACCGTTTATGGAGTTTCTTGTAACAGTTAAATATTTTCCAAGGATCAGGGTATGAAACACTGTTGATTTGACCTCGAGTTTTATCCTCTATCCTTGGCTCTTGCCGTCCTCCTGCTTGAGGATTCCATCTTCAAGGTATGCAATTCGGTCAGCTACATCCATAATTCGGGGATCGTGAGTTACCATCAACACCGTGCAGCCTTCTTCTTTTGCTAGTTGGCGTAGTAACTCCATTACGGTGTGCCCACTGTGAGAGTCTAAGGCAGCTGTTGGCTCATCTGCCATGATTAACTGTGGATGACCGGTTAAAGCACGAGCGATCGCCACTCGTTGTTTTTGTCCCCCGGAAAGATCGCGGGGCAGCAGCTTGGTTTTATCCCCTAATCCAACATGTTCAAGCAACTCATGTGCTTGGCGTCGTGCTTGTCGCCCTGATATACCTTTGACATTGAGTGCCGCTTCTAAATTCTCAATCGCCGTCAGCGCTGGAAACAAGTTGAAATCCTGAAAAATAAAGCCAATATGTTGCCGTCGGAACCGAGCCAACTTACTCCGAGACAGTCTGGTAATCTCTTCTCCAAGGAGGTACACCCTCCCCTGTGTGGGTGTTAGCAGCCCAGCTAAAATTGACAGCAAGGTGGTTTTCCCCGATCCAGAAGGCCCCATTAAAAGTTGAATATCTCCCTTTTGGACTTCGAGGTCAATGTTTTTAAGGACTTGCAAGCGTTGCTGCCCTGATTGGAGTACCATTTCCACTCCTTGGGCTGCGATCGCGCCTGTTGAAGTGAAAGTAATCTGACTGCTGCTGTTGAGCGATTTATATAGGTTCATTTCATAATCAGTCATGCGGTCAAATTGTTGGCAAGTATAGTTTAGACATCATTTACCGCTTAATACTTCCGACATTAGACAGTTTAAGACAGTGGCTGCGCTGCATCATTATCCTTTAAAGACGATCGCTGGATCGACGCGGGTGACCTTTTGAATTGCAAAGATGGCTGAACCCACGCACATTAAAACCGTAATCCCAAAGACAATAGTCGCTGAGACTGGCGTGATTAAAATTGTGATTCCTTGAGTTGTTGCTGTCCAAGCAGCTACTCCAGAACACAGAGCCATACTCGGAAGATAGCCCAAAATCGCCATCCATAATCCTTGCTCCATAATCACACGGTAGATAAACCAATCAGACGCTCCCATCGCTTTGAGCGTTCCAAACTCTTTCAAGTGATCGGATACAGAGGCGTAGAGAATTTGACCAACCACGACTACACCAACAATCACACCGACTACAGCACCAAGACCCAAAATAAATCCTATTCCAGAACGCTTCTGCCAGTAAGTCTGCGTCAGCTCAGACATCTCGGCGCGAGTAAAGGCACGAGTGTCTGGCAATTCTTCTTCTAGTCGGCGCTTGAGTGCTTCTATGTTTTCACCAAATCTTGCCCTAACTAGTACAAAGGTAATCGAATCAGTTAAAGTTAGCGGCCTCAGTTCAGGACTGGGCAAGGTATTCTCATCATTGGAAAAGAACGGTGGATTTGAACTGGTATTTGTATAAGCGTTGGCAGTTTCTAAGGAGGTGAGCGCCAAAGTACCAAAAACAATGGATTGATTTCCTTGTGTTAATCCCACTAACCTGGCAGGAATAGAGTTGAGAGTTCCTACTCCACCCACTTGTCGCAGATTGAGGTTACTTAAATTAGTTTCATCAACGATAAATGTGTAGGGTTGTTTCAGGTCACTAAAACTACCTTTGGTAACACTCGAAACGGGAAATAACAACCCTTCTGGTTCTGCTCCAATCAATGAAATAGAGGCAATTTTGTCTACTTCTAGTTGACGCCATACAGCTCCTCTGCTGATTACACCTTCAGCTCTATCTACTCCTCTGACAAAGCGAGCTTGCAGCAGTCGTTCATAAGGAATCGGCAGAGTCAGATCCAAATGCACTAGATTTTTTGAGGCTACCCAGATATCAGCACGGGATTGGTCAATTAACTGTGAAGTGGAGCTAGCAAACCCAGACTGGAGACCCGTTTGAATGGTAACTAAACTAACTGCAAACATAATCCCCGCCTGAGCCACAAGAAAGCGAGGAATGTCTTCAAGTAGGTTTTTACGAGCAATTGAAGCCATAGAAATCGTTGCTAATGAGAAGACGTTAGAAGTCAGAAGTCAGAAGGAAAGAGAGATGTCTTGCTAAGTAAAGGTTCTGTTGAGCTGTTGCACCTATTCTTAACTGGGCGGTTTAAATCACGTCTACACAGGTTTTGAGAGTTTTTGATTTTCCGTTAGTAAGTACAGGCGAATTCGGTTTGTAAGCCCTTGATTTGTAATCGCCGCAGCTTTCCGAACGGGCAAGCCAAACAACTAATAACAAACAACAAACAACCAACAACAAATAACAATTCGCACTTCAATCGGAGGATGAGTTAATCAACGTTTCAGAATAGACTCGTCCTTTCCAAGTACCGCCTCGCTTTTGCCAGTGACGGACAGCTGAGTCTAAGGTCATCAGAGTATAGATGAATGCGATCAGTGGCAAGCAAAACGCTAATAAGGGAGAACACCGATAAAATTGGATGGTGGGGAAGTAGGCATACGCCATGAGTAGCCAAGTCGATAAACCTGCGATCGCAATTAGCCAATGTCCTGCCAACACCCCAACCACTGCACTAACTGGTGGAACTACATAAACCAGAGTCATCCCCATCAATGTTCCCAGTAGTAGCCAAGCAGAGTAGTTCAACTGTGTAAAAGCGGTACGAGCTACCATTTCCCAGATTGTAGCTAGAGATGGATAAGGTCGTAGGCTACGAGTTGAGTTGCTTAGTCCCAACCAAATTCGACCTTTGCCACTGGGTTGACCGCTAGACTTAACAGCATGAGCTAGAGCGCAATCATCAATTAATGCTTGACGGACTGCCTGAATCCCACCAATACGGGTTAAAGCTTCGCCCGAAGTCAAGATACATCCCCCAGCCGCCGCCGCTATTGCCTTATGTGGGTCATTTACCCAGCGAAAGGGATAGAGTTTTTGAAAGAAAAATACAAATGCTGGAATCAACAGTTGTTCCCAAAAACTTTCACACCTGAGCCGTACCATCAATGACACTAAATCTAAGTCCTCTTGCTGTGCCTTAGCCACTAATTGGCGTAGATTTCCAGCATCATGCTCGATATCAGCATCTGTGAGCAGAAAATAATCGGGTGGTGGTGTAAATGTTTGTGCCTGACGAATTCCTTGCTCTATTGCCCATAGCTTACCCGTCCAGCCAGGAGGTAGCGATTGAGCACTGAGGACGTGCAGTTGAGAGGGTTTGCCTAAAGCATCAGCAACCCTTTGTGCCACTGCCGCTGTTTCGTCGTCGCTATGATCATCTACCAAAATTGTGGTAAGAGAGCCAGGGTAATCTTGTTGTAGGAGCGATCGCAATGTTACGGGTAATAAATTGGCTTCGTTACGGGCTGGTATTATAGCACAAACTGACGAAAAGTTTTTGGGCTTTGTTACTTGAGCGTCTAATCGCTGGTCAAGTCGCCAAAATTGCCCCCTAATGGACAGTAGTCCTACCCAAACTACTAAGGATAGGACTGTCAATACTAACCCAATTGCACCAACAACCATGCTGAGAATTTTTACCACAACGTAGCAGGATGTACCTGACCAAAATAGCATCCGCTAGGGTAAACCCGCTCAGCCTATTTTTTGATATATTTTGTTTTCTACCACTTCCTTGTAGCGTGGGTCTCGCTTGACCAGCACATCTAAAATCAGCCGCACATGCTGTTGGCGTATTTGTTCGTCAGTATAGAGTTTTCGGGTGCGTGGAAATACCTTTGGGTTCAACGTTGGAGAATGTTCTAGGCTCCAATCATAGTCATCAAAATCCATGAACCCACCAACCTTCAGCAAGCGATCAATCAGCGTGAAAGCAAGAGCGTCAACGTTCCAGGTGTGCGCTCCATCAAGAAAAACGTAGTCATACAGCGGAGTGGGATGTGCTTTTAATACTTGCATCAAACTCCAGTTGTAAGAGTCCATGATCTTGTGGGAGTTACTGTGTCCGACAATATTGTGATAACCCTTTGCTTTTAGCTTAGCTGTCACCTCTGTCACACGCTCTTCAAAGTCAAAAAGATGCAATTCACCTTCGCCTCCTAGGTACTCGGCGAGTTTCTCTGAGGTGAAGCCTTTGTATATGCCGAGTTCAGCAATTGCTCGGCATTTAGTGGTGCGTATGAAATCTATTGTTTGTTGATTAGCATTAGACACATTGCAATGGCTAGGGTAATCGGCATAACCCATACGTTGCAACAGTGGGCTGAAGAGTTTCATAGTTGCACTCATTGACTTTTTCTAGCGAGTAGGGATAACAAGAATTTATTCGCGGTCATTATAATCCACATTAATTTCGTCGGGTATGGGGGGTCTGAGCCTTTTTTTGGTAAAGTCTCGCACAACTCGATGGCAATAGTCCAGAACTTACGCATAGATACCACATATAGTAGGGGGTGAACGGCCGTTCACCCCTACATATGGAAGTTCAAACGAAAATTGCCTAAGTCCTAAAATCTTTTCGTTTTGCCCGTTGTGAGCTGGGGTATTGAATCCTATTAGTTGCTATGAGCTTGGCAACTGTTGACACTTCTAACAAAAAAACCCAGCTATTTTTAGCTGGGCACAGAAAAGGTGTGATAATTTGTGTTTTCTGTCTTTTCGATTGGTGAATTAGTTGCTCCGGACAAAAGCGTTGGGATGGGAATTCTTGTCATCCAGCTTTTCTTTTGCTATGAACTTAGGGCATTAGCATATTTTGTGACACTCTTCGCTGGAGTGATAGGAAGAGAAGAGCGCTCATTCAATTCAGTTCGCTCGGAAAGAATTTGAAAGACACTGTCTAGAGAAGTCAGTTCAAATAACATTTTTACAGGTGCACTGATGGAGACAAGAAACAACTTGCATCCAGCTGCCTGAATCCTTTTATGAATTAGAACAAGTGCTGCTAAACCCGAACTCTCCATAAAATATACATTTTTCAGATTAACTATAAAAATATTTGCCCCATTGCTAATACTAACATCTATTTGACGACGCAGTTTTTTAGCTTTTGATTCGCCAAATTTACCTGCAACTTCCAAATTTTTAACAACATAATCTTCTTGCTGCTCTACTAAAATTTCTCTAATAGTTTGGTAAATTGTGGCTTTGTTCATCATCACTCAATCAAGGGTTTTTTCTTTCTTACATACTCACGTTACAGGGAGGTTGTGAAAGTTTTGTGAAATTCACCAAAATTTTTTAAGTGAGAGCTGTAAGCTTATGGCTCACGGTTCGCTCATTTTTAAAGCTCAGAAAATTAAACCGTTACGAATAGGAGTTTGCCTTATTATTAATAGGCTATCCGTTCTGCACCTGTTGACGAGAACAGTCCGATCGCCTTTTAGAGCAGGAGTGTAGCTCAGCGACTCGATAACGCAGGTCTTTACTTTGGGCTTAGAATAATAGGCTGCATTGGAAGATGAACGGGGAACTATGCAAACTGAAGACAGGGCTACTGTATCTAAGGTAGAGAAAGCGATCGCAGCCAGTCAGGACTACCTCCTGTCTATCCAATATCCAGACGGTTACTGGTGGGCTCAGTTGGAATCAAATGTCACCATCACGGCAGAAGTGGTGCTACTTCATAAAATTTGGGGTACAGACGGGACACGGCCTTTACACAAAGTTGAAACGTATCTGCGTCAAGAACAGCGATCGCATGGTGGATGGGAACTCTTCTATGGTGATGGTGGGGAACTCAGTACCTCAGTTGAAGCTTACATGGCGCTGAAGTTGTTGGGAGTTTCTGAAACTGACTCAGCGATGATTCGGGCGCGTGAGTTCATCCTAAAACGAGGCGGCATCAGCAAGACGCGCATTTTTACCAAACTCCATCTAGCACTGATTGGCTGCTACAATTGGCGCGGTCTTCCCTCAATTCCACCTTGGGTGATGTTGTTGCCTTGTGAGTTTCCCGTTAACATCTACGAAATGTCGAGTTGGGCACGGGGTAGCACTGTACCACTGTTGCTTGTCTTTGACAAAAAGCTTGTTTTTCCTACTAATCCAGCTATCACTCTGGATGAACTTTATGCAGAAGGTGCGAACAACGCCCAGTTTGAATTACCTCGAAATTCGGATTGGACTGATTTATTTATTGCCTTAGATGATGCGTTCAAATTAGCTGAAAATCTGAATCTAGTTCCTTTCCGAGAAGAGGGAATTAAAGCTGCCGAACAATGGATTTTAGAACGACAAGAAGCAACCGGTGATTGGGGAGGCATTATTCCCGCCATGCTGAATTCACTTTTAGGACTGCGTTGCTTGGATTATTCAGCGTCCGATCCGATTGTGGAACGAGGTTTGCAGGCGGTTGATCGATTTGCAATTGAGACTGAGGATATCTATTGGGTGCAGCCTTGTGTTTCTCCGGTGTGGGATACGGCTTTAGTAATGCGAAGTCTTGTTGATTCTGGAGTTTCTCCTAATCATCCAGCTTTAGTTCAAGGGGGAGAATGGTTAGTAAGTAAGCAGATTTTGGATTATGGCGATTGGGCTGTTAAGAATAAGCAGGGGAAACCGGGGGCTTGGGCGTTTGAGTTTGACAATCGCTTTTATCCGGATGTAGATGATTCTGCGGTTGTGGTGATGGCATTGCAAGGGGTGCAATTGCCGAATGAGAAGTTAAAACAGGATGCGATCGCACGCGCCATTGATTGGATTACTACAATGCAGTGTCAAGATGGAGGTTGGGCAGCTTTCGATCTCAACAACAATGCAGACTGGCTTAATGCTATTCCTTATGGCGACCTCAAAGCCATGATCGACCCCAATACAGCAGATGTTACTGCCCGTGTTCTAGAAATGGTGGGGTACACTCTCAAAGAGAAGGCTACAGAAGGGAAGCCAGAAAAATTCCCCATTCCCAATTCCCAAAATCTAAATCGTGCTTTAGCTTATCTGCGTCGCGAACAAGAACCCGAAGGCTGCTGGTTTGGGCGTTGGGGAGTTAATTACATCTATGGCACCAGTGGTGTTCTCACTGCCTTGTCTCTGATTGCCCCTGAGTCTCATCGAGTTAATATCGAACGGGGTGCAGCTTGGCTGAGGGGATGCCAAAACCTAGACGGAGGATGGGGTGAGACTTGCGAAAGCTATAAAAATCCAGCCCTCAAAGGACAAGGAAAGAGTACCGCTTCCCAAACCGCTTGGGCGTTAATTGGTTTAATGGCGGCTGAGTCAGCGATAGGAAAGTTAGGTGAACCAGTAATTGAGAGAGGAGTCAGCTATCTGGTAGAAACTCAGCGTTCAGATGGCACTTGGGATGAGTCAGAATTTACAGGTACTGGCTTCCCTGGTCACTTTTATCTGAAATACCATCTCTATCAACAACACTTTCCTCTAACAGCGTTGGGTCGTTATCGAGCAAGAAGCTGATGTACTAAGTAGGTGGACAAAAATAAACCTATTTATTTCAAAATTTTGAGTGCGAGAGTGTTGAGTTTTGAGTTAGCCCCATAGATAAATCTAAAGGATTGAAATCCCGGACGCACTAATTGTCAGGGCGACTCGTCATCGCTTTCCAAAAATCACAACCTTTTGAATGCCCACAAACTCTGGAATATTTTCATCCCCTTCTTCTTCTAAACACAGTTCAATGACTTCCTTAATATTTGCCAGTAACTCATCAATAGTTTCTCCTTGGCTATAACAAGCTTTTAGTTGAGGAACTTCCCCAACATAATAGCCATCTTCATCCCGTTCAATAATCACGTAAAATTCTTGCTTAGGGACTTCCATCACGCTGTCTCGCAATAGGCAGTAATCACGTAAAATTCTCGCTTAGGGACTTCCATCACGCTGTCTCGCAATAGGCAGTAGCTTTTATTGTAGGCAAGACATCTTACATACGCTGCCGTTGTGGCGATCGCACCTCCTCTGTTGAGTAACAAAAAGAGCGATCGCTACTTGACTGCATTTTTCTATGTGCCCACAATGTAATTACAAGCGCTTCCAAAAAGACTTAGTTATGGGCACAGCAATTAGAACTCGCATTGTCAAAATAGGCAACTCTCAGGGCATTCGCATTCCTAAACCTCTGTTAGAGGCGAGCGGTATTTGCACGGAAGTTGAAATCGAAGTTCAGGATGATTATCTGATTGTTCGTGCAGCGCCAAAATCGCGTGTCGGCTGGAATGAAGCGTTTGCAGCAATGGCAGAGCGACACGATGATATCCTGCTTGAGGATGTAAACACGACAGAGTGGGATCAGGTTGAGTGGGAATGGTAATCAAGCGTTTTGATGTTTTTCTGGTTAACCTCGATCCGACTGTTGGCAGTGAGATTCAAAAGACAAGACCGTGTGTGGTGATCTCACCAGATGAGATGAACAGACACATTGCCACTGTCATCATTGCTCCCATGACTACAAAAGGTCAACCCTATCCCACACGTATAGCTTGTCTGTTTCAGGGCAAAGATGGACAGATTGTTCTCGATCAAATTCGCACTGTTGACAAAACTCGATTGGTCAGACGGCTTGGTCAAATTAGTACCAACGAACAAAAAGCCGTTTTAGATACCCTAGCTGAACTATTTGCTGAGTAAGCGACCTAAGTCATTACCTAGGTTAAATCTTGTGGGGTAATGGCAAGCGATCGCACCTTTGCTCTTGTGCCGCGATAAGAGCGATCGCACAACTCCCCTGCAAGGAGTGCATATCAAATTTGCATATACTTGAGCTAAGCAGGACTTACGCAAATTGCTGATTTAAACGCTACTGCTAGTAGTAGGGTGGGCAGTGCCCACCCTACATGTAGAGGTTCTGCGTAAGTCTTGCTAAGGTAATTCTGAGTTGACTAATGGATTTAACAATTACCAACGACAGCATCGACTTACCTCCAGGTGGAGAGGTAGCACTCAGAGAGTTTGAAAACAAATTGCGAGAACAACAGTAGAGTTAGGTATTACCAGTCTTGCAACTTTTTAGATTGTATTTCCTATCAGAGGATAGAGGATACAGAGTCTTTGTTCTTTATAAGGTAGAGGTAAGTCAATTACCACGGATAGAACTTAACCAAAACCTATGGCAGTCAACAGTAGAAACGGCTCACCTACAGACCAAGTCAATGAAGCGATCGCTAACGCCACTCAGATGGCTGCTTCTGCGGCTAAATTAGCTTCTGCGGCAGTGCAGGTTGCTGCTGACGACCTGACAAGCAATACCATAGCTGTAGGAAAGACGGCGGTACCTGCGGCTCAGCGATTTGTGGAGCAAGGGACGGAACAAATCGGCAAAATCGTCACTCCTATTGCAGAGCATCCGTTAATCAAGTTTGCTACCAAAGTTCCAGGTATCAATGTACTCCTGGCTGCACTCGGTCAAGTTGATGAGGAGAAAGTCCAAATTGAGGTAGAGAAGCTGCGACAGGAATACCCACTAGAAACACCTGAACAGCTTGCCCACCGCATCATGGTTGATACCTCCCTGAAAGCCGGAGGAATTGGATTACTTACTAACTTTGTACCTCCTTTGGCGCTAACCTTGTTCGCCGTTGATCTAGCTGCGGTTACAGCACTCCAGGCGGAGATGGTTTATCGGATTGCGGCTGTTTACGGATTTTCGCTACTAGAGCCAGCACGACGAGGCGAAGTCCTAGCAATTTTTGGTTTGTCTATGGGAGGTTCTGGAGTACTTAAGGGTGGGCTAAGTTTTATAGAACTTTTTCCTGTAATTGGTGCGGTGGTTGGAGCGTCTTCTAATGCTGCTTTGCTTTACTCGTTAGGACATGTTGCCTGCCGATTTTATGAAGCAAAGCGAAACTCTATCACTCAAGCAGATGGCAAAGTGGTGATAGAAGCGTAAAACAACAGGACTTTTTGTAAATCTGTAGTGTGAGCATCTTGCTCACGTACACCAATAAATGAGCAACACAGTGAGGATGTTCCTCATCTAGGTCACTCAATTGAGCATCTTGCTTACCTACACCCACCAATGAGCAAGATGCTCAATCTAATGATAAAACTTGTAAGTCTTGTACCTATTCTGCTACCTGGGCTTTCATCCTTACCCTAGTGGGAGTGGGTGATTTCCCATTCGTGCCATTACCATTACTCCTAAACAACTGCCGGAACAGCTTATCTTCTACAATTGCCTCAAAATCTGGGTCAGTTTTTGCTTCTGCCCGATAGCTGGGATTTAGTTTAATCGCCTGCTCTAGGTTTTCAACAGCTAACTTAGTCTTACCCTGGAGAGCATAACAAGCGGCTTTGTTGTAATAAGCTTTGGCAAAATCCGGTTGAATCGTTAAAGCGCGATCAAAGCTTTCTAGTGCCTCTTCATCACGCTCTACCTGAACCAGCATTTCACCTTTGTAGTTCCATGCTTTAAAAGACTCAGGCTTAAATTCAATGGCTTTATCAAAGGATGCTGCTGCTTCTTCGTATCGCTCCAACGTTCCCAACGCTAAACCTCGATTCAACCAAGCTACACCATCATCAGGCTGAACTTGAACAGCTTGGTCAAATGAGTTGAAGGCTTCTTCATGCTGTTGTAATGTTCCTAGGACTACGCCTCGATTGACCCAGGCTTCATGATAATCGGGCTTGATTTCTAGTGCTTTATCAAAGGAAGCGATCGCATCTTCAGATCGTTTCATCCTCCCCAGAGATATACCTCGGTGCAGCCAAGCTTTGTAGTCGTCAGCCTGAATTTCAACTACTTTGTTAAACGCCGCGAGCGATCCTTCATAGCGTCGTAATTCCTTGAGAGCCAAACCTCGGTAATATAAGCTGTCAGGAGCGTCTGGTGTCAATTCCAGGGCTTTGTCGAAGGACGCGATCGCATCTTCATACTGCTGTAATTCCCATTGAGCAACGCCTTGTTGATGCCAAAGATTAGGGCGATTGGGGTTTATGTCAAGGGCGCGATTGTATTGAGCGATCGCATCTTCATACTGCCCTTGAGACAATAGAGCATCAGCGTGAGTTATGTAATCATCAGGGTTCAAGAACAACTGAGGATGATTTGATTTGAGTAGTTCGAGTTGTTCCGTCACGGCTTGGATTTTTTCTTGCACTTCTGGGACAACTGCTTGTGCGATCGATGTCGGTGACATCTCAGACAGTTGCTTTAAAATGTGCTCTTTCTGGGTTTGAGCATCCGAGGTTACATCAGAAAGTTCCGTAGCCAGCGTAGTCTCTAATTTCTCCAAAGTTTCAAGGGTTAAATCCTTTCGAGTTTGAATCTGAGACTGTACCTGGGAAAATTGCGTTGTGACTTCAGTTTCTAATTTTCCTAAACTCTGGAGAATTTGAAGCTGCTTTTGTTGAATCCCTAACTGGGAATCCGAAACCTGAGAAATAAACTCACTCTCCCGACTTTTCAAGCTCTTGAGAATCTGAGTCATTTGCTCTTGAATTTGCGATTTTAATTGCAAAAATTGGGCGGTGACCTCAGTTTCTAATTTTTCTAAACTCTGGATAGTTTGCGCCTTCCTTTCTTGAATTCCTAACTGGGAAGCTGCAACTTGAGTAGTAAGCTCACTCTCCTGGTTTTTCAATTTTTGGAGAGTCTGAGTCATTTGCTCTTGAATTTGAGACTGAGATTGTGAGATTTGAGCTGACATCTCACTGCCTAATTTCTCCAGATTTTCAAGGGTTGTATCTTTCTGTTGTCTAGCTTTTTGTTCTGCCTCTGCCTGAATTTCGGCTAATTGTGGAGAGAATTCAGAAGCTAGCGTTTTCAGGTTTTGCACTACCAATTCTTGTTGCTTTTGAGCTTCTGACTGGAGCGTTCCTAGTTGATTAAGAAACTCAGTTTCTGATTGTTTCAGAGTCTGTAGCACTGCATTTTTCTGTCCTTGAATATCTGACTGAAACTCGGTTAGCTGCGGGACAAACTCTGTACCTAATTTTTCTAAGTTTTGGAGGATTAAATCTCGTTGTTGTTGAGCATTTTCCTGGAGTTGAGACAGTCCCTCCGCAAACTCTGTCTCTGATTTTTCTAGATTCTGTAAAATAGCATTTTTCTTCGCCTGGACATCCGCCTGCATGACCGAGAGTTCAGGAGCAAATTCACTACTCAATTTTTCTAGGTTTAGTAAGATTAAATCTTTTTGTTTCTGGACATCTGAATGCAGTTCAGACAGCGCAGCTGCAAACATCCTCTCTGAAGTTTCTAGGTTCTGGAGTGCAGTATCTTTCTGCCTTTGGACATCTTCTCGAATTGTAGACAGTTCAGGGGTAAAGTCAGAGCTTAATTTTTCTAGGTTCTGGAGGATTAAATCTCGTTGTTGTTGAGCATCTGTCTGAAGTTGAGATAATCCAGCGGCAAACTCGGTCTCTGATTGTTCGAGATTCTGCAATACTGCATCCTTCTGGGCTTGGACATCTGCCCGAATTCCCGATAGTTCAGGAGCAAATTCCGAGCTGAGTGTTTCTAAGTTTTGCAGGATGAAATCTCGTTGCTGTTGAACATTTGCCTGAAGTTGAGATAATCCAGCGGCAAACTCGGTTTCTGATTGCTCTAAATTCTGCAACACAGTATCTTTCTGTGCTTGAACATCTGCCTGAATTGTAGAGAGTTCAGGAGCAAATTCAGCACTTAACTTTTCTAGGTTTTGCAGGATGAAATCTCGTTGCTGTTGAACATTTGCCTGAAGTTGAGACAGTCCAGCAGCGAACTCGGTTTCTGATTGCTCTAAATTCTGCAATACGGCATCCTTTTGAGCTTGGACATCTGACCGAATGCCCGATAGTTCAGGAGTAAAATCAGAGCTAAGTTTTTCTAAGTTCTGGAGAATTAAACTTTTGTGTTGTTGGGCATCTGATTGCAGTTGAGAGAGTTCAGTTGAGAAGGTTGTCTCTAAGTTTTCTAGGGCTTGTTTAGCCTCTTGGATTTGTGTCTGTAGTTCAGCTAAAGCGGCTTTCTTAGATTGAGACACTTCAGAGAGTAATTGGGATAGATTTTCTCGCTTGGTACCAATCTCTTGTTGAAAAATGTCGGCTTCATTATGCAGGTCTGCTTCCAAGTTTTCTGCTTCTTGGAGAATCTTTTGAACGTCTTGATGGGCATGGGAAATCTTACCTTCTAAGTCTCCCATTTCTTTGAGATGAGTTCTCACAAGAGCTGCCACTTCTTGAATTACAGCTCGCCGTAACAGCCACAAGGCTGCGATCGCACCCCCTAAAAGCAGCGCTAAGGTGGCTAGCATCACATTAAACAGGGTCGTTGTCTGATTAAAGGCACGATTAGCCTCAAGCTGCACCTGCTGTTGAATACGCCTGTCTTCTCGCAATCGATCTAGCTCTTGCCGCTCTCGTGTGGAAAGCGCTGAGGTAGGATTTATCTCAGCATTAGGTTTGACGGGTTGGGCCATGGCAAGACCAACAGACAATAGGAACGTTGAGAGGATGACACTGAGTCGTGCCACCCATGCGAAGATATGCAGATTCTTGTATTTCATAGAACTCCTTTTGCCTGTCGATCAGGTTTGGCGATCGCGCTTAACGCACTCTTTCTATGCGCTAACCTCATACTACGCAAATGGCTGAGGCTTCCACAAATCACCGTAAAACTCAGTTGCCTTAGTACTAGGATATGTGACATCCTACCCTCCTAACCGCTAAGCGCGGTATCGGGTTCTGGTGGCAGTACAGGACGCGAAATTCTGATGGTGAGTCTGACAATAAGACTTGTACAGGTACTTCAAGGTTCAAGACTTGCTACCAAAATACGCAGCAGTTCTTCCAAATCAGCCGGAACGCGGTATAAGTTAAGGTTTTGGGTAATCTGTTTGTCCTCTCGATTGAGAAGCCCAAACTGCCAAACATCCCCTGTCGAGACAGCACCCTGTAGAATCAGTTGGTCAGAGTTCCCCCCTTGCTCTAGGGCAATGAGTTCTACCGCCAGTTGCGTGAAGCCCCTTGCTAAATCTGCATTTTTTGCCTCCACAACCAGCAGTTTATGGGCGGCGTAAAGGTAATAGTCTAAGGAGCCTTTCAACTGGTCTGTGACCGTGAGAGGATACTCAATTCTAAGTTGAGCACTAGTGTAGTGAATCACATCTAACAAAATGGGGGCAATCAGCAACTCCCGTCGAGCTGCCTCACTAGTTAGACTGACATAAGGTAAGCTTTCTTCAATTCGGGTCTTAAGATTAGGGAGTCTATCAAGTTCTGCACAGGACTGGGGTAAGTTGAAAAGCGATCGCTTCAATGAATAGCCAAATTCAGCTAGAATGTCTTCTGGCTCGAAAGGCATCTCGAAGTAGCTTCTAAACGTGTAGGACTGACCTGGCTTAAGGATAGGAGGTTTTGCCATCGTTCTAATTTTTTCAAATGGCAAATCCTATTCTACTGATTCATGACAACAGTGAGAAAATAGCTATTGACGATTGCGGTTCTCATCCCTTGTAAAGTACACCGATTGTAAGGGAACTGCACTGCCGTGCCCTTACCCCACATCTCAGACAATTGAAAACCGCTATAAAAGGAATTTGTTTCAAACAAGGAGAATTACCATGACAGTAGTTCAACCCGGCAAAGGTTCCACATATTTAGTATTGGGTGATTTATATACCTTATCATCCCTCATCCTTTCAAAGGCCAGAGGCAGTAGCAGTACTCCCGCTACGAAGTGCTAACGTGCATTATGTAGGTGTCTGTGCCGCTTATAAATCTCGATGAGTATCTTCACGCTGCAATCCGTTAAAAAAGACTTTGGCATCAAGGAAATCCTCAAAGATGCCAGCTTCAGTCTAGATGCCACCGATAAAGTCGGCTTAATCGGTACCAATGGTTCTGGCAAATCGACGCTATTAAAGATGATTGCCGGATTAGAACCAATTGATGGTGGTCAAATTATAGTCAATTCTGGAGCAAGGATTGTCTACTTACCTCAGCAGCCGGACTTGGATGAAAATCATACAGTCTTAGAGCAGGTTTTTGCCGACAGTGGCGAACAAATGACCCTGATCCGCGAGTATGAGGAACTGTCACACAAATTAGCTCACAATCCAGACGATAGCCAACTCCTCAGTCGTCTCTCTAGCGTGACGCATCGGATGGAAGCAACGGGCGCTTGGGACTTGGAAACGAAAGCAAAAATTATCCTGAGTAAGTTAGGGATTGAAGACTTCGACGCCCGTATCGGTAATCTATCTGGTGGTTATCGTAAGCGCATCGCTCTAGCGGCAGCACTGCTTTCAGAACCAGAGGTGTTGCTGATGGATGAGCCAACAAACCATTTAGATGCCATATCTGTGGAGTGGTTACAGAGTTACCTGAAGGGTTTTCGAGGCGCACTTCTGCTGATTACTCACGATCGCTATTTTCTTGATCGCGTCACTAACCGTATCATCGAAATTGACCGAGGTGACCTCTACAGCTACTCTGGCAACTATTCATACTACCTGGAGAAAAAAGCATTAGCAGAAGAATCTGCTATCAGCACTCAACGCAAACATCAAGGCGTCTTGCGTCGCGAGTTGGAATGGCTCAAGCGAGGCCCCAAAGCCCGTAGTACCAAGCAAAAAGCTCGGATTGACCGTATCCATGATATGCAGGCGACCGAGTTTAAACAAGCTCAAGGTAAGGTGGATATTTCTACTCCTGGGCGTCGCATTGGCAAGAAAGTAATTGAGTTAGAGAATGTTTCTAAAGCTTACGGCGATCGCACCTTAATCAAAAACTTTACCTACGAATTCAGCCCCGATGACCGGGTTGGCATTATTGGCGGCAATGGTGCCGGTAAATCTACCTTGATGGATATCGTCACACAGCGCATCGAGCCAGATTCAGGCAAGGTTGACATGGGTTCAACCATTCATATCGGCTACTTTGACCAACATTCTGATGATTTACTCGAAGCGCTTAATGAAAATCAGCGGGTGATTGACTACCTCAAAGAAATCGCAGAATACGTTAAAACGGCTGATGGAACTTTGATTACTGCTTCGCAAATGCTAGAGCGTTTCTTGTTCCCTGGCAACCAACAGTATGCACCTATTAGTAAGCTTTCAGGGGGAGAAAAACGTCGCTTGTTTCTGCTGCGGGTGCTGATGAGCGCCCCTAATGTGATGATTCTTGATGAACCGACGAATGACCTAGATGTGCAGACACTCGCCATACTAGAAGACTATCTAGAAGAGTTTAACGGCTGCGTCATTGCAGTTTCTCATGATCGCTATTTCCTCGATCGCACTGTTGAAAAAATCTTTTCCTTTGAGTCAGACGGCAACATCCGTGAGTATCCGGGGAACTATTCAGTCTATCTTGACTACAAGCAAGCAGAAGAATCCCAAGCGTCCCAACAGAACACTAATTCTCAACTAAAAAAGGTAGAAGCACCCAAAGCTGAACAATCAGAAAGACAATCATCAAATAATACCAGACCCCGCCGACTTTCCAACTGGGAGAAGAAAGAGTTTAATCAGCTTGAAGGCAAAATTGCCCAGTTAGAAGCCGAGAAAGCCAAGGCAGAAAAAGCACTGTACAATGCTCCTCCAGGAGCTAGTACGCAGGTTCAACAACTCTATGAGCAGGTGGAAACTTTAACAAAAGCGATCGACGCTGCAACTGAGCGTTGGATGGAATTGGCTGAGTTGGAGTCTTAACGTCTGAATCCAAGAATGACTGGGGACGCTTAGAAGGTATATTCTGTCCTTCCCCGACTCCCCACTCCCGACTCTCGACTCCCTGCTTCAGTAAGCCGGAGAGTTCATTGGGATGCACTAGGTCAATCTGAGGGTAGATGAATTGATTCGACCTACTCTATTAAAGTGATAAGTCGAGCTTACTTAGATGTATATTTCTGACCTTTAGTAGTAGAACGAGTTATGAATTCTTGGCGCGATCGCTTGAATCGGCTTGGTGGTCGAACTCGATTTGTAGTCTGTCGATTGTTTATTCATTTAGCAGGTGAAGAAGTTGCACCTCTATTAGGAGTTCTCAATCGTGCAGCGCGAGAGGCAGTAGAAGCAGATGGAGACTTGGAGGTTTTAGGAGAAGGACTCGTTACAATTTGCGAAAGCCTCTTACAGTACGATACCTATTGGCAATCGGCAGCCAATGAAGGCGATGTTTTCTGGGATGAGGGTGAAGCGGGAGACTACGTAACGGAGTTATTTACTGACTCAGCTCAGCGTTACCTCAGTGAACTAGACTTCAGTGAACCCTCTCATAGGCAAGATCAACCCTTATCTTTACCCGTCACTCGTAACTTGATTGTAATGATTACGGTAGCTTACGATGGCGAAGTTCCAGAACTAGAAACCAACCTCGCTAACTTAGATAATCTTAAAGCTGCTCTAAAAGCTTTGATTAATCTTCAATATCAGGAAAGATTGCAAGCCATTCAAGTTCACTTTTCACCAGCACAGTTAGGTGATGAACTAACCAATGAGCAAGTGTTAGTTAATTTTCCCGAATTAATTCCTCTCTAACAACTTTCAGCGATTAATAAATAGCTAGAGTTGTCTATTAAACCCTCTCAGGTCGAATTGATAAGCACTGCATATTTGTACCAAAAAGCTTCTGGTTAAATCCGCCCTTTTTTTTGGGAGTAAACCCATCCATCAGTTAGCCGCTAAACGTTATTTTTGAATTACCATCACCTTTTACCAATTTATGATGCGCCAGATAACAATCCTTTTAATGTCACTAACGTTGTGTTGGACGACGTTAGCGTGTAGTTCTCCTAACTCAACCCAATCTTACCGGAATCCGTCTAATACTACCTCGTCCCCTCCCACCCAATTGAGCGCGGGGCAATATCCGGTGCAGCAAGCAACCTACAATGATATCGATGGGGAATATACCTTAATGCTGCTTAATACCCCGCCAGGAACTCCCGCAGTTTTTCGCACGACGAATTTGCAGATGGCCCGTCTTACCGATTCAGAGGTTTCGGCAGGACAGAAGGGTTATCTAGAAGTTAAGGATGGTCAATCCGTTTTGCACCTGCCGGAAGATTTTAAAATTGAATATGTTCACAACGAAACGCAAACTCAGACCAATCCTCAAACAGGTCAACAAGAAACCGTTGTAGTGCGTCAGCAATCTAGTTTCTGGGCACCTTTCGCTGGAGCCATAGCAGGTCAAGCTATAGGTAGCCTATTATTTTCGCCTCGTTACTATGTGCCGCCTGTCTATCAACCTGGCGGGCTGATGACAGGTTATGGGGGATATGGCAACACTTACAGTCAGGCAGTTGAGCGATATCAAACTCGTTACCAAGCGCCACCACCTGCTGTGAAAAATCGTCAAACATTCCGAACGACTGGGCGTTTAAAATCACCCTCGTATAATCGACCAACAACTATTCGTCAAACACCGAAATACGGTACTCGCTCTACGGGGTCAGGTTACGGTACTAGTAAGTTACGCCGCTCTAACAAATCGTATCCGACACGAACTAAGCGCCCTAGTAGTTTTGGCAGTGGTGGGCAAATGCGCCGTCCTTCCAGTTTTGGGATTAGACGACGATAGTTAAAGGTTTAGTTGTTGGTTGTTTGTAAAGAATATAGGACTTACGCAATTTTCCTTTTGAAGAGCCATATGTAACGGTGAACGATCGAGAACCTCTACTATATGTGGTGTCCTTGCGTAAGTCCTGGAATACTCTCCAACAAATAACCAACTACAAACAACCCTTACATCCAAAGTACTGTGAGTTAAGGTTGCAAAACCAGCTGCCATTCACCTGTTTGCTGATTCCAAGTTGGAAAAGGCGTCTCGCCAACTACATAGGGTCCCCAGTACTGGCGAGAACCATCCTGAGCAAAAGCTACAAGAACATCGCCCTTAGACAGCTTGAGATTGCCCTGCGGTAGTGAGAGAACCAATCCCTGGCTACCTCCTTCCATCGGTGCAAAATCCCAGTGTGCTGGTTCGGTGTAAGCTTTCGATTCTTTCCGCCGCGATAGTAGGGCAATGCGAACGGGACGTTCAGTAGGATTACTCACTCGCAAAGCTCCTTGACCTGCTTTTACTGTAGAGGGTTGTGAACTTTTGAACGATGAGGCAGGTGGAGTCGGTAACGTTGGTGATACTGTTGGTAGGGTAGGCGATCGCTTTTGAGCTGTTTCGACTTCTGGCGCAACTGACGGCTCTATCTCTGGTAGAGAAATATCAGGTGATGGCGATTCTATTGAAATTGAAAATCGCAACAATCCCAACCCTAGTCCGACAAGTCCTAAGAGCGATGCGACAATAAATATAGGATAGAGCGTAGATCTAAAATTTTTCATTTGTATTTGGGGGATAGCCCCCACACCCCTGTGAATTAAATAAGTAAGTCTGTCTTGAAAATAGGGAGTCGGGAGTCGGGAGTCGGGAGTCGGGAACAAGAGAACTTTTCATCCCTTCCTTTATGAGCTTCCGTTCATGGTGCTTATCTTGAATAAGCTGAAAAAACGAAGAAGTTGTCCAAAAACAAAGCCACTATTTTAAGTTTTTGGTTTTTTGCCACGGGTCAGTTATCAGTTGTTGTTTTGACTCCTAACTCCTAATCTGAAAATAGGGAGTGGGGAGTAGGGAGTAGGGAGTAGGGAGTAGGGAGTAGGGAGTAGGGGAAGAGAATTTTCATTCTTACGTGGTGAGATAAGAACTCATGGAGTCTAACTTCTAACTACAAACCCAACAGCATGTACCGATAAGTTTTTTCATCCTTCAGACTTCTTTAGTAAAATACGATTTTGGTACGTTCTTTTTGTGGTTGTCCTGTCTATCCATGCAGAATACCCGTCTTAACAATTTAGTTAATGCTGTATTGGCGCAGCTGGGGCAATGGTTTGCCAATCCCTGGCGGCGTTTTTCGCTAGTTTTAATTAGCTTGCTCTTAGGTTTATTCCTGGGATCTGCTATTCCCACCACCGCAGGCCAATCCGCTAACTGGGATGTGATTGCGGCTGGGGTTTTGCTGGTGTTTACGGAAATTGTTAGCCGAGTTGTTTATGGTAGTAACCAGAGACGAACAGTCGGGATTGACGGTTCCCCAAAGCGTTCATTGTTGGCTGAAGTGGTAAATGCTCTGAAAATGGGAGTGACTTACAGCCTGTTTGTCGAAGCCTTCAAACTTGGCTCATAATGCTATGTCACCACCGAATATATCCCTAGCTCAAATCGTTAGCAACTGGGCGGCAGGACACAAACCTACTGAACTGGAGTTACAACACTTAGCCACTGAGGCACTCGCTTCACCGCAACAAGCAAAGGCGTTTGGTATCACACCGACGAATGTGGAGGAGATGATTCAGGCGCGATCGCATCTCTTCCAAGAAGTTTACCCAGATGTCCTCTCACTCTTATATTTTCACTCTACCTCTACAAATCAGCAAGCTAAAACCCTCTCTCTACTATCTCTGTGGAACCTTTGGCTTCCCCTCGCCATGGGGCTAGCATCATCTCGACAACTACTAGAGCGTCCTCTCATCCAAGGGATATTAGGAGGACAAGGAACCGGAAAAACTACCCTAGCCGCTATCTTAAGTTTAATTCTCGCTCAACTAGGCTACCGCACTCTGAGCCTTTCCCTAGATGACCTCTACAAAACCCATGCCGAACGACAACAGCTTCAAAAGCAAGACCCCCGCTTGATTTGGCGCGGCCCACCTGGCACTCATGATATTGCACTGGGTTTGCAGTTGTTAGACCAACTACGCCAGCCCAACCCACAACAACCAATCCTCGTGCCTCGCTTTGATAAGTCTGCGTGGGGAGGTAGTGGCGATCGCACCACTCCTGAAATGATAGAAGGTGTGGATATTGTGCTATTTGAAGGCTGGTTTGTTGGGGTTCGACCTATTGACCCTACCGTATTTGATAGTCTACTGCCAGCACCCATTGAGACTTTAGCAGATCGGTCATTTGCTCGTGATATGAATGACCAGCTACGGGACTATATACCCTTGTGGGAACGATTAGACCAATTAATGCTGCTTTATCCAACAGACTACCGCCTCAGTCAACAGTGGCGGCGTCAAGCAGAACAGCAAATGATTGCCACTGGTAAATCAGGCATGACTAATTCACAAATAGATCATTTTGTCAATTATTTTTGGAAATCCCTCCACCCAGAGCTATTTATTACGCCGCTAACCAGAAACAGCCGTTGGGTAGACTTGGTTATTGAAATCAATCCAGATCGTACTGTTGCTGTTATCTATCAACCTCGCTCTTTATAAGTTAAAAATTGATGA